>CAZDAM010000010.1:0-49949 GCA_964503595.1 uncultured bacterium
ATGGAGTCCGGCACTTTCTTCGACCAGGTGGGCCGGGATTTTTGTGCTTTCCTCAAATCCCCTCAGGGCCTCACTGACATTGAAGCGCTGGGCAGGGGTCAACTGGGAGCCCTCTTTTTGCAGACAGTCCTGAAGCAGTTTGCCCCAGGCTGGATCGCAGCTTCTTGAATGCATCAGGGAAGCCAGGGCTGAGCTTTGCTCGGAACGGGCCGGCCTTGCCATGGGAGGCATCAGAATCTGGGTGTCCCAGCTTAAGAGCCCCATACTGGAAGAGAGTCTGCGACGGATACGGTACTGAAGGACGAACTGATCATAGATAGGTGTGGCTAGACTTGTCATGGCTTCAGTCTAGCAGTTGAGGAGAAATGGTTCCACCCGGGAGCAGATGCAGAACTTTTGCGTACATGCCGATACCTTTAAGAACAGGGAGTATAAAATGCGGATTAAGGAAGTCATGATCAGTTATTGCCGGTCTTCAGGTTGCCCGGTTCAGCAAACCATGGATCGTCATCGCGAAAATGGAGGCTCTGAAGACGAACTTCGCATCATCAAGAGGGCCCACTGTGTACGTTGCGATGTCTGGAAGGTCCGAAAGTGGCTGGAAGTCTCAGGCCTTGAATTTCAGCGGGCAAAGGATGAAGATGATTCCTTTCCGGGAAAAACCTTCTAGGAAATCAGATCAGTCAGGTCAATATTGGCGGGAATCAGGCCTTTTGACTTGAGCTCCTTGGCATAGTCCTCAAAGGTAATCGAAACACCCTTGATACTTCTGGAAGTCTCTGCCTTGAGCTGCAGGGTCTTATCCAAACGAATGGCGTTTTGAATGGATGCGGTTGCCGTGAGAACTTCAAAAACCGGTACCGGATGCAGGCTTTGGGCTCCGGGTACGAGTACCTGGCTTAGACAGCCAATCAGGTAGGCTGACATTTTCAGGCGGGCATCCTGGGCCATGCTGCTGGGAAAGGAATTCAGGACGCGCTGAATGGAATTCAGGGTCCCTACAGTGGAAACCCCGGCAATCATGAGGTGACCGGTTTCGGCAATGGATAAGGCGATATCGGCACTCTGAAAGTCTCTGACCTCCCCTACGGCAATGACGTCAGGATCTTCCCGAAGGGCATAACGAAGGCCGGAAACATAGTCGGTGGTGTCCTTACCAACCTGTCTTAAGGTGACAATGCAGTTTCCGCTTTGAGGGCGGTATTCCATCAGTTCATCCATATAGATGATATGCTCCCGCCGAAACTGGTTGAGATAGGACAGGAAACTGATCATGGTAGAGGTCTTTCCGGAACAGAGGGGGCCGGAAACCAGAATCAGGCCTTGGGTACGGTTCAGGAAATTCATGGCCAGTTTGGGGACTCCCAGCATGTCCCAGGAACGAACTTTGGCTGGAAGCAGTCGTCCGGTGAAATAGAGTTTTCCCTGATCAAAGGTAAAGGTTGCCCTGAGCTTCAGCTTTGGGCTGACATCGTGAACAACCTGAACAATCCGCTGATTTTTCAGAACTTCGCGGTCCTTTTCCCCCAGCATGGACTTGGCCAGCTGGGTGACATTGAATCCGTCTCCGGCAATTTCCCGGGCCTCACGAAGCTCTCCTCCAAGCCTTAAACGGGGAGATTTCCCATGGCGGATATGAACATCCGTTGCGCCACTTTCGAAGGCCTTGCGCAGAAATTCCAGAAGCTCCGGAGTCATTAGTTCGTATCCCCCAGTCCATAGCGATCCAGCATTTCCTTGGTGATTTGACGGGCACCCAGAAGCTCCCGAAGATGCATTTTGAAGGTTTTCATGCCTTCGCTCCTGCCCTGTTCCATGCTTGAGGCAAGCTGGTGTTCCTTGGCTTCGACCAGAATGCTGCGAACTCCCTGATTGGCGAGCAGGATCTCAAAGGCTCCAACGCGCCCTCCTCCCTCGGCCTTAGGCAGAAGACGGGTGGAGACAATACCCTGGATATTGAGAGCAAAGCGGGCCCGGATCATGGTCTGCTCTTCTTCCGAGAAGAAGGAGATGACCCTTTTAACGGTATTGGCAACATCCATGGTATGCAGGGTGGCCAGAACCAGAACCCCGGCTTCGGCCAGATCCAGCGCTCCCTGCATGGATTGGCGATCGCGGATCTCTCCGACGAGGATAATGTCTGGATTTTCCCGGCTGGCAATCCGAATACCCGCCATAAAATCAGGAACGTCTTTACCGACTTCCTTCTGTGAGAACATGCAGCCTCGATCTTCGTGCATGAATTCCACAGGATCTTCAATCGTGACAATATGCCCGCGCTTGGCATCATTGAGCTTGTCAATCATGGCGGCAATGAGGGTGGATTTCCCGCTTCCGGTTGGGCCGGTCACCAGAACGAGACCGGAGGATTTTTCACAGAGCCTGAGAACCCCAACAGGAGCATTCAGTTCTTCAAGACGGAAAAGCCGGTTGGGAATCAGACGGAACACTCCACCGAACTTGTTGTTCTGCATGAAGACATTACCGCGAAAACGTCCGACTTTGGCAATGTCGTAAGCAAAGTCAAGTTCCTGGCCCCGGTTCAGCTGGGCCTTTTGCTCATCGCTTAGGATTTCTCCCAGAAGAAAGATAAGCTGCCTAGAGTTGATGGCTTTGCCCTGAGGGCGTAATTGTCCGTCAATTCTGTACGTAAGTGGGTAATCGGCGTGCAGATGCAGATCTGACGCTCCGAGTTCAACCATTTGGTGGAGGAACTGATCGAGTTTAGCCATAGAGGAAGTATAGCGGGGTCTCTACGAAATTGCTAATGGCTGCAATTGTCCTTGTGAGTTCGAAATGAATGAAGGATGGGTTTCAGGCACAGGCCAATCACAATCAGGGCACTCAGGACCTTCATCGGGTGGGAATGTTCGTGATTGTGGCCCAGGTTCTGAACGGGAGTGATGCCAAGGGATAAAGTCTGAAGAACATAATCCGTACCAAGGCCCATCAAAATAGCCATTGCACACAGGGTAATCAGGTAGCGAAGAGTGGCTTTGGGGCCAAAAAGCCTGAGTACCACAGCCAGGGATGCGGCATTGGTGGCAGGTCCGGCCAGAAGCATGACAAGAGCTGTCCCTGGACTCATTCCCTGAAGAATCAGTCCCACGGCAAGAGGGGTGGAACTGGTTGCACAAAGGTATAGAGGGGCGCTTGCCAGCAGAACACTGGCCATTCCGAGGATGCCTCCTCCGAGGTGCTCACGGGTGAACTCAGTTGGAAGGAGAAGCAGAATGGCTCCACCGAGAAGTAGTCCTCCCAGAAGACTCGGACCTATATCATCCATCAGATCGGTAAAGGCGTAGCGCATGCTCTCTTTAAGGAATGGCCTCTTGGGTTGTTCGGAAGAGCAGGAGCTTTTGGAACAGCATCCGGAGGCGTGATCGGCGTGATGGGAATGCTCCTCGGGAAAGAAAAGATCCACCAGCCCGACGACGATGGCGGAGAGAAAGCCTGCGATCACGCGGATGATGGCATAGGGAAGTCCCAGCATGCCCCAGGTCATGACAAAGGAGTCCGCCCCGTTTTCCGGGGTTGCCACCAGAAAGGCAAGGCTTGCGGGGCGCCTGGCACCCTGTTTGTTCAGAGTCTGGACGACAGGAAGAACTCCACAGGAACAAAGGGGAATGGGGGTGCCAATCAGGGCACCTTTGAGAATCCCGGGGAGACGCGGTCCACCAAGTGCCTTCTTGACAAAGGTTTCGGGAAGCCAGGCCTTCATGAATCCGGAAAGGATAAGACCAAGCAGCAGGTATGGGCTTGCCTCAAGAGCGAGTCCCCAGCTATAGTTTAGCCACTGGATGAGTCCCTGCATATGCTCATTATAGGGCAGGTTTCTGAAATTCCCAACTATGTCTTACGAATCCAAGAAAGCCAGAATCGAACGTTGTTCCCGTATTTTTGCCACACTCATGCAGGAGTTTCCCGACTCCAGGTGTGCTCTTGAGCACAAAAATGCCTGGGAGCTTCTGGTTGCTACCGTCTTGTCTGCTCAGTGTACAGACAAGAATGTGAACAAGGTTACTCCGGCACTTTTTGAGCGCTGGCCCGGACCCGGGGAAATGGCTCAGGCTTCAGTCGGGGAAATCGAAGAAGCGATTCGCACAATCGGTCTGTTCCGCTCCAAGGCCAAGAATCTCAAGGCCTGTGCGGAACGTATGATGGAAGTGCATCATGGGGTGGTTCCCCAGACTCTCAAGGAACTGGTCGCCCTGGGAGGGGTCGGCCGAAAGACGGCCAATGTGGTGCTTGGAAATGCTTTTCAACATCCTGAAGGTGTGGTGGTCGACACCCATGTCAGTCGTATTTCTCAACTGTTGAAGCTGACAGCTTCTAAAACTCCCGAAGCCATTGAAAGGGATCTGAACCAGATTGTTCCCCAGGAAGACTGGGTGATGTTTTCCCATCTTCTGATCGATCATGGCCGTAAAACCTGTATTGCCCGTCGTCCCAGATGTGGACAGTGTCCGGTTGCTGTGGATTGCCCTTCTAGGAAGCCTACGAGCCCTCAATGACACGGGCAACATTCCCACAGCATCGGGCGCATTGACCGGTGAGGATCAAATCACCTCTTTCTATTCTTCCGCTGAAATCTGTGATTGTGGTTCCCTGACTACAATTCCCACACCAGACCTTGGATAAGAACAGCTTGCGATGTTCAAGGGGGATCGACTCCCATCGCTGGCGGGCGGGTTTGGTGAAGGTTGGCAGGTAGCTGATTTTATTCGCCATGGTTTCCCCGGTTTGCCTTGGAACAGAAGCTCTATCGTTCAACTCTCCATAATACGCCGGTTCATCCTTCTTTTCCTGCTCCTGAGGATTGAGGATAGCAAAAAACCCCCGCTGGGCGGGCCCGGCAGGGGTTTTGTACTCCACTGAGCAGCTGCTTATTTCTTCGCAGCTGCGGCTTCCTCTTTTTCGAGCTGAGCCTTCAGGTTCGCCAGCTGCTCGCTGACAGGAGTATTTTCGGTCTCGGATTTGCGCTCAATCTCGCGGTTGTATTGTTCCACGTCAGTGCGCTCCAGCTCTTTCTGAGCCTGGCGTACAGACAGGTAAACCTTCAGATCGCGATGGTTGAACTCCAGAAGCTTGGCATCCACGGAGGAGCCGATTTCCTGTCCTTTAACCATATGTTTAGGCTGGATATAGCCAGTGACATCGTCATTGAGTTTTACAACGCCTGTGCCATCACCCTGAACCTCAACCAGTTCGCCAGTGACGATAGTTTTCAGAGGATGCTCGGAGAAGAATTTCTCAATTGGATCATCAGACAGCTGTTTCAGACCCAGGCTGATTTTTCGGGAATCATAGTCAACAGCCAGAACTTTGACTTTGACTGCATCACCCACGCTGAATTTGTCAGCCGGGTGATCCACGCGCTCGGTCCAGGAGATATCCGATACGTGCAGAAGGCCGTCTACCCCATCGCTGATTTCAACGAAAGCGCCGAAATTGGTCAGGTTGGTGATTTTGCCTTCCACAATGGTTCCAACCGGATGCTCATTGGCAACTTTCACGAATGGTTCTTCGGTCAGTTGCTTGATACCCAGGGAGATCTTGCGTACGTGTGGATCGATTTCCAGAACTTTACACTGGATTTTCTGGCCAACCTGCAGGAAGTCAGCGGCATTGTCGAAATGCTGAGTCCAGCTGAAATCGGAAATGTGAACCATGCCTTCGACATTTTCAGCGATTTCAATGAAAGCGCCAAAATTGGTCAGACCGGTTACAGTTCCTTCGACAACAGCACCAACGGGGAAGCTTCCTTCCACGCCAGTCCATGGATCGGGAGTCACTTCTTTGAGAGACAGGCCGATTTTCTTGCTTTCAGCATCCAGGCTGATGATTTTCACTTTCAGGTTCTGGCCAACTTCAACCACCTGTTTAGGGTGAGTGATTTTGTTGGACCAGGACAGATCGGAAATGTGAATCAGGCCCTGAATTCCACTCTGGATTTCCACGAATACACCAAAGTCGGTGATGTTACGGACTTCACCTTCGATCGTCTCACCAATGTGATGACTTTCGAAGATTTTTTCCCATGGATCATCTTCGCACTGCTTGATACCCAGAGCGATTTTGCGGCTGTCTTTTTCGAAGCTGAGGATTTTACATTCCACTTCGTCGCCGATTTTAAGAACTTCTTCAGGATGCTTGATGCGCTGTGTCCAGGAAATGTCAGAAACATGAACCAGACCTTCGACACCTTCAACCAGTTCTACGAACACACCGAAATGAGTGATGTTCTTGACGCTTCCTTTGTGGGAAGTGCCAACCTGGAAGCGGGCTTCGATATCGTTCCATGGATCTTCAGTCAGTTGCTTGACACCCAGGGAGATTTTTTCCTTGTCGCGGTCAATACCCAGGATTTTCACCTGAATTTTTTCGCCCAGTTTCAGCATGCTGCTAACGCTTCTGACGTGAGCCCAGCTCATGTCAGCTTTGTGCAGAAGACCGTCAATCTGGCCATCCACTATGGAAATGAAGGCACCGTAATCGGTGATGTTTTTGACAATACCTTCGCAGATATCACCTTCACGCAGTGTTTCAAAAATATGCTCGATATTTTTGCGGCGTTCTTCCTGCAGGAGCTCCTTGCGGGAAAGAACCATGTTGCGGCGGCGGCGGTTGAATTCAATGATTTTGAATTCGAATTCCTGGCTGATGTATTTTTCCAGGTCATATTCCTGGTGCAGGCTCATCAGGGAACCTGGTACGAAGGCTTTCAGACCATGGCAGGAGGCATTGAGGCCACCTTTCACTTTGCCAGTGATGCGTGCGGTTACGGTTTCGCCAGCTTCGTAAGCTTTTCCGGCAACTTCCCAGGCGCGGGCGGCCTGAGCTTTGGTTTTGGACAGGATGATGGTGGAATCTTCACGGTTTTCAACAACCATGACTTCCACTTCCTGACCCAGTGCGGGTGGCAGTGGATCATTGGAGAATTCTCCAAGGGGTACCATACCTTCGTTTTTGGCATTGATATCCAGGTAAACGTCCCTGGAATCGATCCTTACGATCGTGCCTTTGTAGATCTTTCCTTCCTCAGCGGTTACGAGATCTACATCCCACAAGTTCTCGAAGTCTGCCATGGATTCTTCCATGGTTCCTTCTTCCAATTTTTGAATTTCTTCTGTCACAGACATCAACTCCTAAAAAAAATTCAGCGGTTTAGGCCCCGCTGTCGGGCCTGTTCGATATGTTCGACTATGATTTTGATAACTTCTTCAATACTTAAATCACTGGAATCAATTACGGTTGCATCTTCGGCACATCTGAGAGGATCGGTTTCCCGGGTGCTGTCTTTTAGATCCCGAATCCGGATTTCTTCCATGAGTTCTTCAAGAACCGGGCTTTCACCTTTCGCGGCCAGTTCATCATGACGTCGCCGGGCGCGGATTTTGACGGAAGCTGTCAGGAAAAATTTGAAATCGGCATCGGGAAACACGGCTGTTCCGATATCCCGTCCATCAATCAGGAAGGCCCCGGTGTTCGCTGTCTGCCGGAGCTTCTGGTTGACCTCGGCACGAATGGCAGGGCAGGCACTGACGGCACTGACCATGGAGGTCACCTCGCGGGAGCGGATTGCCTCGGTCACATCTTCATCGTCCATGCGATAAAGCGGGTGTTCCTGGCTGTAATCGGCTTCAAACCGGGAGTTTTTCAAAAGCTTTTGAACAGAGGGGGAATTTTCAAGATCCGTTTTTGTCTTGAGAACCTTGAAGGTATAGCTGCGGTAAAATGCCCCGGAGTCGAGATAACGCCACCCGAGAGCTTCCGCTATCCGGCGGGCAATTGTACTTTTTCCGGCTCCGGCCGGCCCGTCGATTGCAACTATCATGATTTCCAGAACGTGCAATAATAGGTGCCCCCGTGACTTCCTGCAAGTTTTTTACTCAGCTTTTTTGAAAAAGGTCAGAATTTCGCAGGTGTGGGTTCTGGGAAACATGTCGTAGGCTTTCATTCCTATGGGAGAAAAGCCCAGAGGTGCCAGCATCTGCATATCCTTGTCCAGACTCTGGGGATTGCAGGAGACATAAACCAGGGTATTCGGCAGAAGTCCCCCGATGCGCTCAATCCAGAGTTTTCCCAGGCCGGCTCTTGGGGGGTTGACGATCACGGCATCCGGCTTTGGAGCTTTTTTTAAGAATTGCATTCCTTCCCTTGGAAGGTGGGCAGTATGAAATTTCAGGTGGTCGGGAGCGATTTTTCTGGCGCAGTCAATGGCGGCAGGGCTGCGTTCCAGTCCCAGTCCCGCTTCAAGCTGGGGGAGATTCAGAAGAATGGAGCCGCTTCCACAGAAAAGGTCCCAGGCCGTGCAGATTTTCTCTGTCGCCACAAATTCCCGGATATCCCTGAGGATCTCCGCGGCCATCCGGGGGTAGGTCTGGGTGAAAACTCCGGGGACCCAGGGGATGGGAGTCTGGTCCGCAAGGTAGGTGATGGGGCGTGAAGGCTCTTTAATCCACCTGAAATTCGCATCTGTTGCCGAGGTCTGAAAGAAGATAGCTCCAAAATTCAGGGTCCATTCCGAGGGCAGCTCTGTGGGGGGTGCCTTTCCGATCATCCCCAGTACCGGTTTGAGAGATTCCGGGAAACTGTAAAGCAGAAGCCTTTCTGGAATCTGTTTTCTGGAAAGAGAACCCAGAATGTTCAGGTGAACAAGCGAATCCTGTATGGAGGGGTGAGCTATCGGACAGGTTCTGATGGAGATGGGCTCCTTGTTGCGATTCCGGTAAAAAGGGCCGGTTTTGGCATCAAATCCAAGTTCGATCCGGGCGCGATGGCCGCATTGGGTCAGGGTTTTTACTCTCTTGGGCAGGATTTCTTCAGGGGTGAAGCGAAGCTGTCCCTGAAGCATCTGAAGTTTTCTTGAAGAATAGGAGCTCTCCCTGAGTTTTGGGAGCTGGCATCCGCCGCATCCTTCCTCAAGGTGGGGGCATTGTGCCTCTTCTCTTTCTTCGGAGGATTCCAGAAGTCTGAACCCGGTGACTTCCTGATAGCGCTTTTTCTCCTGCGAAGACAGGATTTCAACAGTGTCTCCGGGGATGGTGCCTGGGGCCAGATAGACCTCGTCACGCCCTTCGGAACGGGGGAGACGGGAGACTCCTGCTCCCAGGGAATGCAGATCGGTGATGGTCAGTTTTGTCATCGAGCTTTTGCGCTTTCTTGCAATGGTTGGCGATGTTTCCTATGATACCGGACGTTTTTCGCGAAATTCACCTATATTTTGTCTGTATAAGGGAGCAGGGATGCTGAGACTGATTACGGCTATGATGGCCATTTTGCTTGCAGGTTGTGGTGGCGGCGGCTCGGCCGGAACCTTCAATACTGGTGTGAACGTTGAGACCGGTGGTATTGGAGGAGGCACTGGGGGTAATGGTGTTGATAACACGGGCTCTGGCACGGTGGAAGGTACTTATCAGATTGTTTCGGTACGGGATTCTGAAGAACAAAGCGGTGGACGTGAGGTTTTTGCCCGGGACCTGGTTTATAACAAAACAAGCTATGGTTCCCCAAATTTAAGAATTTTTACAGCAAGTGATCCAACATTCAAAGATTACACATTTGGGGGTAGTGTCAAGGGGAGTGCTACTCTGGTGGTGGATGGAGCCGATAAGAGTGCAGGGTTTTATGCAAGTTCCTTAAATCAGTTTCCTTCCGATTTCTCGGTCTACGCTTTACCAGGAACCACTTCAGCCACAGGGGTGGCATCGACCAGTGCTATTTTAAGTGTGCATACAAAAAAAATTGTTCCTCCGATTGCGGAATCTCAGATTTCAACTCTTACGGGCACTTACGCCCTGGTTTCTCTGGATCTGGATGGGAGTATGCTGATGGCCGAATACCTTTTGGGGCAGGTTCATAGCGGCACCTCAACGGGGATTGCAACGGGCTCGGCCTATGTTTCCAATGTTTCATCTCCTTCTCAGTTTGCCTCGACCCCGGTTTCGGATCTGTACGAAATTAGAGCCGATCGCTTCTTGTTTTTGGATCGGACGGAACCTTGGCCCTGGCATGTTACCCCTCAGTACAATTTTCTGGTAACCGGGAAGCAAAAATCAGGGACAAGCACAGGCAGTGGGCTAACCATTTTGGCTAAAGTCGATAGCAGCCACGAGAGCGCCTGTCCTCAAAATATTGGAACATATCATCTGGTTGCTTGGACGGTATCCGTGCCTTCAGCTCAAGGAAGCACTGTGACGACTCGCCTGGAAAATCAGATTCTTCGTGAAGGTCGCCTGGAGTTTATCAATAGCACGACAAATTTTTATTCTGTTCTGGATGTTCAGGATGCGGCTTATACCTGCTCAAGAGATAGTGATTTTAAACATATGATGAGCTTTCCTCAGATCACGAACATCAACGGAGGTCTTTCCGATATTCGCTTCTTTTTAACTCCCAGTAATCAGCATTTGATCGGAATGGAGTTGAATCGGGCCGATGGTCGGGTGTCCATGCTTTTAGGGTTCAAGGAGGCGGGGAATCCATGAAACCAAAATTTGCGGATACCATGATTGGTGCGAAGGACTATCAGGCCCTGGTGGACTTCTATCAGAAGCTGGGATCTTTTGAGATCACCGAATCAAGCGATCTCTACACCCTCCTAAAGGATCGGGAAACGAATCAGGTGCTTTGCATCTGCAATGGAAGTCCTATGGATCGGACTGGCCCAGGCTGGCAGACTGAAAATTTTGAAGGTTCCAAAAAGCATCTTCTCGGGCTTGGGGCGATCCTGGGCTTTGAAGGTGGCAATCCTGATAGCGGATTTCAGTTTGCGACTTTCACGGATCCGGAAGGCAATCCTTTGCTGCTTTGGGCAGGATCGCATTGATTAGGATCTTCTTTGAAAAGGTTTCAGGAAAGACTTTGAACTGAAGCTGTTGTGCGCTAGGTTTATTCTGCGTTTATTCTGCATTTATTCTGCGTTTATGGTTTTGCTGAATCAGGAATGATGGGGAAACAGAACCCAGATAGGGGCCTTTTTGGGTCCTTGGTTCTGGATTTGTTGGGCTCGACGCATTTTTGTAAGCAGGTTGGCGATTTTTCTTTTCTTTTGTTCCTTACCCAGAACATCGCCGAGCTTCCCGAGTAAAAGCCGATCAATTTCAGTTCGGGATGCTTTGCCAAACTTCTGAATATAATCCATCACAAGCTGTGCATAAAATGAATCATCCTGGGCTTTTGTCTGGATGTATTCGGCTTTGTGGGCCGTCGATTGGGCGATCGATGCGGAAATATGGAAATTTGGCTTACGGCCTTCAATCAATTTGTCTCTTTTCAGGATTTTGATCATTGCATCATTGATGGGGAGCTTTTTTTGCACGCGATCCAGAGCGAGAATTTGCTCCAAAGGAAGATTGGTGTTCTGGGTCAGTAATTTTGTATATGCTGGATCCACGATTTTTCCATAGACGATTAATTTGACTGCATAGGGCTCACTCAAGTCAAAATCAGGCATAGGCAGGAAGCGTCGTACCTGTTCCCGATGGATGGAATGAATGCCATAGCCAATGGTATCAATCATGTTCAATTCGGCCATTGCTTGAGTCAGGAATGGGTTGCGATAGCGGCGTGGAGTTTTGTCCCTGATGATATAGTCTTCGGGAGTACCCTCAAAAAAAGCCCCCTCATTTTCAAAAATCAGGCGATCAGAAAATTCTGTGACCACAATGCGGCTATTCCGAGTAAAGTCCTGATGAGCAATACAGTTGTGCAGGGCCTCCAGGATGACTCTTTGTTCGTATTTGGAAATTTCTGCTGGCAGCATGGGGAGTTCATTGTCTGTAAGGATGCGGATCTGGACATTACGGATTTTGTGGTACAGAGCAGAAGTGTTGAGTAGAAATGGGGGGCCGAAGTGCTCGTAGGCTTTTTCTTCTGGGCCCTCCAGTTTCCAGGTCATTTGAGCTGGGTGAGGGGAGAGCAGGTAGGAAGCTTCCGGTTTTCCGAGTAGAAGGATGGCAGTGCGGGTTAATTGTCCATCTTGAGTTAATCTGGCCCTATCCAGAAATGCCCGATCTGACCACTGGTTGATTTCTTCTGCTTGAAAACGGCTGGAATATTTTTGAAGAAAGGAATCACGGGCTTTTTTAAGAGCTTTTGGATCTAAATGGTCCATGGTTGCTGTTGGAATAGATTGAGCAGACCAGTCTGTTGCTTTTGTTTGCTGACGGATTTCATCCTGCTTGTCCAGCCCCAGGCCGTTCAGACTTTCCCCTGCACGAGCATAGTAGTGACCATTCCACGAAATTGGCATACCTTGAGGAGCGGCAGGGATTTCAAAGAGTACGACTCTTCCATTTTGGTGGAAGGGCTCATAGATGTTTCTAAAAGTTATGCGAGGCTCGGTTCCATCAGCGATCTGTTGCTTGGTTTTTTGCAGTTGCTCTGAGGATTTTTCCCGGTATGAAGTGCCAACAATATCTCTGGATTTGTCACAGACCCCAAAAATGAGCCAGGCTTTTTCTGCCCCTCTCAGGTTCGCCTCATTTGATAGGGCGGAAAAATAGCGCCCGATTTTACCGGTTTCAAAATCAGTTGAGGCCTGCTTGAACTCAATGATCTCGTTTTCCCATTTCTGAATCAAAGAATTCAACAGTACAAATAGGGCTGGGTTATCCATGAGAGGCTTATTCTATTGTGATTGCAGGAGGAATGAAAACTCTTTGAAGAAAGGAATCTGCAAGGTTGAACAGATAGAGGTTTTTCGTTCTATTCGGTGTATATGTCTTAAAAATCGGCTCTATTTTATGCGACAATTTCTGTCGTATAAATGACCCTGTTTTCAGGAGATATACAGATCTAAGGAAAAACCCCCGGATCAAGGTTTTGCCTACTAGCGAAATGCTAGAACAAACCATAATCCGGGGACGAAAAATTATCGTTTCAGTCCGACGGCGGTCTGAAGCATGGTGTCAGCGGTCTGAATGCCTTTGGAATTGGATTCATAGGCCCTTTGGGCAATGATCAGATTGACCATTTCATCTACAATCGCGACATTGCTGTTCTCCAGGGTTCCCTGGGCGATGGTGCCGAATTCTCCCTGTCCGGGGAAGCCCAGAATTGGAGGGCCGGAGGCAATGGTTTCGGTGAAGATGTTGCGGCCCTGATTGTTGAGTCCACCGGGATTGACGAAGCGGGTGAGCTGGATCTGACCGATCTGAACAGCCTGCTGATTGTCCCCCTGAGTTACAGAGACGACCCCGTTGGTCCCAACGGTCACATTTTTGGCATCAGGTGGAATGGCAACAGGGGGATCCAGAAGAAGCCCGGAGGCGTTGACGAACTGGCCATTGGCATCAGGTCTGAAGGCGCCGTCACGGGTGTAGCCGATTCCTCCACCAGGTAGCTGAACCTGAAAGAAGCCTTCTCCCTCAATGGCGAGATCAAACGGATTGTCGGTAATCTGAAAGCCGTTTCCCTGGGTGAATACCTTGGAGATACCGGTCACGCGTACACCATTGCCCATCTGGATGCCGGTTGGAGTGGTGATTCCGTCCTGAAGTTCGGTTCCGGGTTCGCGAATGCTTTGGTAAAGCAGGTCTTCAAAATTGGCCACCCGCTTCTTGTATCCAACGGTGTTGACGTTGGAAAGGTTCTGCGTGATGGTGGAAATATGCTTGTCCTGTGCCTGCATCCCGGTAGCCGAGACATAAAGTGCTCGCATCATGACCTGTACTCCTTTGTTGTTTTTTGTATCGTCAGATCTGAATAGATTATTTAGGGTTCAAAGGGATTAACCTCTCAACTGACCAACTTCACGGGCGGCCTGGCCGATTCTTTCATCAATTCCCGTAAGGATTTTGGAATTGGCTTCGTAGGCCCGGTTGACCCGAATCATATGGACCATTTCCTGGACAATATTGACGTTGGAGGCTTCCAGAAATCCCTGCTTCATGACGTGAATTCCGTCATAGAGGGCGGTGCCGGATTCCAGGCGATAGTAGTTGGAGCCTTCTTTCTCAACACTGTTGGTGTCGCGGAAGGCGACTTTTAAGATGTTCTGTCCGGTCGGCGCTCCTCCGGAAACAATGCGTCCGGTTTCACTGACCTGAAAATCCTGGGGATTGGGAATCACAATCGGGGCGACGCCTTCGGCCCTCATGCCATCGTTATCGGCAACCGGGGCCAGGTTGGGCAGGGCTCCGCCACTTCCCATGACCCGGTATCCCTGGCGGGTCACCAGAAAGCCATCCTGAGTAATGCGGAACTGCCCGTCTTTGGTGTAGCGGATCCCGTTGGGAGTCTGGACCATGAAGTAGGCTTTGTTATCAAGGGCGAAGTCGGTTGGATTATGGGTTTCCCGAAAGACTCCGGCTTCATGATCCGTGGTGACCCGGTCCAGAATCACCCCTGTTCCGAGTTTTCCAATCTGGGGTGGAATATAGCGTTTCTGCCCGGGATCCAGTCTGGTGTCGTTGAGACGGAGTTCCAGCATGGCAGGAAATTCTTCAAAGGTGATCCGATCCCTTTTGTAGCCGGTGGTTCCCGCATTGGCCAGGTTGTTGGAAGTGACGTTCAGTTCAGCTTCCTGGATGAGCATTCCCATCGCAGAGGTGTATAGACCCTTGATCATGGTTGACTCCCTCGATCACATTGAAGTTGCTGCGGTTCGCACCAGATTCCGCCGTAGCGGTGATTTCTTGATTTTCTGAAGACCAGAAGGCCGTGAACCATATGTCCGATCAGACCGGTCTGAAACATCAGATAAAAGGCATAGTGAGCGTGCAGACATTTAAGACCATCCGGATTCTGGATACCCCCGATGAATAAACGGTTTTCCTGTTCCAGAGCCTGGGCGTAGGCGGGCTCGAGTTCCCTTCTGAGGACGGAACGGATTTCTTCCACACTTGCTGTCCAGAGGTGTTTTGCCGGCCCCTGAATCCAGTCTTCCAGAATGTGGATCCAGCCTCGGCTTTCCAGATCCTGAATGGATGCATTCAGTCTGGGGCAGAGAATCCAGTAGGGGCTTCGTGTAAAGCCCGGGATTTCCCCAATGGTGTTTTCCACGATGGCGGGGGCATGAAAAGGGCAGTTAAGCGTGATTCTTCGCACGGGAAACTTGAATTCCATGTTTCCGGTTGGATGATTAAGGCTGTACATTTTTGTCTGTTTTTGTCCGTTCACGTTGAAAAGAGCTTCGACCGGTTGGTTTCTGACCTTGATGGTTTTTTGAAAAAAACTTGACGCTTAGGAATTACTTTGATCTTGGTGAGGACTCTAGGCTAGAATGCCTTCTATTTTTTCAATGAGAAGAAGAAAAAAAATTTGAAGGAGTACCGGAAATGTCCATTACGAAAGAAAAGAAAGCCGAAGTTGTAGCTGGCTTTCGCACTCATGAAACCGATACAGGTTCCCCTGAGGTGCAGATTGCGATTCTGACCAAAAGAATCAATTCCCTCAACGAGCACTTCAAGCATCATAAGCACGATCACCATAGCCGTCGTGGTCTTCTGACCATGGTAGGTCGTCGTCGTAACCTCCTGAAGTTCCTGCAGAATCGCGATCCCAAGAGCCATGCAGAAATCCTGAAAAAACTGGAACTCAGGAAGTAAGGCGTATTCGTGTTTAATGAAAAAACCGTAGAATCCAAAGAGCTGAATCTTAAGTTGTCCACAGGCAAATTTGGTCGTCAGGCCGGTGGTGCCATCATTGTTGAGATGGGGGAAACTGCTGTATTGGCAACGGCCTGTTCAGCGAAAGAGTCAAAAAACCTTCCGTTTTTTCCTTTGACCGTTGATTACCGGGAAAAGATGTACGCAGCAGGAAAAATCCCCGGCGGATTTTTCAAGCGTGAGGCGCGACCGACAAACAGGGAAATTCTGGTTTCCCGTCTGATCGATCGTCCGATTCGCCCTCTGTTTCCAGACAAGTACCGCAACGAAACCCAGCTGATCTGCCAGACGATCTCCTATGATCAGGTTAATTCTTCTGATATTCTGGCAATCACCGGTGCCTCTGCAGCCCTCGCCATCAGCGAAGCTCCTTTTGGTGGTCCTGTCGGTGCAGTCAGAATCGGTCGTATTGGAGATAAACTGATCATCAATCCAACTGCTGCCCAGCAGAAGGAGTCCAACCTGGATCTGGTTGTTGCAGGAACCCGTAAGGCCATTACCATGGTGGAGTCTCAGGCAGGGATCCTGGATGAGGCAACTTATCTTCAGGCCCTGGAGCTGGCTCACAACACAGTTGTAAAGGTTGTGGATCTGATTGATGAGCTGGTGAGAGCTGCCGGAAAGCCAAAAATCGAGTTCAAGGCTCCTGAGGTTGATGAAGCGTTGATGAGTGAAATCAAGGCTCATTATACCGACAAGTTCCGTGTCAGTCTCGATCTCGATACCAAGGCTGAGCGTGAAGACAGGGCCCGCGAACTGCATAATGAGATTCATGCTCATTTTGAGGCGCGCTATCAGGAAGCTCCTGAGCTGAAAGCTGTCGTCAGCGATTACATGCATGATATTGAGTATGATGTGATTCGTCATATGCTGGTGCATGAAAAGCGTCGTATCGACAAGCGTCGCCTGGATGAGGTTCGCCAGGTTGAGTGTGAGGTGGACGTCTTCCGTCGCCACCATGGCTCTTCCCTGTTTACCCGCGGTGAGACTCAGGCTCTGGCCATTCTGACCCTTGGCGGTGGTGAGGATGAGCAGACGATTGATGGTATGGACGAGCGTTATACCGATCATTTCTATCTGCACTACAACTTCCCTCCATTCAGTGTAGGAGAAGCTGGGCGTTTTGGCTTCACCGGTCGCCGTGAAATCGGCCATGGTGAATTGGCCAGCAAGGCTTTAAGGGCAGTGCTGCCGACTCAGGCTGAGTTTCCTTACACCATCCGTATGGTGACAGAGATTCTGGAGTCCAATGGTTCTTCCTCCATGGCAACTGTCTGCTCTTCCTCCATGGCCATGATGGCGGGCGGAGTTCCTCTGAAGGGTTCTGTGGCCGGTGTGGCCATGGGGCTTTTCATGGATGGGGACGCCTATTCTGTACTGACTGATATCCAGGGAGCCGAGGATCACTACGGCGATATGGATTTCAAGGTGGCTGGAACCCGTGAAGGCATCAGTGCCCTGCAGATGGACATCAAGATTGAGGGGGTTTCCCTGGAAATCATGAAGGTTGCTCTGGAAGAAGCCCGGAAAAGCCGTTTACACCTTCTGGATCTCATGGATGCGGCAATTCCTGCTCCCCGTGGGGTTATCAGTGCCTATGCTCCAAGGATTCTGATCCACAATATTCCGAAAGATCGGATTGGCGATGTGATTGGGCCCGGCGGAAAAGTCATTCGTCGCATCAGCGAGACCTACGGGGTCAAAATCGAAGTGACCGAGGAAGGCAATCGCGGAATTGTGAAGGTTTTGAGCGTGGATGGGCCATCCGGTGAAAATGCCATGACAGAGATCAAGGGCATCACCGAGGAACCGGAAGCCGGAAAAATCTATTACAAGTGTACTGTGAAGCGTGTAGAGAATTACGGCGCATTCTGCGAATTCCTGCCTGGAAGAGAGGGTCTGGTTCATGTGTCCAGGCTTTCTAAAAAAGGTCGCGTCAATGCAGCCTCCGACATCCTGAGCGAAGGGGATATCATCACTCTGAAACTTCTGGAAGTGGATCGTCAGGGTCGTTACAACCTGAGTGCCAGTGACGTCGAGGAAAATGACTTTTAATCTGTCCTGAATCAGGTAAGATAGGCAGCCGGTCGCAATTTTATGTGGTCGGCTGTTTTCTTTAGGTGGGAAATGAGCAATTCTCATTCGATCCGCCCCTGGATTGAGGGGGCTCTTCTGGCTTCACTGGCGGCGGTCCTGTCCACGATTGTGGTCTTCCGTATGCCTCTGGGTGGTTCTGTTACTCCGGGGGCTTCTGTGGCTATTTGTGTGGCTGGGCTTCGCAATGGTCCCAGGATTGGCTGTTTTGCCGGACTGGGTTACGGAATTCTGAATTTTCTTCTGAGCGGGGCTACCGTATTGGGGGCGGGTCCTTTTGTCTTTGATTATCTTCTGGCTGGAACCCTTCTGGGAATAGCCGGTTTCTGGTCTTCACGGCCTCTTCTGGGGATTCTGATGGGCCAGCTTGGCCGGGGAGCCTGTCATATCGCCTCAGGCTTCTTTTTCTTCAGTGCTGAAGGCTACAGTCTCAAGGCATTACAGATTTCCGCAGCCTATAACCTGAGTTATCTGATTCCTGATATCGTAATCGGGATTCTGCTTTTTCGGGGGTTCTGGAAAAAAGAAAGAAGGTATAAGAAAAATCCCTGACCGGGGTCAGGGATTTTTCAAGAAAACCTTTCTTCAGGCAGCGGCCATACTTCCGGCGCGCTTGGCGGCTTTGTACTGCTGCTGCGTAAGACGCAGACCGACAGTTTTTCCAGCCTTGATCATCTTGGTGGAAACCTTAATTTTTTTCTTGTTATTTCCAACCATGATGGTCACGGTTTGAAGATTTGGTTTTACACGGCGGTTCGTACGGCGGTGCGAGTGCGAAACTTTTTTCAGCACCACCGGCTTTTTCCCGCTGATAAAGCACTTGCTGGCCACGTTTGCCTCCTGGTTTCAGACTGCAAGGCAGCCGATCCAATGCATTAAATAACCCGAAAATTCCGGGCCTTTGATTATATGTTCCTGGCTGCTTATGTGCAAGATTTCTTTTTGCAGGGAGAAAACTCTCTGAAATTATGGCATCATAAAGCCTTAAGTCGTTCAATTCGGTCTGTTTTTGTCCGAAGAAGTATGAAATGAAGTCCTCGATTCGTCTTGTCCTCATTTTTCTTTTGCTGCTGTCAGCTCGTTTTACCGCTCATCTCCAGAGTTTTGAGACCGCGGAAGACCTGCGGGGCTATGATGTCAGACTCAAGTTTGATTCAAAGCCGGATTACACCGTCCGCTACGTTCCACACACGAATCACTATGTGTTTCGACTCAAGAACACTGATTCTCCCAGCCTGAAGGGCCGGCAGGGGCTGTCACATCTCCTGGCGATTTCCTTCCACGTGAAGGATAAAGGGAATGACCTTGAGCTTCTGGTCTATCCCCGAGGATATTTTGGCTTGATTCATACCTGGGATGAAGCCTCGAAAATTCTGAAAATCCGCTTCAAGAATGGTTATCCCACCAGAGAAGATCTGGATCCGGAAAGGAAACTTAAAATTGTCTGTATCGATCCCGGCCACGGGGGGCATGATCCTGGAGCTCAGGGTGGTAGGACGAAAGAAAAGGAGCTGGCTCTGGCTATGGCCAGGGAACTCAGGGATGTCATCAATTCGAAGGATGGCTTCAAGGCCTTTCTGACTCGTGAGAAAGACTATAAGATTCAGTTGGAAGACAGGCCCAGGATATCGGATCGGGCGGAGGCCAGCATTTTTGTATCTTTACATCTGAACGCATCTATTCCCAAGGTCCATGGCTTTGAAGTGTTTTATCTTTCCGATAAGGGAGCGACCCAGACTCTGGAAAAAAATCTGGAAGACGGGACTCTGAAGTCGGAAGTCGAGCACCCGGGAGTGCCGGAGCAATCCCAAGATATTGTTCGCCAGATTCTTCTGGACATGCAGCAGGTCGAAACCATGAATTCCTCAAGCCTTCTGGCAAATACCGTGGCGGCCAGTCTGAAAGAAACGGGACGGCGCTCCCGTGGGGTGAGGCGGGCGGCTTTTGTGGTGCTTAAGACTCTGAATACTCCAAGCATTCTGATTGAGATGGGCTACATCACAAATCCTTCCGAAGAGGCCTATTTTGCAGACTCCGGTAAAAGAAAAGAATTTGCGGGCAAAATTGCGCGGGGTATTCAGGAATTTTTATCTGTACCTCTGGAACATCTCTCCAGCGGAAACAGCCCGACTTCGATGGTCAATCCACAGCTGGCCAATATGAGTCAGGCCGAGCCGGAAATCAAAATCTATATTGTCAAGAAAGGAGATACGCTGGGAGAGATTGCCAATCGGATGAAAATTTCCTATAGCGAAATCCTCAAAGCCAATTCAGGAATCAAGCCGGACAGGATTTATATCGGGCAAAAAATCCGGGTCCCGCTGTCGGCACGCAATTGAAGCTGCAGCTTGAACTGTGATACTCTCTGCCTTGGAGTGAGACCATGAAACGAATCCTGATTTTTGCTATTTCCTTTCATCTGGGCCATGGGAAGATTATGGCTGAGTCTGCCATGAATGATGATTTGAGTGTGCCCAGGAGCGAAAAACATGAGGATCCAGGCCGTGTCGACCGGATTCGCGGTCTTTTCCGGCGGATTTTCAATCGTCGTCGTTCCGATCATTCCTCTTCTGCTGCGAACACTCCTCCAGAACCTCAGGCTCAAAGGGTTCCTCTTTCCCGGGTCGAGGAGACTCAAAGCCGGGTAGAGGCAGATCTGAGCCGCTTTGAAGAAGAGAGAGAAAGGGCCCGCAAGGAAGCGGAATCCCTGCGTTCTTCCCAGGCTTTTGAAGGCCGGAGCTTTGATCTTGGTCCTGTGGTTGAGGATGAATTCGAAAGCTTTCCGGCACTTGAGCAGTCCCCATCGGTACAAAGAGTGACTGAAACCCAGGCTCCGCCAAAGCCGGCCATGCAGTCGTCGGGGGTCCAGGCGGATAATTTTGGTTCGCGCTCTACCTTGACTCATTCGGTTCAGCCAGGTGAGTCTTTGCGCTTGATTGCCCGTCAGTATTATCAGAATCCTGGTTTTTATCGTCAGATTCAGGAATGGAATCAGCTGCAGTCCGATGTTTTGCAGGTGGGACAGAAGCTGGTTCTGAAGAATGTGAAGGAAATTCCTGATGCATCCTCAGCGCCTTTGGCGGTCGAGGATTCCCGGAATGAAATCCGCTCGATGGCCTCCATGCCTCCGGAAGAGATTTTTCCGGCAGATGCCTATCGTTTCAAAATCTATCGGGTACAGGGTGGAGATACTCTGAGTGGAATTGCTTCAAGGGAAATGGGAGCAACCCGTCATGCTGTGGGCCTGGGTCGCTTCAATGATCTGGCGACCAACAGCTATCTCTATGTGGGCCAGACCCTAGTGGTTCCTGTTCAGAAGTAAACTCTGATAAATTGTCCGGGTGGATTCAAGCATGGAAGTGAGCTGAAACTCCGGTCTTCTTGTAAGAAACGGAAACTCCTTCAGGTGCTTTTGCATCCGAGGGAGTTTTTCTTTGAGTTCCTCGATTTTTTGTCTGAAATCAGTATGGTTCCCCGGCTCAAAAAGAAGTCCGTCACCCGGATGAACAAGAACTTCGGCCAATCCGCCTGTCCTGGAAGCCAGCACGGGAATTCCTCGGCTGAGGCTTTCCAGGGCAACATAGGACAGGGCTTCCTGGTAGGAGGGTACCAGAAGAACATCGGTTTTTTCCCAGAATGATTCCAGGTTCTGGATTTTTGGGGTGAATTCCAGAATATTCTGTCCTTCAATGGATTGTTGGAGCTCGGCCATATTCTGAGGAGAACCGGTGCCAACCATGTGAATCCTGATACCTTCCAAAGGGTAGTTCTTAAGGGAGCGTGCCACAAAAAGCTGTCCCTTATTGGGATGGATCGTGGCAAACAGGCTGAACCTCAGAGGAGAGGAGGGAGTTGAACAGGAATGTTCAAGTGTTTCCACTCCGTTATAAATCACACTGGTTTTTTGCTGTAAGAACCCCGGCAGGCTGTTTTGAACCGCTTTTGAGACCGCAATCAGCCGGTGAGCCCCAAGATAGGGCAGGGGGGAAGACATCCCGTGTATGGTTGCCAGCAGGCGGGCAGGTATTCTGGCAAGCCTCAGTGGGAGGAGGTTCTCAGCCGCCCGATTGAGGTGGGCATGGACAATTTCATATTGGCGGGAAATCTGAAGAAGTTCTGAAATCCGACGGAGTCTGGATTCAGAATTGAGAGGGTGCTGTCTGATAGAACCGGGCAGGCGGGAGAAAATCAGGGCGTCGTTGGGGGCGGCGACCCCAAAGTCAAAGGATTGCTGAAGACCCAGGAGCAGATCCAGGCAGTGGCGCTCTCCTCCTCCCCAGGAGGAGCTTCCCAGAACTAGGAGAACCTGAGGATGCTTTCCCATGATCGTTGAATGGCTCCCTGGTGGGTTTTGAGATAAGTTTCGGCCTGAATTGATGTTTCGATCCATGGGCGCGGGTTTGTCAGAAAATCCTGAATCAGTTCCAGACAGTGATGTTCATCCCGAGCTATTTTCAAAAGACCTCGAGAAGAAAAATCCTCCGCATCCTTTTCCATATTTCTCAGGTTCGGCCCGGTGATCACCGGGCGTTTTTGAGCAATCGGCTCAAGAAAATTATGTCCTCCTACCTGATTGAAGCTTCCTCCAACCAGGGCCAGGGAAGAGTGATGATAGGCGGAAGTCAAAATTCCCATCTGATCCAGAATCAGCACTGTACGCGGATTGAGCGTCTGGGGGGCTTCGGAGAGAAAGGTCACTTTTCGGGACACGGTTTTCAAGGCTCTTGAAAATGCTGAACTGTTTTTTGGGTTCCTAGGAGCAATCCAGATCTGAATCGGAAGATTTTTTTGGATCAGGGACTGGATCACACCCCATTCATTGGGATGCCAGGAAGCAAAGAGAAGGATAGGTTCGTCCGATGTGCCTGTAGGAAAACCTGGAGTCTGGATGGCTGAGTGTATCTTCAGTGCATCGTATTTGAACTGACCAAGAACAGGAGTTTTCTGGTCTAATAAATCATGCAGGGTTTTCTGATCCTGAACTGTGGCGACCTGCAATTCGGTGAAGCTTTTGAGCATGGGTAGAAACAGGCTGGGCAGAATTTGCCACATCTGGCGGATCTTAGGGCTGATACGCCCGTTGATCAGATAGGTCTGGGTGCCGTACTTTTTGAGTTGAAGCAGAAGAGACGGCCAGAAATCGGTTTCCACCAGAAAGAAACGGCGGGGTCGGATTTTCCGGATCAGGCCCTTCATTACGGGATGCCAGTCCAAAGGGAGATACATGACACAGATGGAGTCATCATCCGTGTGCTGGCAGGCGAGGGATGCAGCTGTATCAATCGTTGTCGTGATCAGGACTTTGGGGGCCAGGACTTTCTGTTTCCGGCCAAATTCAAGAAAGGCCAGAGCCGATCTCATTTCTCCGTATGAGACGGCGTGAATCCAGTCGCAGTGGTTCAGACTTCCCAGGCGGCCTTTTTCGGTTTGAAACCTGCCCAGAAAATGACCGATGCGATGGCGGGTATCCTGGCGGCCCGCCAGAATAAGAATGATGCAGGGTAGAAGTCCTGTAATCAGAATCTGACTGATCCAGTAGGTCATGTAAATCTCAGGAGATCTGGCTGAACAGACTGGTGCGGCGAATGCGCATGAATGGGTCCCGGCTTTGAATCCAGTAACGGCGGGTCAGATGAGGGCGTTCCATCAGGCGGGCGGTATCGCGATTTGACCAGAGGCCGGTTGCGGGGGCTTCCACTGTATATTTTTTCAGGGATGTCCGGGTCATACCAAGGAAGCGCTCAATCATATCCTGGAAATGGCGGCTATGGCGTTTTGGGGTTTTCTGATGTTTCAGGGATTTGAGCCCGGCCAGAATCTGAGGGTTCTTCAGTTTCGGCTGCTCCTCCTTGGAGGATTCCTGTTTCTTGCTGTGGCGGAGAGCCTGAGGGACTTCCGGCAGAGACTTTAAAAGATGGCGGGGAAGTTTTAATCCTGGTTCTGCTTTGTAAGTCTGGTAGGGCGTTGATAGCATGGAAATCCTTTGTTGTTGGTTGTTCTGACTGACATAATCAATATCGGTACAAAAAGACCTCAAATTTAGCTATTTTTGTATGAATTTGTTGGTGGATACCTCTAAAAAGGGTCAAAAAATCTTCGCGGGACGTTCCGCGTTTTACTACAATCCAAGTGTATGGATGAGTTAAGAAGCTCACAATCGTTATAAGCGAAATGGGCGTGACCCATGGAGCGGGAACAGAAAATCCCGGCCTAAAAAGGGTCTGTCACAGGACAAGTTGAAACTATTGCTCCCGGGCCGTCAGAAATACACCTGTCACAGGCCAGCTCCAAAGTAAACCGATTCCGGCAGAAGTGAAGCATGCCATATTCTTACGCGAGCAGGGACAGTACACCTGCCACTTCGAAGAAAAACCCTGTGAAGAAAGGTGGGTTTTCCAGATCCATCACAGAATTCCGCTTTCAAAGGGCAATTGAAATACGGTGGAAAATCTGATGACGCTTTGCTTCAGGCGTCATACCCCGGCAGAAGAAAAGAGCCGGGAGTAAAATCCACAGCAAGGAGCGTTTGTTGTTTTATTTTTATGCAAATTACTCTACCGGGGAGTCCAGACCATATTCATACCCTCCAGATTGCAGTCTGAAGAGAGCTCCAGGTAAAGTTCCAGATTTTCGGCATTCCCCAGGTGGCTCTGGTGGATATTGGGGCTGATATAATTGAAGTCTTCGTCCAGGAAGCCCGAGGCCTGAAGATTGGCCATATTGATGAACTGTGAATTGTCCAGAGGAAACGAGACAACATTGTCATCCGGAACATCCGGGTTGAAATCGAGGTCTTCCTGAGTATATGTGTTTTTCTTCTGGATATTGATGGTCGCGGTATCAAAATCAATCGAGACTTTGTAGATCCTGAGATTTTCCGGGCTTCGAATGACAATTGAGAGCACTCCTTCAAGACCTTGATCCAGATCGACATCCCAGACCAGACCTGAAAAAAAGAAAGTCTCTGAGACCCGGATCTGTGCCCCGGAAGGCAGATTTGATGTGATGTGGCGGCATCTTAAGGTGGGTGGGGCTCCAGGCAGGCAATTTTCGCGTGAGAAGCCCTGCTGCGGGCTTAGTGTTGATGCCCTGGTGTGAATGGCCTGGGAATAAGCCCGGGTTTCCAGAGGGATGAGGCCTGAAAATTTCTGGCTCATCAGGCTCTGGGAGTCATGTTCAGAGAGAAGCCCGCCCATGATAGCCTGAAGATCCATGCGGACACTGGCAACCGAGGCTATTTGATCGTAAGGAACGGTTTCGACCCCATCGTTTAAAACCATATCCAGGGCTCCGGAAGTCGAGCGGGATGAAATATAAGACATCCGGCTGGCCGGCCTTGAGTTCAGAGCGGTTGGGAACTGGATTCTGAAGCGGGAAAGATTGGAGTTCATGAGGGCGGTCCGGGAGGGCAGGCTTTTTAGGGCATTGTTGTAAAGCAGGATAAAACTGTCCTGGGGCAGACGCTCGACTTCGCTCAGAAGTTCGGCATTGGAGGCCAGGTTCCAAAGAGGTCTTAGCGGATCAAAGCTGGCATCCTTAAGGATGATGTGGGCCATCAAGCTTTCCTGATCATCCACAATGGAAGTCTCGGTTTCTGGGTGATAAAACACACTGATCCTATCATCTGGACGATCAAAGGGGTTGGGGAAGAGCTGGGCCGGGTTGGTGGCCATGATCTGCTGAACCTGCGAAATGGAGGGGGGAATCTGGGCATCACCGGGGAAAAAAAGCGGGGCGCTCCCGCCAGTGAAAACCAGGTATGAATTGGGGGTTTCCCCGTTATTCAAAGGGGGTCTCCAGACCAGGCGGGTTGGCAGGGAAGAGACTCTTGAGGATGGATCCAAAAGACGTTCTGCCTCGGTCAACCGGGCATGAAGATAAACCTGGGGTTCCAGACTTCCTGCTCTGGGTTGACGGGACAGGTACCAGCGCAGTTCGTAGCGGCTGGAGGCCTCGTTGAACTGGACTCTGAGACCTCCTGAAGTTCTGCCATCCTGGCTTGGTGGGCCGGAGATATTCTCCGAACCCATCAATTCCCCGATATAATCTTCAAGGGGCAGGGAATTGTCCCGGTAACTGGGCACAAAACTGATGCTGTTAGCCCGGGCCTCAATCAGTTCTACAGCATTCTTGAGGCCATCGAATTCGAACTGGTCGCCATCCTGGATCTCATCAAAAAGGGAAGTTGCCATGCGTTGCAGATCCGAAAGCTCCCGACTACGCATATAGGTTGTGACAAACTGCTCGGTTAGAATCGACATCAGAAGCCCTAGAGCGGTAAAAACGGATATCGTGATCAGAACTTCGATCAGATTGAATCCAGCTCTGGACTTTCTGGCCATCTGGTCTACACACTCTTGGTCAGGTTGATGATCGGCATTAGGAGGGCAAGGGCAATGAAGAGAACGGTACCACCCAGGAAGACAATCAGGATGGGCTCAATCATTGAGGTGAGCTGTTTGACCGAATATTCAACTTCCTGCTCAAAAAATTCGGCGACAGAGGTGAGCATATCGGTCAGACGGCCACTCTGCTCTCCGATGGTTACCATCTGAACAACAATCGGTGGAAAAATTCCGGTTTTCTCGAAGGATTCTCCGAGTCCCTTGCCTTCGCTGATGTCCTTTTTGATGGTGCGGAATTTTGCTGTCAGATAGTCATTGCCAAAGATTTCTTCCAGAATTTCCAGAGACTGGATAAGGGATACGCCAGCGTCCTGAAGATTCACCAGAATATAGCAGAAACGTGACATTACGGAGAGTAGGATGAGCTGCCCGAAGATAGGGATTTTCAGGGTATACATATCCCAGTAGTACTTGAGCTTGCCGGTTCTTAGGGCTGCCCGGAGAGAAAAAGCTCCTCCAATCAGGGCTGGAACAAAGATGAACCAGTAGGTGGAGAAGAAATCCGAAGCCAGAAACAGAGCTTCAGTAACTGCTGGAAGATCCATCTTTCTGGCTCGGAACATTTCTTTGATTTTTGGAACGACCGTGAAAAACAGACCCACGATGACAAGGACCGCAATGATCAGAACGATAACCGGATAGGTGATGGCCCCGACAATTTTCTTGTTGAGCTCATTCTCTTTTTCAAGAGTCACGGTATAGCGCTCGATCACGGTTTCAAGAAAACCCCCAAGCTCACCGGCCTTCAAAACGGCAATCAGGAGGGGTTTGAAGATTCTGACGTGACTCTGGAAAGCCTGAGAGAGGCCTTCTCCACGCTTGATCCGGTTTCCGATATCGTTGAGAGTGTCCTTGAAAACCTTGTTTTCCTGACTCCTTGAGATATTTTCCAGAATGACGGGAATTGGAATCCCAGCTTTCAGGGTGGCATTGAACTGGCGGAAGAAAAGAATGATTTCCTTGGTTGGAACCTTGAGCACGCTATGCTTGATGTCAAGTATTTTGGTTTCAAAAGCGCTGAGTGGCCGGATGCTGATCACTTCAAACTGCATTGCAATCAGGTTGTCGCGCAGAGCTTCCCTGCTTTCGGCAACGACAGTTCCGTTGGTGATTTTGCCTTTGAAATCCTTGACCTTGTAGCGAAAGGAAATCGCTGGCATCAGCTCTTCCTTACGCTCTTGATGGTTTGCCACGCCTCAGTCAGCATTTGGGTGACCTTTGTGGCATGAGCTACACGGGAAGCGTCTCCGGCAAAGCGGTCCGGATGAAACTGGCGCATTTCCTTCTTGTAGGCCTTTTCAATTTCTTTGAGGTCCGCCTGGGGGGAGACTCCCAGCCGCTTGCAGGCAGCTTCGTAAGCCGATTTCTTTTGCGGGGAGCCCCGACTCTGGGAAGTTCTCTGGCGCGCCCTAGCAAATTCCTGTTTCAGATAGTCATCCAGCTCTTCTTCCGAGTATTTCTGGTCCGGATCGGCCTTGGAGGCAAATTCAGATTTGATGTCCTCAAACTTCTGTCTGAGGTGATCACCAAGCTCTCCGGATTCGTATTTGCGGCTTAGGTTCTGAAATTCATCCGTAAATGTTTCGGCTGCCGAGTTGGCATAGGATTTGACAATACGGGCAATTCGGTCCGTGATTCCCATGTTTCTATTGTACTAGGTCGGGCATTGTAATTTCTATCACTTCAGGAGTTTTTGCCTCTTGGATGATGCCCCAGAATCACTTCCTTCATGCGGGCCCGGGAAATGTGGGTATAAACCTGGGTGGTAGCCAGATTTTCATGTCCCAGAAGTTCCTGGACGGAGCGGATATCTGCTCCATGATTCAGAAGATGGGTCGCAAATGAGTGTCTTAGCTGATGGGGAGAAATCCGCTTATGGTAGCCAAGCTCATCCAGATATTGATGCAGGCAGTACTGGATTCCCCGGATGGTAAGGGTCTGGTATCGCTGATTCAGAAAAAGACCGGTACTTGAAGTACTGACTGTTTTTCTGAGTTTCAGGTAGCTTAGGAGATAGCTCTGGCAGGCGGATGATAGAAAAACCTGCCTTTCCTTGTTTCCCTTGCCTCGAATGATGATGTGCTCCATGGAGGAAGAGAAGTGTGCTGGCGTCAGGCTGGCAAGTTCACTGACCCGCATGCCTGTGGAATAAAGCAGATCGACAATCAGATAGTCCCTCATCCCGAAGAAATCTTCCTTCAGAGGAGCCTTGAGAATTTCTTTCAGATCGGTTTCAAAGACAAAACGGGGGAGACGTCTTTCCTGTTTGGGGCTGATCAGATGGCGCCCCCAGTCGGAGGGAATATTCCCTTTGCGGTAGTGATAGCGGTAAAAAGATCGAAGAGAGGAGATCTTTCTTAAGATGGAGGAAGGCTTGAGTCCGAGCTCTCGCAGGCGATAGGGCCAAGCTTTGACTTCCTTGAGTTCAAACTTCAGGACATCAATGCGTTTGAGATTTTCCCGAAGAAAGTTTTCCCATTGCTGAAGGTCGCGGGCATATGCCTGAATGGTTCCTTCAGCATAGTGGGCCTCGTTTCTTAAATAGGCGAGAAATTCTTCAATGGGTTTGAGCACACCTGGATCATCGGCTCAATTTGGATTCCCGTGGAGGCTGGACTCAAGATCCTTAGGGATTCCGTCCTGAGGAATCAGGTGAGAACGGCTCAGATAAAGGCCTCCGGCAGGAGCGGGGCGAATCATGGGGCGGCGGGCCAGATCAAATTTTTCTCCTCTGAGCATGGCTTTCAGATCCTCAGGGGGGAGTTTTTCGGCAAGAATTGCATCGGCATAGGCAATCATGAAACGGATCATCATCCAGAGGAAGCCATCTCCCTGAATCGTGATTTCATAGAAACCGTGTTCTTTTTCCTGCATCTGGCATTGATGAATGCTGCGGTAGAAATCGGTGGTTTTTCTGGTTTTATCGACCTTGGAAAGCAGACGGAAATTGTGGCGGCCGCAAAAAAGATTCAAAGCCTGATTCCAGGCATCAAGTCCGGCAAAAGAATCTTCACGGCACCAGGAATAAGGCTGATGAAAGGCGTAAAACTTCTGAAAGCGGATCTGGTAGGTGTAGGTCTTTTCGTGGGAGATTGCCTTGAGGTTGAAATCATCTGGAGCATCGGTTACGGCATTGATGCGGATATACTCAAAATGGCGATTGAGAATATGGGGGATTCTTGAAGCAGACGTACGGAAATGGCCACACATCAGAATTCTTTGATCAAGTGCATGTACCCCGGAATCTGTGCGACTGGCCCCATGGACTGCCACAGGAGTTTGAAGAATGGCAGAGATGACTTTTTGAAGCTCTCCCTGAACTGTGACGGCATTGGGCTGGATCTGAAAACCCTGAAAGCGGGAGCCGTCATAAGAGATGGAGGCATATAGCCAGCGCTGGCTCACGAAATGGAGTTGCCCTCAAGATCAAAGTTCACGCTGAAGAGCTGCAAAGGCTCAGCCTTGCCTTTGACCTGCTTGGCTCCCCGGTGGGTGAACTCGATTTTCCTGTTGCTCATGGCGTCCCTGGTGGCTGCGGTCACAAAAATTTCATTGGCTTCGGAGTTGGACTCCACTCTTGAAGCGGTATTCACCGCATCGCCAAACACGTCTCCGTCTTTAACAATTACGGGTCCCGTATTCAGGCCCACTCGAATTTCCCAGCGGATCTTACCTTCATCTTCACGGCGTTTGTTATTCTTCCAGATGGCCTGCTGAATCTGAACCGAAGCGATCACAGCTGAATCCGCCGTTTCAAAGCGGGCCATGAAAGCATCCCCGATTTTCTTGATGACGACGCCTTCATGGCGGGCAATGATTGGGGGCAGAATTTCATCCGATTCCTGCAGGATCTGCATGGTTTCCAGTGGGGACTGGGATTCCGTCATCTTGGTATAGCCCTTGATGTCGGTAAACATGATGGTCAGGGTTCTTTCGTATTTTTTCAGAATATCGGTTTCCACCGAGGAGTCTCCGTCCTTTCGAAGAGCCAGCATTTCCTGAAGGGACATCTTGGAGCGGGAGTCAGCATCGTCCAGATTGAAGCCAGGGTCCTGCTGGATTTTTCGCTGCTGGGTCAGAGCAATTGGATCATTGGGGACCTGCTCAAGAATCACGGCATAGATCTGAAACAGATCATTGAGCTTCTCCTTGAGTTGATAAATCGTGAAAAGCATATCGTGAACCCGCTGGTTTTCGTAATTAAATTCCAGAAGCTTTTCCAGATCATCCAAAGCGGTGTCAAACTCTCCTGCTGTCAGCTTATGCTCGGAAAGCAGGAGGTAAGGGGTCGGGTTTTCCGGATCCACGGATTTATAATGCTCGTAGAAATCAATGGCCATTTCATCTTGAACCGGGGCTTCGGAAAGGACTTTGAGCAGATATTCGGCAATCTGTGGACTTCCGGCAGGGGTATCGAGAATTTTTATCAGGCTTCGGATACTGCGTTTGTCCTTGGTCTGAAGCTTGATGGCATAGCCAGCGAAGAATCGGCAGAATTCGGTATCGGATGGATTGGCCTCAACGTGGGCAATCATGTAAGGCAAATCCTGGGTGCGGGCCTTGGTCGGATTTTTGGCGATGGCAGCCCCGATTTCACGCTGGATTTCAGCTTCGTTTTCTTCGGTTGAAGCGCGCTTTAGAAGGGGGATGGCTTCATCGATGACCCCGTCAGCCAGAAGAGCTTTGCCAAGATAGAAATCCAGCTGAATGATGACATCCTTGGGGAGTCCCTGCCTGAGGGAAGGATCGGCCATTTTATCCCGGACCTTCTGGGTCTGCCCGGCTTTCAGCCAGCTTCTGGACTGCTGGATCAGTTTTTTTGCCCGTTTCTGCAGGGCTTTCTCGGCCCGTTTTGGGGCTGAGCGCTCCATGATGCTGGTGATGGTGTCCTTGGCGGAAATCAGCAGAACAAGAGCCAGCAGAATCCAGTGCAGAAAAAGGCTCTGGATCCGGGAGTGAGCCCACAGTTCCTTAACCAGAAACAGCTTGTCATTGGATGGTGGAACGGTTTCCTTGAGCTGTCGATCCGTCTGCTCTTCGGCGGGTGCCCCGTTTTCATCCAGAAAAATCAGATCCCGGGCATCGGATTCGTCGTAGAAGAGGTATTTTGCATCCACGGCCTGAAGGGGGGCCGAGTCATGGATGCGAAAGACTGCTGCGACATCGGGGTAGGGCTCCTGACCGATAAAAATCTTGCCGGCATTCATCAGAGAAAGTTCATTGTTGGCCATCAGATTCTGGCTGACGAACAGGTAGGTTTCTGCGGAAAAAATAACAGCGAGCAGAAGAACGGCCCCAATCAGGCGGAGAATCAGGCTGACCATATCCGGAAAATTCCTCTGGTATCTCGGGCAGACAAATCAGGCGCTAAAGGACTGGCCTTCAGTTGCTGCGTTCAAACTTCTTATTGTGGTTTGCCCAAACCCTTTGACATGTTCCCGGTAGATTTCCAAGAGTTTATCCAGTTCATCATCGGAGCGCATCGGGTCGTGGTGGAAGAATACCACATCCCGGGCATTCGCGCGGTGGGCAATTGAGAGGGCATCTTCCATGGAAGTATGCCCCCAGCCCAGCTTGGTCTCGTATTCTGCATGGGTGTATTGAGCGTCAATGACAAGTACATCTGCATTTTTGCAGAACCCGACCAGGCCGTCATTCTGTTCCTGAACTGTCTGCTGAATTTCTTCAAATTCATCCAGTTCATCTTCATCTTCGGGAGGTATTCCTCCATAGATCACATCCCGATAGGGCTCAACATCGGTCAGAAAACAGATGGTCCTGCCATCTTTCTCAAAGCGGTAGGCCAAAGTACGCACGGGGTGATTGACGTATTTCGGGACAACCTTGATGGAACCGAGCATGAAAGGGGTTTCCATGATGGATTCGTAGGTGATTTCCGAGCAGAGCTGATTGAAGTTTACCGGAAAGTAGGAATATTGCATCTGATTGGACATTACATGATCAAAAGGTGTATCGAACATGGTGGGGCCAATCATGTGGATCTTGTTTTTTGGGATGAAGGCTGGTACGAAAAAGGGGAAACCCTGGATATGATCCCAGTGGGTATGAGTAATGAGAATGGGAATTTCAATGCCCGTTCCCCGGTTTTTCATGAGCGAAAGCCCGGCTTCACGGATTCCTGTGCCGCAGTCAATCAGAATGAATTCGTTGCCATCCCGGATTTCCACGCAAGTTGTATTGCCGCCGTAGCGTACTGTTGTCGATCCAGGAGCTGCAATCGAGCCCCGGACTCCCCAAAAATAAATCTCCATTACACCCCCTTGACAAATTCACTGGCTTTTTCAAGCTCGCCCTTGAGACGATTGACCAGAATCGATTCTGCATCGGTGTAGCTGAGCTTCAAGGTATCCCAGACCTCTGGCTGAATGCTCGGAGGGCAGGGATTTCCGGAGTTGCCGACGTCGTATTCATGCAGCATGATCACGGCGATTGAGAGCACTTTGGTCGTGATCATCGCGGAGTCCATGGGTTTCAGATAGTTTTCTACGGCATCCGTCAGCCAGTCCTGCATCCCCCAGCGGTGGGCCAGGCGGGAGCCGATTTCCAGATGAGTAATTCCGAACAGCTCACTTTCGACTTCCTGAAGAGGGGATTCACGTTCTTTTGAAAGCATCAGTGCCTGTTCGTATTCCACAGGATAGAATTGAAGCAGAAAGGCCTTGCCGATATTGTGGAGAAGACCAATCAGGAAAAGTTCATCAACAAGCTGGCGTTCCAGTCGCAGATGTTTCCCCAGAAGCTGGCAGTAGACTGCGGCCCCAACGGAATAAGTCCAGAAGTCTTCGCTATTGAGGATTTTGGAACGGGATTTTCCCTGAAAAGTTGTCAGAACACAGGTCGTCAGGGCCAGATGCTTTATGGTGTTGACCCCAAGAAGAATCACTGCCCGGCTTAGAGCGGTAATACGGTTGGGGAGACCAAAGAAGGAGCCGTTCACAAGCTTCAGAACCTTGCCGGTAAGGACAGGATCCATCTGAATGACTTTAATCAGGTCCCTGGTTGAGGAACTGTTATCATTACAGAGCTGGATGATCTTGGGGATCGTATGATCCAAAGAGGTCATCTGCTCAATCTTCGCTTCAACTGTTTGCGATACTTTCTGCATTCTTTTTCAGACTTTTCCTATTTGATAAACTTACCGATTCTAATCCTTCCAGAAAACCGGTGTAAAGAGAACAGCCAAAGTTAGTATTTCAAGACGGCCAAGAAGCATCAAAAAGGATAGAATCCATTTTGCAAATGTAGTCAGATGAGCAAAGTTATCGGTAGGACCGACAAGTCCCAGGCCAGGACCGATATTTGCCAGGCAGGTAGCACTGGCCGAACTGGCTGTGATCAGATCTGCCCCGGTGGCACAGATTGCAATCGTTCCAAGAGCAAAACAACCGACGTAAAGGACCACAAAGCCCAAAACTCCGAAGATCACCTGATTCTGGACGATCTGTCCGTTGATTCTGACATGGCTGACGGCCTGGGGATGGATCAGCAGGTTTAGCTGTTGGTAGGTAAATTTAGCCAGAATGATATGACGGATGATTTTTACGCCTCCGGCGGTGGAGCCGGCACAGGCTCCGATGAATAAGATACAGAAAATAATCGCCTGCCCGGCCATTGGCCAGGTTTCATAATCACTGAGTCCGAAGCCAGTGGATGTATAGGTGGCGCTGACTGTGAAAGCGACGTCGGTGATGCAGTCAGACAAGCTGTCGTAACAGCCGGTGAACATCAGCATGGCACAGAGAATTCCGGTTGTAATCAAAAGAAGATAGAGAAAGGTTCTGGTTTCGGCATCAGACAGAACCTTGTGAAATTTGCCGTGGATGATGTGGTAGTGCATATAATAATTCATACCAGCCAGAGTCATGAAAATGGTAATGACCCAGCGGATAAAGGGACTTTCGAAGTAAGCCAGAGAAGCATTTTTGGTGGAAAATCCACCTGATGATACAGTGGCAAAGGCGTGGCAGATGGCATCAAAGAGTCCCATACCTCCCATCAGTAAAAGAAGAATCAGGGCTCCGGTCATGCCGGCATAGAGTCTCCAGAGGATCTGGGCGGTATCCCGAACCCTGGGAGTGAGCTTGTCATCATCTGAGGGGCCGGAAACTTCAGCCTTGAACATTTCCATGCCCCCGATGCCAAGAAAAGGCAGGACAGCCAGCCCCAGAACAATAATCCCCATTCCTCCCATCAGATGGATGGTGGCGCGCCACATCAGAATGCCATGGGAATGAGCCTCGATATCGGTCAGAATACTAGCCCCGGTGGTTGTCAGTCCGCTCATGGCCTCAAAATAGGCGTCGGTGTAGGAGAGGCTGGAGCTTGAGAGAGTAAAGGGCAGTGCACCGAAAGCGGAAAAGAAAATCCAGGTCAGGCTGACGATGGCCAGTCCCTCGCGGATCCCGACCTGGGGATGCTCGTGTCGAAACATGCGATCCAGGAGAGCTCCTACCCCTACGGTGAGCAGAAAGGTTTTCAGAAAAGCCCAACAGTCCGATTCCATGTAGATCAGGGCGGTCAGAAATGGAAGGAGCATGGAAAGGGAAAACCCCATCAGAAGACGGCCCAGAAAACAAGCAACAACGGTATAACGCATGGAGTCAGGAACCGTGAATGAAGGAGCGGGCCTTCTCAATTCTGTCTTTGACGGTGAAGAGAATGACCCGATCTCCGGCCTGAATTATGGTCTCTCCACTGGCGACTTCAAACTCGGGTTCGCCTCGAAACAGGCTGAAGCTCTTACGTTTGAGCCGCCCCCCGATCATGACTCCCTCGGGAAGACCGATTTCCCGAAGGGGGCCCGCGGTCAGGGGGGAGCCTTCTTCTACTGTGAAGTCATAGGCTTCAAGCTGATCACTTTTGAAAGCAATGGCCGTTTCGATATTTTCCACAATTCTGGTAATGGCCGAAATGGCGGCGGCTTTTGGACTGATGGCAGCGTCAATACCTAGATTGGGAAGCATGTTGACGTACTCTCTTTGCTGAACCAGACAGTAGGACTTCTGGGCTCCCAGCTGTTTGGCGTGGATGCCCATCAGGATGTTTTTCTCTTCACTCCGGGTAGCGGTAATGAAGGCTTCACAGTTATCAACCCGCTCTGCTTTCAGAAGTGAGGCATCCGAGCCCGAAGCATGCAGAACCATGGCTTTTTCGAGCTGGCTGGAAAGAATTTCGCATTTGTGGCGATCCTCTTCGATGACCTTGACCTTCATGACGCCTTCAAGCCGTTTGGCAATCCTCAAGGCCAGGGAGCCGCCTCCTACCAGAATGCAGGTTTTGCTGTTATGGACATGATTGGAGCCGGTGAAGGCTTCTACATCTTTTCTGGAGCCGACGATGTAGGCTATATCGCCGGACTCAATCGTTTTCTGGCCATCGGCAATGATGGTTCTGAGCTCTTTTTTCTCGTCGGTTTCCGAAGTCTTTTCATAGCGCTCGATGGCGGCAATCTTCAGGTGAGTTCCGAATTTTTCCACCTGCTTCAGGTCCCCTACTGCTTTCCCTGTAAGAGGCCCGTCTTCGGTGATGCGATAGGCAATGCAGGCAGCCTGACCCCCGGCAAAATACTGCACATCGGAAGTGTTTCTAAGGTCAAACAGCCTTAGGAATTCTTCTGCGGCAGCCTCTTCCGGATTGATGATGTCATGGAAGATATCTCCCTTGAGGCGGACAGGGTAGTGATGGAAGAAATCCTGAGTGACGAGTTTGGCAATCCGTCTTTGGACATTGTATTCCCTAGCAACCAGCCCCGTTACGATATTGGCATGATCGTCATTGGTCATGGCCAGAAGCATATCGGCTTTTTCCAGGCCTGCTTCTAGGAGAACCTCGGCTGAGGTGGCGCTGCCCAGAACAGTTTTGCAGTCGTAGCTTTTGGCGATGGTATGGATTTTATCCGGGTCACGGTCCACAAAAGCGATTTCGTGTCCCATGGCCTGAATCTTTTCAGCTGCTCCGAGCCCGAAGCTGCCTGCGCCGGTAATGATTACATACATTCAGAATCCATACTCAGAGGTTTGTCCCGTGGACTTCAAAAGCAGAGATGCTACCCCTTTGTTCTGCTGATTGCAAGATGACGGATTTGTTGCAACCTTTGGAGAACTTTATGCGTATGGATCAGCGAGACACCATCTGCCTTAGTTCAGTGGAGGAGGCCGGCATGGCTCTGTGGCGAAAAACAGCAATCTTATTATCTGTGCTGACACTTCCTGTTCAGCATGTCTCGGCGGAAGCCGGTCCAAGCGCGACTGATATTGTGCAGACCGGGGCCCAGGGTGGTCAGGAGGCTCAGCCTCTTCCCCGTCCGGAGAGTCTGGCGATCTACGCCGAAATCCGTCAGAGACTGACTCAGGGTTTTGATGAAGGCGCGGCAACAGCCAATAAAGGCGCCTTTAAAGCCTGGGTGGAAAATTCCCGCAATTCCGGATTCACGGCAGTCCATCTGACCCGCTATGATGTGCGCTCTCTTCGGGCTTTCAAGGAGGAGCTGCGGTCTGGAACCTTCCTGAACTGGCTGATGGAGCGATCCGGTATGGACCGTGAGTCGCTGGGGCGTCTGCTTCGCAAAAAAATCGAGAAGCTGAACCGGGAAACCCAGAGAGAAAGAGAGTCCATTGACAGGGCTGCCCGCGAACTGAGAAGGAGACTGGCAGAATCTCCTTATGAAGAATCCCGCCGAAGCATCGAGAGAAGCCTTCAGGAAATCCGCATTCAGCAGGAAGCCCAGATGCTGGCCCATCAGCGCTTCAGTCGGCTCTCTCTGGAAGAAATTGCGGACGAAATCGACGGCTGGGCTATTGGCCGCTTCTTCTCTAATTTTAACGGCAGAATGGCTGAAGTGATGACCATTCTGACAGACAGCCTCCGCAACCGCTCGGATCGGCCTGAATTCAATGTTCAGGGGAAGCCGAATATTCTGGGGGAGCTTGAGCATCGTATCAATCTGATCAAGCAGAAGGCCCGGACAGCTTATGGTAATGATGAGCAGGGTGGCACAAATGCCGGTAATAAATATGCGGTAGCCTATGCCGTGTCCTGGTTCCTGAGCGGTTTGAGCAATGAAGAGGTTGAAGGGCTTGGTAATGGTGGGGATGGCGGAGCCGATGAGGTTCCGGGTGCCATCGATCAGGCCATTGCCATCATTGAAAATGCAGGAAGTACTTCAGGCGCTGGCACAGAGCAGCCGGATAATGGCGTGGACAGCGATAATACCGGTGGAGATGGAACCGACGCTTCCGGTGGTAATCTGAGTCAGAGCGATCTGAACCGTGCCCAGCAGCAGATTCTGGTTGCTTTTGCATCGGAACTGAATCAGGTTCAGGCGATTCCCGAAATCGCGGGAGTGACCGTTCCTCAGCGCTCCAAGGATGAATTTTTCCGTCATGTGAACCGCAAGGTCCATCTTCTTAGCCGTGCTGAAAGCCTCATGGAATCCGGCTTGCAGGCCATTGATGATCTGGTGGCCCAGGCTCAGGAAATGAATCATCCAAAGCTTGGGGAACTGACGACCCTTAGAACTGAGTTTGTCGGTCTTCAGGCCCAGGCAAACACTCTGAAAGAGCGACGTATTCAGCAGTTGGGCCAGATCCGGGAAATCCTGCGTCTGAATGGTGCCGAAAATGTCGTCCCGGAAGAAATTGATGAACCGCAGGAAATGCGCCAGCTGGTTTTAAGGTTGAGCCGGGCTGAGATTTCCGAGAGCCAGCGCCGTGAGCTGGTGACTCTGGTTTCCGAGTATACAGTGACCAGTATTGAGTTGATGAGGACTTATGTAGAGATGTATGCCAAGCTCAATGACCTGGTCGAGCTGGAAGATGAAATCACTGATGATTCCCAGAATGGCCCATCCGAAAAACTGGTTGCCGTTCTGGACTGGATTACCCGCTATAACCGGAATCGTACCACTCTCTGGAATGGCGTGAATTCCCGTTATGGAAGCTGGTATACCCGTGGGGATGAGGTTGCTCACAACTACACGGAAGCGGCCCGGAATCTGCTGAAAATTGTGGAAACCTCCTTTGAGGATCAGAAGCATCTGTTCAACGCTTCCCAGGAACCGGATCTGGATTCGGCCTCCTATACCCAGTGCTCTTCCTATATTCCCGGCTTCAATGCTGAATCCATGAAATTCCCGACCAGCAACCTGCATGCGGCTGTCAGTCCGATTGATGGGGAAGTGGATACGGACGATGAGCGCAGACTGGTTTGTCTTGCTGGCTATGAATACGAAATGAAGGGCCAGAACAACACTTATGAGCTCTTCAAAATGAAAGATGGCTCGCCATCCAGCTTCGGCTTTCGAACCATTGGGGTGATTCAGTCCATGGGGGAGTCCCGAAGTTCTGTAGCTAGTGCCAGTACGGCTGAGCACAGCCTTCTGGAAGGTCTGTATGAAAACCTCGCATTCATGCGTGATCTGAATGACTATCTGGTAGCCTGGATCAAGCGTAACCTTGAGGAGCAGGGAGTTCAGGTTCGGGATGGGGCTGGTGAGACCAATGTGCGTGGAGCTTCGGCCAACCAGATTTCCTTAAGGGTTGCGGATCGAATCCTCTTTGATCACAACAAGTCTGATATCAAGGCTGAGGGACAGGCTGTTCTGGACAGGGTTGCCCGGGCTTTCAAGTTTGTGATTGAAAGGGACAGCACGATTCAGACTCTGTTTGAAAAAATCATCGTGGAAGGACATGCCAGCCCTCCGGGAACCCGCCGATTCAATCTGGATCTGTCGGATAAGCGGGCGGATGCGGTTGTGGAAGCCATGCGGGGTAGCGGAATTCCGGTTCCTCTGAATGCCCAGGCTTTCGGAGAAAGTCGTCCTCTGGATACAAATGGAGATCGGATTGAGTATCCTGAGAATGTCGATTGGAACCGCAATTTCCCGTCCAATCTGGATGAAGCTGCCTGCCGCCGGGTAGAGTTTGCCTTCAGTCTCAATATGCGTGAGATTGAAGAAATCCTGCGGGAAAAAGGTCAGCGCTATCATCGCCTGAGGGATCTCATCCGAGCGGCGTCTCCAACAGCGGAACTTCCTGGTGATTCAGCTCCTCAGGATCCAGCAACAAATGATCCGATTTCGGATGCTGCCGACCCAACTGTTGTGGAAGACTCTGAAATCAGTGGTGAGGCCGGTGGAGACGGTTATGAAACCGAACCTGCTGCTCCCGCTACCGGGACTGAGGCCCAGCAGAGACTCAGAGCTGGCGGCTATCAGCAGCTGGACCAGTGGATTGGTTATCTCCATACAGCTGGCTGGCCTAATGATGACAATGAGAATCCGGTGTATTACGGACCCGGTATCGGTTCCAGCAGCGCCAAACTGAGAGATGATGCAGCTCGGGGAATCCTGGCGGCTCATGATCAGCTTTTGGCGACGGATCCTGTCAGGGCGCGCGAATTCTGGTCCGTAATGGGAAAATATTTTGAAACTCCTCGTGGAAGTCTTGGTTCTGAAGTGCAAAGGGAACAGGCTGGTATGGAGTTTGTTCCACGAGCCGTTCCCTATGAGTTATCAGGACCCCGGAACCGTCCTACCCGGACCAATCCGATCCGCGCAGATCTGGTTAGGGCCCGGGATATTGCGGCTCAGGCTGCTGGTGTAACGGCTCCGGCCGTATCAACAGTTCGTCTGGACCGCCCGGTTCAGGAGATCGATGCAGCGGCCTGGCAGAGTACGGCTGTTCGCAAGGTGGATCAGTGGGAAGCCTATCTTGGTCAGGTTGGCTGGGATGGTCAGGAAAATGCAATCTGGCACAATCCTCACTGGATTGCAGTTAACCGGGTAGCTCTGCGTGAGAACTTTGCCGAAGAAATGATTCAGATTCACAATATCGTGATTATCAGAAGCCCGGAAAAAGCCGTAGAAATGTGGGGCATTATCGGGAAGTACTTCCAGAATTCGGAGGGTACGGCTGGCAATGAGGTTCAAAGAACTTCGGTCAACACGGCCTTCACTCCACGGGAAGTCATGTATGACCGCTCGGGAACAACACGTCGTCCGATCTGGACCAATCCGGTACAGGCAGATATGCGCCGTGTCTTTGAGTTGATTCGAGGCGTGCAGCTCTAAGCATGAAAGCCGTTTATCGGCCATGGGAGTCCGGTCGCTTTCGTATGGAACCAGGCCTTTCCCCTCTGGGAAAGGACTGGGGCAACGGGCGGGTGGACTCTCTTGTTTTTCAGCTGGAAGAAGATGAGGAAACCTGCTGGCAGAACCGCTGGCAGGCCTATCAGGAAGAGGATTCAAAATACAGTGCCAACTTTTTAAGCCCAGCTGAATTCAGACTTGCGCTTGAGGTTTGCTGGAAACAGCTCTGCAAGGACTTTCCGGAACGTTTTTCCTTTCTGGAGGAATCCGGGAAAATTCTGCTTTTGGATCAGGAAAAGGAACGAAGCTACTCATTTTTTGGGGATCGTGCCTTCTTCAATGAAACCGAGCTCACAAATCCGATCTGGCTTCTGGCTTTTCCCGTATCTGAAGACTTTTCGATTATGCGCCTGGATAAAGCTTCAGCCACTGCTGTGGCAGGAGTGATTTCCTCTCCGAATCACTGGGATCCGCGGGAAAAGTTTGGTCAGGATTTTGCGGCGATCCATGCCCCGACTCCTCATATGGAAAAAATTCATTCTGCCCACTTCAAACTGATGTCCTCAGCTTTTCGGGGGGGGGCAAAAGTAAGGTTTGCCTGGGGCGTGGCAACAGATAATCGCTTGAATCATCACCCCATTCCCCCAGAAGGGTTGTCGAGGGCCGAATGGGCAGGAAGAAGTCTGCATCCTTCGGATCCACGTTTATGGCTTAGGGTGGAACGTCAGGTTCTGATGGGAATCCGGGAGCCGGATCTGGTACTTTTCACGATTCGCACCCGTTTTGTGGATGTGGCGGGACTTTCTTCTGACTCCATGGCTCTTCTGGTCCAGGCCATTGAGGACATGGATGTTCCGATTCTTGCCTACAAGGGTCTGAGTTCTCAGAAACAGGCTGTTTTGGACTGGATTCAGAAGAGGCGCAGCTGAATTTCCATTAAGTTGGGCATTCTCTTCCGGGCGCTTGCATCCCGGCAGGCTATTTCCAGACGGTTGGAGGAGCCAAACAGAGCTCCTAGTTGCTGAGGCATGAGTTCAGCATAGGTTTTGACCAGAGGAATGCTCTTTTCGCCAATCAGAACCTCGATTCTGTCGGAATGCTCGCGTTTCCAGTTGGTAATGAGATTGCCAAAATGATCTGCATAAAGAACGGGAACCTGAAAATCTGTTTCCGTAATTCTATGGTTTCTGAGGGGTTTCAGGAGGACGGGATCTTCAAAATACCGGGGGAATGTTTTGAGGGCATTTTGGGAATGGACTGCCAGAGATGCGGCCGCAGGAGCGAAAACATCCCGTCCATGGAAGGTTGAGCTTGAGTCGGTCGGGTATGGCAGGAGATGGATGTCCGGTCTATTTTTCACGGGGTAAATGGATGTAACCAGTCCGTTATCCGGGGCAATCAGGAAACGGTTTTTCAGAGAGATTGCAATCGGATGCCGGGAAGTTCCGACACCAGGGTCCACCACGGCCACAACAATGGCATCCTCGGGAAGCCAGTCCCAGGCATCCTGAAGAAAGATTGAGCCCATCCTGATATTCTGGGGTTCGATTTCATGACATAGGTCTATTGTGGTTGCACCGGGAGCCAGGCTCTGAATCCTTGCTTTCATGATTCCCACGTAAATATCTCTGTGCCCAAAGTCGCTTAAAAGAAAGATGGGGCGCATGGAACCAGTATGGCGAAAACCCACATGAATTGGAAACAGCGTCCTCCTGATAGCTTTGGTATAATCCGCCCGGAAAAACCAGCAGAAAAATACGGAGGATATATGAGCCGCGGACCGATTCAGCCACCCCAGGGAAATCAGCTTCATTGTGCCAACTGGCAGATTGAGGCTGCGTATCGCATGATTCAGCACAATCTGCATCCGGATGTTGCCGAGGACTGGCAAAACCTGATCGTATATGGAGGCAAAGGAAAAGCTGCCCGCAACTGGGAATGTTTTGAGACCATTTTACGGACCCTTCGGGATCTGAAACCGGATGAAACCCTTCTTGTTCAGTCTGGAAAACCGGTAGCAGTGTTTCCTTCCCACGAAGACGCCCCCCGGGTTCTGATTGCCAATTCCAATCTGGTACCGGATTGGGGAACCTGGGAAAAATTCCGCGATCTGGAAGATCGGGGACTGATGATGTACGGCCAGATGACAGCCGGCTCCTGGATTTATATCGGAACTCAGGGAATTCTGCAGGGTACCTATGAAACTCTGGGAGCCGTGGCGCGTCGGCATTTCGGCGGGAGTCTGAAAGGAACCATCACCCTGACCGGGGGGCTGGGAGGGATGGGAGGAGCCCAGCCACTGGCAGTTACCATGAATGAAGGTATTGCCCTTTGCGTGGATTTGGATCGGGATCGGATTGAAAAAAGGATCCGCGATCGCTATCTGGACGTTCTGGCTGAGGATCTGGACCATGCTCTCAGATTGGCAGAGGATGCGAAAGCAGCGAAAAAACCCCTCTCGATCGGTATTCTTGGTAACTGTGCTCATATTTTTCCGGCGATTCTGGAACGGGGTTTTCCTGTTGATATTGTGACGGACCAGACTTCCGCTCATGACATGCTGCATGGTTATGTGCCCCATCAGGTGTCATATAGCGAGGCCTTGAAGCTGCGTGAAGAAAGGCCAGAAGAATACATCCGCCTGTCCAGGGAAACCGCGGTTGTCCACTGCCAGTCCATCCTGGATTACCAGAAAAAAGGGTCGATCTGCTTTGATTACGGCAATAACCTGAGAGGGGAAGCTCAGGAAAACGGTCTTGAAAATGCCTTTGATTATCCAGGTTTTGTGCCGGCTTATATCCGTCCTTTGTTCTGTGAGGGTTCCGGCCCTTTCAGATGGGTCGCCCTCTCCGGAGACCCCAGGGATATTGCCGTCACGGATCAGGCTGTTTTAGATACATTTCCCAATGATGAGCACCTGAAACGCTGGATTACTATGGCGAAGGAAAGGGTGGCTTTTCAGGGCTATCCTTCCCGGATTTGCTGGTTCAAATATGGAGAGCGGGAAAAGATGGGCGAGGTCCTGAACAATCTGGTCCGGGATGGAAAAGTCAGCGCCCCGATTGTGATTGGAAGGGATCATCTGGATTGTGGTTCGGTGGCTTCTCCAAACCGGGAGACCGAAGCCATGCTGGATGGCTCGGATGCGATTGCCGACTGGCCTCTTCTGAATGCCATGATCAACTCTGTCAACGGAGCGACCTGGGTCAGTCTGCACCATGGAGGTGGAGTGGGGATTGGAAAATCCATTCACGCTGGCATGGTCATCGTTGCTGATGGAAGTGAAGCTGCGGCCAGACGTCTGAAGCGTGTTTTAACCTCAGATCCGGGAATGGGGATTGTCAGGCATGTGGACGCAGGCTATCCCGAAGCCAGATCTGCAGCTCTGCGTCATGGGGTGAATGTTCCCATGGGAGTTTCAGAATGAAGCGGGCGGTCATTCACTGTTCCCAGCTTGTGACCATGGCAACCCATGGTTCACGGAAACCTTGTCGAGGGCCAGAGCTCAAGGAGGTCGGAGCCATCAAGGATGGGGCGATTATTACGGACGGTAGCCGGATTTATGCAGTGGGGACGACGTATTCCCTCAAGGAAAAGCTCAAAGAAGTTCCTGAGGAGAATATTGTGGATGCCCGGGGCCATGTGGTTATGCCTGGTTTTGTGGATTCTCATACGCATGCGATTTTTGCCGGAACCCGGGAAAAGGAATTTCACTGGCGGGTACAGGGTAAGCCCTACATGGAAATTCTGGCTGAAGGTGGTGGAATCCTGGAGTCCCGCAGGGCCTTTCAGGAAAGTTCCGATGAGGCCATTCTGAGTGAATCCAGTGCCCGTTTTGCCCGTATGCTGCAAATGGGAACCACTACGGTTGAAGTCAAATCCGGTTACGGGCTCAGTACAGATCAGGAAATTCGGACACTGGAGCTTTTAAGCCAGCTTCAGGCCAGAGAAAGCATAGAGATTCATCCGACCTTCATGGGGGCACATGCAGTTCCTCCGGAGTTCAAGAGGGATCCGGACAGCTATGTCGCTTTGGTGATCAATGAGATGCTTCCCATTATTGCCCGCAGAAAACTGGCAACTTTTCAGGATGTTTTCTGCGAAGCCGGAGTTTTCACGGTGGAGCAGACGGAAAAGATTCTCCAGAAAGGCCTGGACTATGGTCTGAAACCACGGCTTCACTGTGATGAAATCGAGGCGATCGGAGCAACGGAGCTGGCCTGTTCCGTGGGGGCCCTGAGTGCCGACCATCTGGTTGCGGTGACAGAATCCGGCATGAAAGCCCTCGCGAATACGGATACGATTGCAAACCTTTTGCCGGGAACCGTCTATTCCCTGATGAAAAAAGCCCCGCCTGCCAGAAAGATGATTGAGGCTGGCTGTGCGATTGGGCTTGCCACGGACTGCAATCCGGGTAGCTGCTACACCGAATCCATGCCAATGATTCTGTCCCTAGCTAGCACCCTGCTCAAGCTTAGCGCTGAGGAAGCTCTGGTTGCGGCGACATTCAACGGAGCCTGCGCTTTGGGTCAGCAGGAAAGAATCGGATCTCTTGAAATGATGAAGGAAGCAGATCTGCTCCTGCTTCACTGCAAGGACTACCGGGAGCTGGCCTATCATTTCGGGATCAATCCCGTGGCCAGAGTGATGAAATCAGGGGAGTGGGTTGTTTCGTGAGTCGATCCTTTGTCCATCTTCATGTCCATTCCGAATACAGTCTTCTGCAATCCTCAGCCCGGATCAAGGATCTGGCCCGAATTGCCGGGGAGCAGGGCTCAGAAGCTCTGGCCATTACCGACTACGGGGCCATGTTCGGAGCGATTGAACTGACCAATGCTCTTAAGGGGGGCCCGAAACCAATCTTTGGTTTTGAAGGCATGCATACGGTGGGCTCCCGTCATAATCGTCGTCTTCAGCCGGTCCAGGAAAACCACACCCTGGTTTTTCTGGCCAAAACCTTTGAAGGTTATGAAGCTTTGATGAAGCTCTCTTCCAGAGGGCATACGGAAGGCAGTTTTCAGGATGTCCCCAGAATTGATGATGAACTCCTGAATACCTATCACAGGGATGTCATTGCCATTCTGCCCCAGGCCAGAGGGAGGCTCAAATGGCATCTGAAGAAAGGGGAAAGGCAGCAGGCCCATCTTTATATCCGCTCGATGATTGAGCGTTATGGACGGGAGAATGTCTTTTTGGAAGTTCTGAACCACGGGCTTTCGGAAGAGGTCGAACTCAATCAGGTTTTCCGGGAAATGGCCCGGGAGGAAAAGATCGAACTGGTAGCGACCAATGATGTCTATTACACCAGAAGGGAAGATGCTGAAGCCCATGAGATCCTGATGGCGATCCGCGAAAAGATGACGCTTTCAGATCCTCGTCGCCCCAGAATGCCTTCTTCTGAGTACTTCTTTAAATCTCCGGATGAAATGTGGGCGCTTTTTGAAGGTTATGAGGATGCCTGCGAGAACACACTCAGAATTGCGGGTATGTGCAATGCGGGTCTGAAGTTTGGTGAGCTCTACCTGCCAAGACTTCCTCTGCCCGAGGATGTGACCCGTCTGGATTCTCTTTCCATATCCGGGACTTCGGATGTTTCCGGGCTTGAAAATGCGGACTGGGTGGAGGCCGAACTGGATCGGGAAATCCGTTCGATTGCCCTGAACCTTTTTCCTCTGGAATTGAGGGATTCGGAAAAACTCCTTAGCGGTTCCTATCGTTCTGTTCTGGTGGACAAGAGCATTCGTCCTTCCGAATCCCTGACTCTTAGTCGTTTGCAGAAGCTTCCGGAAGAGCTGGGTCCCTGGCTGAGAACCCTTTGTGACGGGATTGAGGATCTGAAGCTGATTGAAGGGGATGAAGACGGGCTTTTCTCCCTGGTTTCATCCGGACCGGTGGATCAGAAGAAGCTGGCCCAGGTTTTGAAGCGCTTTGAGGAAATGGCGGTCAGACTCTGTCCGATTGGTATGAAACGCCACTCGGATACTATTTGGTTGGACTATGGGAAAGAGCAGTTAAACCCTCAAAAAATGCCGGAAGGGGCTCCGGCCAGACTCCTTGATTCGCTAAAAGAGATTCCCTTTGCCATCGAACTGAGACGCTTCTGCCTTAAGAGGATTCCTTTTCGCTACGAAAAGATCGAAAGCTCGATCCGTGAGGTGATTGAGGCGCAGGAAAAGGCCAACAAGGAAGCTGGAAGCCTGATCAAACCTCTGGATATCATTCTGGATGAGAGGCTTGATTTTGAGCTGAACGTCATCAAGATCATGGGTTTTTCGGCTTACTTTCTGATTGTGGCAGATTTTATCAATGCCTCTAAGGATGTTGGAATTCCGGTCGGGCCGGGCCGGGGATCGGCTGCTGGGGCTCTGGTGGCCTATCTGACGGGGATTACCGATATCTGCCCCCTGCGTTATGGACTCTATTTTGAGAGGTTTTTGAATCCGGAGCGGATTTCCATGCCGGATATTGATATTGATTTCTGCTTTCGCCGCAGGGAGGAGTCGATTGAATACTGCCGCAAGCTTTACGGAGATGAGAAGGTTGCTCACATTGTGACTTTCGGGCGTCTTAAGACCAAAGCGGTACTAAAAGATGTGGCCAGGGTCCTGGAGGTTCCCTTTCAGGAAGCCAATGAAATTTCCAAGGCTGTTCCCGAGGATCCGAAAATCAAGAATCTGGATATGGCTTTGGAGGCATCGGCGGAACTCAGAAGATGGGCCGATCAGTATCCCCAGCTTTTTGATGTTGCCCGCCGCCTTGCCAATCTTGCCCGCCAGACAGGTCTTCATGCCGCCGGAATTGTTATTTCTCCCGATGATGTGGATGCCTATGTTCCGGTATGTGGCAGCGGGACGGATCGTGCCACCCAGTTTGATGGGGGAGTTCTGGAGTCCCAGGGACTTCTGAAAATGGATTTTCTGGGACTTTCTACTCTGACGGTGATTCAGGATGCGGTTCAGATGATCCGGAAAAGCCGCGGGATTGAACTTGATATCAATGAGATACCTCTTGATGATCCCAAGGTCTTTGACATGCTTTGCCGGGCCCATACTGCCGGACTTTTTCAGGTTGACTCCCGACTGTTCCAGGGCATTCTGCGCGATATGCAACCCAAGCGTTTTGAGGACATCATTGCTCTTGTGGCTCTGGGGCGTCCGGGCCCGCTGGGCTCCGGCATGGTGGATACCTACTGTGAAGGTTCACGCGATGCCTCCACGGTGACTTATCCGCATGCCATGCTCGAAGAGCTTCTGGAAGAAACCTACGGGGTGATTCTGTATCAGGAGCAGGTGATGAATTCGGCGGTGATTCTGGCCGGATACACCATGGCCCAGGCCGATCAGCTGCGCCGCGCCATGGGAAAAAAGAAACCCGAAGAAATGAAGATGCACCGCGATATCTTCATGTCAGGTGGTCTGAAGAGAGGAATTCCCGAAGAGAAATCCTCCGAGATTTTTGATCTGATTGCCAAGTTTGCCGAATACGGTTTCAACAAATCCCATTCGGCCTGCTACGGAATGATCTGCTATCAGACCTGCTGGCTCAAGGCCAATTACCCGGCTGAATTCATGGCTGCGGCCATGACGGACAAAATCGACAACCAGGTTCAGCTGGCCTATCTGCATGAAGACTGCAAGCGTATGGGTATCGAATTTCTCCCCGCGGACATCAACCAGTCCGAGCTTTATTTCAGTGTGAGGGGTGAAGCGATTGTCTACGGACTTGGGGCGGTCAAGGAGGTTGGGACCAGAGCGGTGGAAACCATGATTGCCGGACGGGAAAAGAAACCCTATCAGTCCTTGAGGGATTTCTGTTCCCGACTGGATCCTGCTCTGGTGAGTAAAAAGGCCATTGAAAACCTGATCAAGGTCGGGGCTTTTGATTCTCTGGGAGGACAAAGGGGAGCCTATCTCGAAGTTCTGGATCGCTATGTCGCAGAATCAGTCGAGTTTCAGCGTACCTTAAGATCCGGTCAGCGCATGCTTTTCAAGCCGGATTTCAGCAAGGATGATCTTCCCCGGAAAACGATTTCTTCAAGGGTTGAGGAGCTGGCCTGGGAGAAAGCCCTCACCGGAATCTGGTTTTCCGGCCATCCCCTGGATGAATACAGGCTCTGGCTGGAATCGGCCTGTCAGAAAACGATTCGGGATGTTCTGGATGGGGAAGACGGGCCAGTGGTTCTTGGGGGGATGATTTCCGGGTTTGAGAGAAGGATCAACAAGGATGGGGAGGACTGGATCCGCTTCCGCCTCAGCGATTTTTCCGCATCCATCGACTGTATGGTTTATGCGAGAGAGTTCAAGCGGGTGACTTTCAAGGTTCTGGATGATCAGGTTGTTGTTGTCTATGGCATGCGGCGGCAGTCCTCCGGCAATTTCAGACCCGGCTTTCAGGCTCAGGAGATGGAGCTGGTGCCGCGTCTGCATGATTCGGCCCGCTGGAATCTGGAATTCAATCTTTATCTTCAGAGTCAGGATGTAACGGATGAACTGATCCGGCAGATCAAGTATCTTGTGGCCCAGAAGAGCGGGAAGCAGAAGCTTGGGATATTCTGCAAAACCCAGGGCTATGAAGTTGAACTTGGCATGAAAACCCGGATTGAAGCCTCCCTGGAGGGCTACAGGCAGCTTGCTGATGCTCTGGGCTCTTCCCGGCTTGGAATCCGTCTCATGCCTCCGGTTTCGGGGCGTTGATGGCTCAAAGGATCCGAGGTTGTTTCGATGCTTTGGCCTTTCTGAACGTTTCAGGCACCCTGATTCAGCTTTTTCTTGAAGAAAATGCCCTGATTGCCCTGTCTCTTCATTTTCGCTGGCAATTTGCCTGGGTGGGGCCCTGGTATCAGAAAATGGCTCTGGTGTCCTGTGAAAAGCCCCTGAAGGTGGCAGTCCTGAATGTTCTGACGGCAAACCCGAGTCCTGATAAAGTGACCGGCTGGCTGGCAAAGCAGGAGCTGGATTTTATCGGGCTTCTGGAAGTTGATTCCGCCTGGGTAAAAAGGCTGAAGAAGCTGGAGGAGATTTTTCCGTATCAGGTGGAAGAGCCGATGCCGGATAATTTCGGGCTGATGTTCTTAAGCCGCTATCCGGTTCAGAGCCATTCCGTGCTTCAGTATGCCTTTGATACACCGATCAGTCTTGAAGTGAATCTGGCCCTGCCTGATGGTCAGGAAGTTCTGGTCCTGCTGACTCATCCGGTACCACCTTTAGGAGAGGGCTATATTCTGAGAAATGCCCAGCTCAACGGAATGATTGAGCGACTCCGGTACAATCGCAAACCGGTCATTCTGATGGGTGATTTCAATCTGTCCATGGGGGAGAGACTGCACGATTTCCTCACTCTTCGGACAGGACTGAAGAACTGTCGCCAGGGTTTTGGCTGGCTTCCCAGCTGGCAGGCAGATTCTATTCTGGGCATCCCGATTGACCATATTTTCACAAGCCAGGATTTTGGCACAATGGATTTTTCCATTGGAGAAGATGTGGGTTCCGATCATCGCCCTGTTCTGGCGGATTTATGCCTCAGAGGGTAGGGTTGTCAGGGACTTTCTAATGAGGTTGGATCTGTTCTAAAGTTTGTGCGGGCCATTTTGGGATCGAATCAGGATAGATAGAGCAACTTGCAAAATTATGCAGCCAGATGGCTCCCTTTCGTTTTGCAGGTTGGAATCTGTCACGGGACGGATTTTCTTTTGGAACATCCTTGACGGCTTTTTTTCAGGAAATTTTTTCT
>CAZDAM010000011.1:0-48701 GCA_964503595.1 uncultured bacterium
ATGAGGTTTGGTCTGGAAAAAGCCTTCTAGGTCACTTTGAATCGGGGAGAGCGGCAGGTCTGAGAAATAGATGCTGCCGCTCTTTTTTTATCGGTTTTGGAGTCAGTCGAAAGGATCATTTCTTTCAACCCGAAGGCTAGTCCAGGGCTTTTTTCAGGCAGTAGGCCCCAAAGGCCAGGCAGGTCAGATTGGGGATCCAGTTGGCGACAGGGGGGGGTAGGGAGCCGTTGCCGCCGAGGGTGTTCCCGGTAGTCAGAAGGACGTAGTAGACCAGAAGAACCAGAATGGCCATGCCAAAGCCGTTGGAGCGTCCTTTGGAGCTGCGGTTGTGGCGCATGGAGAGAGGTGCTCCAATGAGCATCATAAAAAAGGATGCCATGGGAAAGGCCAGCTTCCAGTGGTAATGGGTTTCATGCTCAAGGGTAGAGAGTCCGCTGTTTTTACGTTTGGTGATTTCGTCCCGAAGCTCCTTGAGAGTCATTTCCTTGGGATTGCGGTTTTCTTCCTTGCGGGTGACGTGAGCGGCATACCGGTTGGAAATCGGGTAATCCCAGCGGTCAAAGCGGATTTCGTGCACAATCCGGCCATCGGATTGCAGGGTTGTGGTGACTCCATCTTCAAAGACCCACAGATTTCCGTCTTCAATGCTGGCCCCTCTTGCTTCGGTGATTCGGGGCCAGTCACCATCAAACTGAAACATGGTGACATCATGCATGTCCCCGGTTTCCGGGTTGGTGGAGCGGACAAAGAGTTTGAACTGATCTCCACCATCAAAGAAGACATTGCTGGCAATTTTGGGCAGAGGTTTTTTCAGGGTGATTTCATTGATGTAGAGCTGTTCCTGGAGAAAGCGGGAGCGGGGGACAACCATTTCGTTGAGAATATAGACCATCAGGCTTAAGCCCAGGCCGCTGATCAGAATCGGGCGCATGATGCGTGTGGCCGAGATCCCGGAAGCCTTCATGGCAATGATTTCGGAATCGCTGTTCAGGCGGGAAATCCCAAGCATGGTGCCCATGAGAACGGACATCGGAATGGAAGTTACGATGATGGCAGGAAAGGAATAGACCAGGAGTCGGAAAACCGGTTCAATTTCCACTCCTTTTGAGACCACGAGGTCTAAAAGACGGATCAGAAGATTCACAATCCAAAGACTTGCGAAGACAAAGAAAGAGAAGATAATCGGACTTCGGATCTGGCCCAGAATATAGCGATCCAGCGTATTGAGCATGGCGCTTTTTAAAGGGCCTGAACGATTTCCACCACCAGAAGACAGGCCCCGAACCCAACAATATAAGTGATCCAGTTGGTTACGGAAGCCTTGAGGGCATCCTGGGAATTATGCTCGTCCATGACAGCAAAATAGATAGAAAAAAGCAGGCAACTGAAGGCAAAAGCCAGGAGAAGCAAAAGCTCAAGGGAGATCATCCAGAACCTCGCGATTATAGGCCGTATCAAAGGCATCAAAGAGAGCAATGAGCTGAAACATGGCTACCAGAACCAGAAGGTAAAAACCTATATCCTTGATTGGGGCTGGCATTTCTTCCTTATGCCTGGTCAGAGGGGATTTCTGCCACCAGCCCAGAACCTGGGACTGCCAGAAACCACCGCTAAAATGTAGCAAAGGGGTATTGAGGACGGGAAAAATAACTTTGTAGGTGAAATGCCACATGCGATCGAGCCTGCCAGGCATATAACGCCTTTCCGAATCGTAATCAGCGATGGTGAACATCTTGCCGTAGTGATCCGGCCAGAGATTGGCGGCTCCGTAGACGAGCCTGTTTTCTCCATCCGCCAGAGGCAGAGGGCTTAGGGCAAAAAATCCTGTCGCGTCGGCCTGGGTCTGTACATTCTGACCTGTTTTCAGGTTGGAAACCTCTACAACCAGTCCCGGACGGGCGCGGCCAGTCAGGAGCAGAAGCTCGGAGCCGGTTGTCAGGGGCAGATTATCCAGACGAACGTAAGGATCGTTCTGGGGATTGTAGGGAATGGGCTCGCCCTTGGGGGGAGAGACGGACTGCTGACTCCGGTCGAGAACCACAGTATGGGTCTTGCGACGGATGTCGTTATAGCGCTGGTAATAATCAAAATCAAGGGCAAGCCCGGCATAAAAGCAGAAAAAGATCAGACCGAACGTAAAAACGGCCTTACGGCGCTGACCCTGAATCCATTGGCCCAGACCGGGAATCAGAAGCCCGACAAACGGGTATAGAAATGATTTTCCCATAAAAAAACTTTACGCGGCAGTCGTAAAACTGCCGCGTAGAAAATTGAAATTATCCCCGCTTAGGGACAACAGTAGCCCGCTTGCGGTTTTTGCCGAAGCGTTCAAAACCAACGATTCCGTCAGTGAGGGCATACAGGGTGTAGTCTTTACCCATGCCAACACCCTGACCCGGGTGAATGCGGGAGCCGCGCTGACGCAGGATGATGTTTCCGGCAACAACTGCAGAGCCACCACTTTTTTTCACACCCAGATACTGGGGATTGGAATCGCGACCGTTACTGGAACTGCCGACACCTTTCTTGTGAGCCATGTCACTCTCCTATTCTTAACTGGAACAGTTTTCAATATGAATCTGAAGATGACCTTCAGACTGATTGCGAATCAGTTCCATGCCAATCAGCCAGGACTTCAGAAGAACTGTTTCCACTTCCGGGTTCCCCGTTTCTGAGGAAACCTTCTGGATATGGCACCAGCCTTTCTTCTCTTCCAGGAGATAGGCAGATTCTCCAACCAAAATTTTCAGGCTCTGCACCAGAGTCTGAGTCAGAATACTGACTGCATTGCAGATGGCTGCATGACTTTTTTCTGGCGCATGGCCCAGAACCCGAAGTACCGCCAGGCCCTGAGGACCGGTTCTGACCTCGGCTTGAATCATCAGTTCATCTGAATGTCTTCAATTGTTACAGCAGTATAGTACTGGCGATGGCCTTGAGTACGTCGATAGCGCTTGCGGCGACGCTGCTTGAAAACCAGAATTTTCTTGCGGCGGTTCTGCTTGACTACCTTACCACTGACTACAGCCTTGGGGCTGACCTGGATATCACTGTCGTTGCAAACGAGCAGAACATCTTCAAATCTTACGGTCTCGCCTTCAGTCTCGGGGAGTTTTTCCACCCAGATTTCGACGCCTTTTTCGACCTTGTATTGCTTGCCGCCGGTGCGGATAATCGCAAACATGGAATCCTCCTGAACTCTTCTTCAAATACGAAGCATGGCATTATAGAGATGGGGCTTGCTATCGTCAATGTTCCTGAACAAATGAACGCTTCAGGAAAACTTGAACTCCTCATAATGGAATGAGGAATCCCCACGAATAAAGATTTTGGTACTGGTTTCTTCTTCAAGCTGCTTGAACTTGAACTGGTCTCTTTCCAGAAGAATAGAAGCCACTTCAGGGTTGCAGGTGGCCAGCACGACTTCCTTGGAGTGCTTGCTGGTGCACAGGCGTCGCAGCTCAGCGTAGATCTTGGAGCAGATATAATCCTTGGAGCTGATCCGGCCCTTGCCTTTGCAGTAGGGGCAGGATTCCAGAAGGTAGTGAGCCAGAGTCTGGCCGATCCTCTGGCGGGTCATCTGAATGACACCCAGCTCTGAGATGGGATAGATGTTGTATTTGGTCTTCTTGTCCTTCCTGGTTTCCTGGCAAAGGAGCTGATAGACATCATCCCGGTGGGAAAGCTCATCCATATCGATAAAATCGATGATGATGATGCCGCCGAGGTTTCTGAGTCTTAACTGGCGGGCAATTTCCTGGGCAGCCTCAAGATTGGTCTTGTAGACGGTTTCTTCGAGGTTGTTCGTGCCGATGTAGGAGCCGGTATTCACATCAATGCTGATCAGGGCTTCGGTCTGCTGAATGATGACATATCCACCGGAGGGGAGGGAGACTCTCGGGTCCACAGCCTTGTGAATGTCTTCTTCAAGCCCCATGGACTGGAAGAGATCCGGGCGGGGAATGCATTTGATTCTTTCCTTCAGACTGTCGGGAAGAAATCCGCAGACCGCCATGAGGGAGTCATAGTGTTCGCGGGAATCAATCAGAAATGATTCCATGCTGCTGGAGAAAAGATCCCGGACCACCTTCAAAAGCAGGGTGCTTTCCCTGTGAAGAAGGGATGGAGTCGGATTGCCGACCTCTCTTTTGAGGATGCTTTCCCAGAGATTCTGGAGAAACTGGAGATCTTCTTCCAGATCCTCCTGGCTGCGGCCAACGGCAACCGTTCGGATGATGATACCCATATCTTTGGGCTTCATGCCGGAGCCGATTTCCTGAAGCCGGGCGACTTCAACCGGGTCTTCAATCCGGCGGGAAATACCCAGGTGGCGGATTGTTGGCATCAGGACAATGTAGCGTCCAGGCAGAGTCAGGTAAGTGCTTCCGCGGGGGCCTTTGGTTCCAATGGGCTCCTTGATGACCTGGGCCATGATTTCCTGGCCCACTTTCAGGACTTCCGTGATGGCGGGCTGGTGGCGGTTGGGGTTTTCTTCCGAATCCTCTTCCAGAGGGTTGGTATCATCTCCGGTATTGATATCGCTTAGGGGGAGGAACAGATCCCGGCTGATTCCGATATCCACAAAAGCGCACTGCATTCCAGGTACGATATTGGTGACCCGCCCCTTGAAAATTGAGCCGAGAAGCTGCTGCTCGGACGGCTTTTCGATCAGGACTTCTGTCAGGCGTCCGTCTTGGACGACGGCGACCCTGGAAGAAGATGGGGTGCAGTTGGCGATAATGGCATTTTTCATGAATTCTGGCTGGCTTTCAGGCTGTCTATGTGGGCATCGAAAGCAGGCTGCATTCCGTCCTTGAGGCGGCCAATGAAGTCCACATTGCGGTAGTACTGCTTATAATCCAGTCCATAGCCGACCACAAAGTGATTTTCGATGGTAAAGCCGACGAAATCCACGCCTATTTCTGTCTTGCGGCCCGCTGGCTTGTCGAGCATGGAGCATACCTTGAGTGATTTTGGCCGGCGGGTTTCCAGAAGGCGGCCAAGGCTTTGCAGAGTCTGGCCCGTGTCGACGATGTCGTCCACAATCAGAACATGCTCACCCTGGATGCTTTCCTTGAGATCCCGGTCAATTTTGATGTTTCCAGAGGATTCCTGGGAATCTCCATAGGAGCTTACCACCATGAAATCCACTTTCAGGGGGCAGGTGACATATTTTAAGAGCTCGGTGAAAAAGAAAATGCAGCCCCGAAGAATCCCGACCGCAATGATGGGTTCTTCTCCGTAGTGCCGTGAGATTTCTTCGCCGAGGGTTTTGGCTCTGGCCTCAATCTCTTCTCTGGAAATCAGAACATCCAGTACATCAGTGGGCTGAAAACTCATAGAAAATGCCTCCGTGGGGTCGCTAAGGCTACATGAGTGGCATGGCGACAGAAAAACCGCAATGTTATCATGCCCTTAAAGAGCTTGTCATGAAGGATTCCTTTACATATATCAGAAACGAGTTTCAGTCTCCGGTTCTTCATTCCGGGGGGCGTGTGGCTGGACTGGATGAGGTGGGTCGGGGGCCTCTGGCCGGGCCGGTCATGGCTGGGTGCGTGATTCTCGAGTCGGGGTTTGACGGCTCAGGAATGAATGACTCCAAGAAGCTTTCAGCCTCAAAGCGAAAAGTCCTGCTGGAAAAAATTCAGGCTGAAGCTTTCGGGGTGGGGCTTGGGATTGTGTCGGCCTGCGGGATCGATCGCCTGAATATCTATCAGGCCTCCAGAAAAGCCATGTGTGAAGCTTTGGAGGATGCGGGGCCGGGGGCCACTCTGGTTCTTACTGATGCCATGCCCCTCAAGATCCCGGGTCTTGAGGTTCGTGATCTTGTGAAGGGAGATCTTCGGGAAGAGTGTATCATGGCGGCCTCCATTGTCGCCAAAGAAGCACGTGATACCTATATGTGCAATCTGCATGAGAAGTATCCGGATTATGGTTTCGCTTCGCATATGGGTTATCCCACTGCCCAGCACCGCAGGGTTCTAAAAGAAATTGGCCCCTGTCCCGAGCATCGTCTCAGTTTTAAGCCGGTCATGGATGCTTTGCTGGATTTTCCGGATCAGCTGGAGCGGTGGAGTGCGGAGCGCGGAGCCCGTGAAATCGTGGCTCTGGCAACTGCCATGAAAATGGGTGAGAGGCTTGAGCCTTACCGGAAAATGCTTTGGAGTACGCTTTGAATATTGGTTCAGCCGGGCTTTTTCAGGCAACAGTTCTTGGGAATGTCAAAGGTCAGGCTATTCTTCTTGTCGGCGGGAAAACGCTGAGTGTTCCTGATTCCGACCTTAAGGGAGGGGATGTCATTCAGGCTCGCCTGGGTCAGGATGGCAAAAGCCTTGAGGATGTTTCCTCTTTAAGAAGAGGGGCGCCAGCATCTCAGATCGGGCGCTATCTGGAAGGGGCGGGAATTCCCCGTACCGAGGCCAATTTTCTGGCGGCCTATAAAGCCATGCAGATGGGGCTGACCCTGAAGCCGGAGCTTTTTGAGCAGGTGAGCAGGTTTCTGCCGCTTCTTGGCGGGCTGAGCGAGACTTCGATTCATTCCCTTCTTCTTGCCTTTGAACTGAAACTTCCTCTGGGGGCTCCGGTTCTGAATCTTCTGAAGCGTTTTCTTCAGAAGGGAATGGGGTTTCGCGAGCTCCTTCAGAGCGAGGTTTCAGGAAAGGCGGTGAACTCCTGGTTGGGGGCTTATCTTGAGCGTCTTGATGAGGATGGTCTTGATCTCAGGCGGCTTTTACGAAGGCTGGGGCTCTGGCAGGAGGCAGCCACAGGGCAGGGACAGGTTCAGGATTCCGTTTTTGAGGACGGGGCTCTTCCCAAGGAATTTCTGAGTCGGTTCAAGGAGTTGATGAGTCTTTATCGGCTTATGGCGGAAGCTCAGGATGTGCCCTGGGTTCTGGTTCTTCCCTATCAGATGGATCAGGAATACCGGGAGCTCACGCTTCGGTATCAGAAAGCCGCCGATGAGGCCGGGGGGAGTCGGCTGGAGCTTTTTCTGGAGATGAGTGCTCTGGGGGAGCTGGCCTTTGATTTCTATCTGACTCCGGAAACCCTGGGGCTGAAGATTCTTTCTCACCGGGATGAGGTGGTCCGGTTTCTGGAAGAAAACTCAGTAGAACTGCAGGAGGCTCTTGGGGAGGCTGCCGGAGGGCGGTCCGTGGGGCTGAGGGTTCTTTTGGGGATTGCCCATGCTCCGCAGGAATCCCTGTTTTCGAATCGTTCTGTTGTTGGAGGAGTCAATGTCGAAGTCTGAAATTCCGGTGTATCGCAAGCGGGCTGTTGCTCTGAAATATGATCCGGAGGGAGCTTCCATGGGCCGTCAGGCTCCGGAGGTGATTGCCAGGGGTGCTGGATTCATGGCCGAACAGATTCTGAAAAAGGCGCAAGAGGCCGGGGTGTATGTCCATGAAGATTCAGATCTGGTGGAAATGCTGGGGAAACTCGAGATTGGGCAGGAGATCCCGGAGGTTTTGTATTCGGCCGTTGCAAAAGTTTTGGCGACTGTATATGCGATGAATCAACGGTTTTCCCAGAAAGACCGGACTTAAGGGATTATCCTTGCTTGTTTGCCCTTGTCCAATCTGCTAAGATTCGCTCCTAATTCGCAGTTTTTGTATGATTGGAGGCCCTGATTGTTGGGTCAGGACCGCTGTTCATGAATTTAAAGCCTTACTTTCGAGATCAGAGTTTTGCGAAATTCAGCCGATTGGCCAGCTTCTTTGTGCTGGCGATGGTTTTGTTTTCCTCCCGCACATTCAGCAGATGTGCTGGGAGTTGCCCGATCTTCACGCCATCAAATCCGGCCTGTATTCTGACGAAGGCAGCAGTTGGTACGACGCTGGAAAATCCTGCGAACCTTACAGAAGTTTCCAGAACCTCTAATTCTTTGTTCAGCTTTGATTTTGTTCATGATGGAAACTCTGGAATATTTACGGTGACTTCCCAGGGGGATAGCGATGACAACCCCTTTACTGTGGCTGAAGGAACCTGCTCTGGAAAAGTCACCATAGGCTTTAGCAAGCCGGGGCAGAAAAATGTCCGTGTTCAGGTTACTCAGTTTCTTTCAGGAGTTCAGGTAACATCTCCGAATGCTGCCGTGGTTGTTTTCGACAATGTGGCCCCGGTTCTGACGGTGAATACGATTACACTGGGCTCCAGTACAGACGGAGCCATTGGAGAGCCGTTTTCGGCGGCCAAGACTTACTTCGTGTCCAATTCCAATCTCGTGGTTACGGGCCGGGTTGCGGATCCGGCTCCATCCCAGGATCCGGATTTGTTGGGAGTCCGGGTCCTGGAAGGTCCGAATCTGGGAACTGATTTCTTCCCGGTGACGAGAGGAACAAATGGTTCATTCACAGCCGATTTGAATATGACCAATGTGGATGACGGAGAATTTGTCATCCGGTTAGCTGGAATTGATACCAATGAACCAAGCTTTTTGTTTTCAGATAACTCTAAGGCTAATACGGGAGATGCTCTGGCTATTAAAGTCGTCAAGGATACGTCTCAACCGGTCGTCTCCAAGATTGAAGTCATCAAAGGAGCCGGAGAAAATCAGAAAACCGAGGAAGTCCCGGGAGTCTTTGTCCGTGGAGGAGAGCAGATCCGGGTGCGTATGTCCTTCAGTGAGCCCATGGCGGAAGCTCCAGTCTTGTTGATGCAGCATAAAGGTCCTACCGGCGAGGAGGTTGACACTGAAGCTTATGCGGTTCCTCTGGATTCAGCTCTTTTTGCCTCAAACCCTTCCGAAGCCGTTTATGTTTTTACACCCCTGTTTGATGTGAATAATCTTGGTGGGGTGGATTTTTTGGTTGGGGCTGCCGGAGGCCAGGGCCAGGGGGCCGGTGCTGTTGGTAAGGATCGTGCGGGAAATGACATCGATCTGACCAAGAGTCCTGGTGGGGGTACGGTTGAACGGGCGATTATTGTCGATGGGGTTGGCCCAAGTCTGGTGCGCCTGCCTCAGGATGGTGCGGCTACAGACGGTCTGATTCAAAGCGATCCCGCTAACAATGAGATTCTGGCCAAGCAGAACTTTCCTCGCGATATCAAAATCTATGTCAAGGATTATAATATTCCGGCCAATGCGCCTAATTTTGCGGATACGCCTGAGGCCCTGCTGGCTGAAGATAATGGTTCCGGGGTCAATTTCGACAAACTGGCCGGGGCCAATGATGCGAGTCAGGGAAAAATCCGGGTGACTCTGACGGGTCCTGGTGGTCAGGTGATTCCGGGAACGCTTGCGACCCAGCCACCCAATGGACTGCTTTATCTCCTGAGTTCTGTGGAAAAACTCTTCCCTCCTACCGGAACCCCTCTGAAGGGGAATTACACGGTCAAGGTGGATCTGGTGGACAATGTAGGAAATACTTCCACGGAGGCCTTCACCTTCTCACTCGATATTGATGCGGTCAACCCGGCATCCATTCAGGTCAGTCTGCTGCCGGAAAAGACAAACAGCACTGGTGGGACTGCCGGTGGGGTGAACCTTTCTCTGAAAGCACCCATTGGAGGAAGGGAAGTTCCGGATAGTCCCGGTCAGGTCGATTTGGCCACTCTGGATGCAGTCAATCAGGTGGATAGCTTTAATCTCTGCTCCACGGATCCGGCCTTTGATCTTACAGGGTCCACAGTCGCTCTCAAGGCACGTCTGAATGGTCCGGATACGGTAGCAAGAGAGATGTTCACCAACTGTACTCCTAATCTGGCAGATGCCGAAAATACCTGTGGAGCAGCCGGTCAGATCAGTTGTGAGATTGATGCGACCAGGGCCAAAGAGGTTTTTCCAAATCTTGATTTTGACTTTCCGAATCCTGGGGATATTGGTCAGTTTGTAGCTCCAGGGGATCGGGATCCCCGTTTTGGCCAGTACGATGGTCCATACCAAGTGGAAGTCATTGCGAAAGACGAGCCAGGGAATATTTCCAACCCGATTCGCAAGGAATTTCTTCTGGATACGACCCCTCCCTATACCGAAATCACGTTTCCGGTGCGTTTTGGAAAAATCAACACTCCACTGCGCCATGTCAGTGCTGTGGTTGTGGATCCGTCTCCTCCCCGTCTGCATACTTTTGAGCAGGATGGGAAGGTCAATTTTGGTTCCGGGGTCTCGATTTCTTCTTCCAAGATGAGGCTCTTTTTGCAAGAACCTTACCAGACTTCGTTAAACTCCAGCATTTTCAAGCCAGATGGGGAAATCCGGGGTGCCTTGGACTTTATTCATAATCCCAATGCCTTTGATCCGAATCTTCCGACTTTCAACCCCAAGGATGATTCCTATCGCGTTCTTCTGGAATTTACCGATGCCCAGGCGAATACAATTTCTCTGCCTGTGGATGGTTCAGCGGATGGGATTTACCGAATCGAAGTTGTGCCGGTTGATAATGCCGGAAATGCTCAGTTCAACGGGCAGGCTCCTTCTCCTGCGGGAGCGACGGGTGGATTCAGGGCCCCTGAAGCTGAGGGTGAAACGCCGAAAGAACTGGTCCGGGATTTTTTCTTCCTTCTGGATACGGTTCCGCCCAGCGTGAAGCTTAATCCCTTACCGGGTCAGACTGCGGAGCCTTCTGAAATCAGTGTTAGCGGACAGGGTTTTACTCTGAAGGGGAAGGCCCGCGATCTTTCGGCCCAGCCCGGTGCGGAGGCCCTTAAGGGGGGCTCCGGGATGTCCCGGGTTGAGTACAGTCTGGTTCTGATGACCATTGACGGAGAGATTGTTCCTGAGGTTCCCGGTACAGAAACCGTAAATGGCAATGTGATCAATTTCACCAGGTCCAACCCGATTCTGAAAAACCTGACAGCGGTTCTGGAGCCGATTCTGGATAATTCCAACGATCCGGCGGTTTCAAGTACCCGCCCGATGGTGCCTTCCAGTTACAAAGCTCTGGAGCTGGAGGAGAGAGAGTTTACGATTTCCGGAACCCTTCCGGCGCAAAGCCGGATCATCCGTCCCCCATCGGGTGGAAAGCCGGCCAATTATGTATTGATTGTCAAGGGCTATGATATGGCGGGCAATGTTTCGGAGCGTCGTCTGGTTGTCAACCTGAATCAGACCGAACTCCCTGGTCCCGAGCTGGTGAGTCCGGCTAAAGATCAGAGTGTGAAAAGCCCGGCGATCACCTTTGAGTGGAAAGAAACGGATGGAGCCGCAGATTATATCCTGTCGGTTTCTGATCCGGACCTGAAAACTACGACCTATGCCGTCATCAAGGGAAATGACACAACCAATGTGAAATGGAATGTAGTTTTGACCAAACAGGGACGCTATGAGTGGAAGGTGACTTCCAGAGATGCTGTCGGAAATCTGGGAATTGCTTCTTCGATTCAGATTTTTTACTACGATAAGGAAGCCCCCAGGGTCGCCTCGATGAGCTGGTCGGACTTGAGCCCGGAGGCAAGCACTCAGCTTGGAATTGGTACGTTTCGGCTTCAGGTGACTTTTAACGAGGACATCAAGGACGGACCCGAAGTAACTTTTGATCCGATCAGTATCAGTGTACTGCCTCAGGTGATTGTCACGCAGCGACTTGAAGGCAGGATTTGGGAGGGAAGGGCAACCATTCCAACCACGGCAACCCATGAATGGGATGGGAAGGCCACGATTGAAATCAAGAACGCCAGGGATATGGCCGGAAATTCCATGATTGTGGATCGTGATTATGATTTTGTGATTGATACCGGTCCTTCCTACTCGGTGCGCTATTTTGAAAATCCGGTTTACCAGAAAGAGATCACCATGGTGGTCAAGGCCAGTGAGGCCCTTTTGAATGCTCCGGTTTTAACAGAATTACAGCTGATCAGCTCCAATCAGGCTTCCATGCTTAAAATCACGGATATGGTCTACGGAGCTCCTCTGAAAATCACGGCCAGTCAGTCGGGTACCGCCAAGGCACGTATCAGTGCATCAGATCTGGATGGCAATACGGCATCCAGAATCGTAACCTTTCCTCTGACAGTGATGAGTTCCATGAATGGGGGCACGGTCACGGCCAGCTTTCTTAGGGTCAACTATACGACAAAGACAGTTTCGGAGGATTTGAGCCTGGCTATTCTGCCGAGACCGGATGCTTCGGCTCCGACAGAGAGCGGGATTCTGGCGAGTGTGGGTCGGGTGGCAACCGGAGCTGAAACGGGCTCGGAGCTGGAATTGGTTCAGGAACTGGAGCTTCTGGTGCCCACAGGTTACCGCCTGAATCAGGCGACGGCAGACATCCGGATGTCTTCGGCTCTCGCTCCCCGGCATGGGGTCTTTGTGAACGCCGGTGGAGAGCTGCTCCTTCTTCAGGGGAGCTATCAGGACCTCTGGTACTCCGTACAGCTTCCGGCAACCGGGCAGCTTGGGATCTATAAGGATGAAAAATCTCCTGAAATTGAATTGGACCGTGCTTTGGAGCAGGATGGAATTGCATCGAGCAACCCTCGGATTGTTTTTAAGGCCCAGGATCTTGGAGCCGGGATTCGGCAGGAGAGTCTCAGAGTTATTCTTTCCGGACAAGAGCTTGCTTTTGAGGAGCAGAACGGAGATGAATACGTTTACAGAATGCAGGGCCGCCCGGTTCATGGCGATAATGAACTCAGTATTGAGGTCGAGGACAGGTTTGGAAACCGTTCCGTGCTTCAGTCGGTTTTGCAGGTTCTGGGACCGATTCGCATGCATGCGGTGAGTTATCCGAATCCGGCCAGAAGCTTTTCCACTCTGCGCTACGATCTGTCCCGTTCGGCATCAGAGGTTCGTATCAGACTTTACGATGCGGCCGGTTCTCTGGTTTACAATACCTCTTCGAATCAGGATGTGAGCGTGAGCACGCAAAAAGGTTTGAATACCTTTCGCTGGGATCTGGTCAACCGCCGGGGCGGCTATGTGGCCAACGGAGTCTATTTTGCCACAGTAGAGGCCCGGGACAGTGATGGAAATGAAGATCGCCAACGCCTTAAGATTGCCGTTCTTCAGTAGTTTTCCGTAGGATTTTTTTCTTATCGTGTCCTTGAGTTTTTCTGGACCTCATTCTGTATTCCGCTCATGGTTTTCAAAACTTTCCGGACAGAAAAAAGATCATAAAATCGGAAACATCCCAGCCTCGAATTGCGTAGAACGATGCGAGGAGAGTTTATGCGCAGCATTTTCAAAGGTTTTCAGCGACTGGCTTTGGGGGCAGGTGCCATCGTTCTGGCTTCTACGGTTCAGGCTGATGCTTTCATGGAAATTGAGAATATTCTGGTGAATGCCCCGGAGCGGGAAATCCGCTTTGAGACAGTGATGCAGATGAATACAAACGATTCCGCTGTCTGGGCTCTGGAAACTGCTCGCAAATATCAGGAACGCGGTGATTTTGAACTGCGCAACAAATTCCTTTCCCTGGCTCTGGTAGTTCTCCAGCGGGATGAAATGACGCGCTTCGCCCGCCCGATGAGCCCGGGCTTTTCTCCACGCTCAGCCCAGAATTCCCGTCGCTTCCAGTTTCAGCGCCTCTACGGGGAAGAAGGCACTTACGGCAGCGCCGAAACCCAGGATGCTGTTTCGGAGGCCGTTCAGCAGGAGGTTGATGGAGAAGCATGGTTTCTGAGCGTTCTGGAAAAACTGGGTGTTCTGAATAAAAATTATAAAGATCTTAACGATCAGCTGAGAGCTGAGTATCCCAACCTGTCCCGCTCCGAGCTTGCAGATCATCTCGTCCGTCAGGCTGCCAGACTGACAGCGGGTGTTGGCTTTGCTTCCAATCTCCCCGGAGCAATTCCCGGAGTTGGTTCTGCCGCCCAGATGGCTTTGAGTGTCGGGGGAATGATTCCTGACATGATTTATCTGTTCAAGCAGCAGGCAACCCTGATTTTCAGAATTGCGGAAATCTATGGCAAGGATATCAAGTCCGAGGAGCGCGTGACCGAGGCTTTGATTCTTTTTGGAGTCGCCTCTGGTGTTTCTTCGGCAACCAAGGCTCTCGAGCAGTACCTAGAGAAGAGCTTCACAGTGTATCTCCAGTCCAAGATTACCGAGGAAGCGGTTCAGAATACTGTGGCCAAGCTGGCTGCCATGCATCCGTTGCTTCGCGATATCATAACAACCCTGGTTTCCAAACAGATGATCAATCAGGCTGCTGTAGAGAAAGCGGCCAACAGTCTGATTCCTCTCATTGGTGCCGGCCTGAATGGTGCAACCAACTATGTCTTTACCAGGCAGGTGGGGCGGGTTGCCAAAGCTTTCTACGGAGATGAAACCACAGACAAGCTTCAGGCAATCAATAATCTGAAAATGCCTAAGGTTGAACTGGCCATGTTCCGTGCTCTGGTGTCAGTCATTCATGCGGATGGAGTTCAGAAGCCTGAGGAAACCATGGCGATTCAGAAAATTCTGGGACGCTTTGAGCACAACCGTTCCATGGTTGAGAGAATGCTTGATGGTGATGAAGAGCTGATGGGCCAGACAGACTATGACATTTCGGCAGAATCCGATCAGGTGAAGCGTCACATTCTTTACGCCATCATTTCCATGGAATATGTTGATATGGAAAAGAATCCGGCAGAGATTGAACTGCATGACAGGATTCTGGAGAAATTTGCGATTGATATCTCTGTGGATCGTGAAGTGGAAGCCCGCGTGAAGGAAGAACGGGGGATTTCCGATGGGGCAGATGCAGGGCTTCTTGGTCGGATGTATCGCAGTTATCAGAAAGCTATTGGCGCCCGTGAGGAAGTTGATTTCTGATTTGAATCCAGCCTACAGCAAAAGTAAAATCTGCTGAGGAGTAGTGTATTACGACTCCGCGTTGCCTCAAAAGCAGGCCAGAGTATACAATTCTGGCCTGCTTTTGCACTTTTTGAATAGGTGGTACTTTGCATGTTGAGTCTGAACAACCTGAAACCCCTGATTCGTACGGAACAGATCGCGCCTTCTAGGCGGGTTTATGTCAACCGGAATCTGAAGCTTGAAACCATTACTCATATGGGCTTTGATATGGATCATACGCTGGCGGTTTATACCGATCTCCTGGAAGTTCTGGCATTTGATCTGACCAGGGATCGGCTGGTGAGCAAATCCGGCTATCCGGAAATGCTTCTGGATGCTCAGTACAGACCGGGGGAGGTCATTCGGGGTCTGATTATCGATAAGAAGAAAGGGAACCTGATCAAGCTGGATCATCACAAGTACGTGGAAGTTGCCTACCACGGTTCCAGAGAGTTGAGCAAGGAAGAGCGCAAGGACGCCTACAATCTGCCGGGGGAGCGTTATCGCCCGGATTCGGATGATTATGCTTATCTGGACACCTTGTTCTGTCTGCCGGAAGCCAGCCTTTTTGCACACCTGGTGGATCTGACAGATAAAACGATTAAAGATCCGTCCAAGCGGAATTACAAGAAGCTGTCCCAGGATATTCGTGCCGCGATTGATACGGTGCACCGGGACGGTTCCCTGAAGAGTGCCGTGGCTGAAAGCATGGATACCTATGTTGAACGGGATCCTTTATTGCCCAGGGTTCTGCACCATTTTATCCAGGGGCATAAAAGGCTCTTTCTTCTGACGAATTCCGAGTACTATTACACGGATCTGGTTTTATCCCATCTCTTGAATGGGGCCATTCCAGGTATGGATACCTGGCACAAGTACTTTGAAATGGTTGTGGTTTCGGCCAAAAAGCCAGGCTTTTTTTTAAAGGATGCTCCTCTTGAGCAGATTGAAGAAGATGAGAATGGCCGCAAGCTCGAAGGTTATCTGGCCAAAAAGGTGTATCGTGGAGGCTCATTTCGGGAACTTGAGAAAGAAATTGGTGCTAGTGGAGAACGGATTCTTTACTTTGGGGATCATACCTTTGGGGACATTTTGAAATCCAAACAGAAGTGCGGATGGAGAACTGCCATGGTGATCTTTGAACTGGAGAGAGAGATTGAAATTATCCAGTCTCAGCAGGAGGACAAGCATCGTCTGGAGTCCCTGAGGCATGAGCTTGCCGAGATTGAAGATGATACCCATATGCTGGAACAGCAGATTTACTATTTAAGAGTCCATAAGATTGATAATTATGAGGATTTGAGTGATCAGAACCTGGGAGAAATCGATCAGCAGCTTCAGAAGCTGCAGTCCCAGAGTCAGGAGAATGAAACCCGCATTACGTCTCTTCTGAGCGAAGTCCGCAGGCTTGAAGATATGCTGGGACATGCTTTCAACTCAAAATGGGGCTCGATCTTCAAGTCGAATCGCAGGAAATCCCGCTTTGGAGATCAGGTTGAGGACCATGCCTGCGTCTACACGGCCAGAGTAACGAACTTTGCGAACTATCCAACTACGAAATATTTCAGGATTCACGCAGATATGCTGCCCCACGAACGCTAAACCATGAACCGTATTTCCTCCCCCCTGAAGCTGCTATGTATCCTGACAGGGATGGTGTTTCTGGCTGTTCTGGGAACGGGGTGCGGTTCTTCATCGGGAGGGGCGAGCAATGGGAGTGCTTCCCTTCCCGTTCAAAACCCGGTCACACCGACTTCTGTTCTTTTAAGCGGGAGAGTGGAGCTTCCAAGCCTTTTCAATCTGGAAAATCTTTCGATCTCGCGGGCTTTGGGATCGATGGATTCCATGGCCAATCCCTATTCGGGATTTATTGTAGAGGCCAGTTTTCAGAACTCAGCAGGACTCCGTCAGGTTGTTACCGGAACCATTGATATGGCTTCAGGGACTTATGTCCTCAAGGATCTTCCCCTGAACACGGAAATTGAAGTCACGATCAGAAAAGGTAAGGTGGTTTTAAAGCGTCTGGTTGAACCTTTGACAACTTCCAACGCTGAATCCATTCGCAATGTGACGGTGGCAAGTACTGCCGAAGCCCTTCTGGTAGAAAAGATCCGGGCCCAGGGAAATACATCGGGTCTGGTGGAACTGAGGAAGCTTGAAAGTTTTTCCCAGGAGGTGGTGTCTCTTTCCGAGGTTCTGAACACGGAGTTTCTGAATGAGAATCTGGATGAGAACGCCCCCTCCCTGATTGAGCGCCCGGTGGTGATCAAACAGGCTGAGAATTCGGCAGGGGGGGTCGTCGGTTCAGCAGTTCCCAACCAACTTCCCTGGCTGGTGTTTGAAAGAATTGATACATCTCAGCGGGCTAATGTGCGCCTGCAGTTCACTCTCAATGATCGGGAGGGAGATCCGGCGGATATTTTCCTGACTTTTTCTTCCGGGAATCAGCAGAATGAAACCATGACCCAGTCAGCAGAGGAATTCCTGCCTTTAAACGGCCTTGTAGCCGGAGATGGTCGGCTTTACTCTTTTGTCTGGGCTTCGGCCAGGGATCTGGGCGTGGGCAGGATGCATGATGTCCGGGTTACGGCCCGTGTCTGGCCGGGTGGGGCGAACAGAACAGAAGCCAACCAGACCGAGACGGTGACGATCCGGTTTCAGGTCGACAACCGGGGACTCCCCAATATCAGTTCGCTGGCCCCGGTGAAAAAAATCGTTGGCCAGCCCCTGACTCTGCAGATTCTGGGAGATCAGTTTCAGAATGTGGAGAGGGTCTATCTGGAATACCTTGGAAATCAGGGCTTTATCCAGCCCCGCTCCGTCGAGGTGCCTTTTACAGTTTTTTCTCCTCAGGAAATTCAGGCTGATCTCACTGCCTGGAAACTCTTTCCGGTTCCTTACAACATCGTGGTTGTGGATCGGGAGGGTTTTCAGAGTGTTTCGGTTCCGGTCCTGAATGTGGAAGAGGATCTTCTGCCCCAGCCCTCCCTGAATTCTCTTGTTCCAACCAGCGGTCTGGTGAATGACGTCAGGACTCTGACTTTCCAGGGAAACCGGCTGTCAGGAATTTTTCAGGACAGGGCTTTTCTGAAACATATGACCCTGAACACAACGGTTCCTCTGGAGGCGGTTCGGGCCACACTTCTTTCTACGGCAACGGGTTTGATGCTCTGGGAAGGAAAGGTTCCGGCCAGGATTGCTGCAGGTTTCTGGGAAGTCTTTGTGGACAGCACCTGCGGAAGCTGTGGGGGGCCGGTCAAAATCGGTACCGGAGCTCTCAATCAGTGGCTGGCCCGGGAACCTCTGGCTGAGGTTCAGAGCCTGATTGTAAGTGGTGCCGTCCAGCCCACTCTGGCGACCAATGATCAGGATAATTTCATTCGTCTGCAAGGTGCCTGGCTCTCTTCGGTCAACAGGGTTGCGATCTCATCCAGTCCCACTCTTCTGGTACAGAATATCCCGTCCCAGACTTCTCTTCCGATTACTTCTGTAGCGACCAATCAGGTGATGGTTCGCCTGAATGCGGGTTTTCCGAGTGGGGAATGGTGGCTTGGGGTCAATAATGACTCAGGGGCCTCCCTGGTTCCTGTTCAGCTTTCCGTAAGGGAGGGTCCGATTGAATCAGCCACGGTCAGCATTCATTCCAATTCGGGGCTGAATACTCCGATTGGAGGAACTCCTCCTCAGATTTTTAATAATTCATCTTTCTTTCTGAGACTGGATGGAGAAAGGCTTTCCTCTCTGAGTGAGATTCGCCTGATTCACCAATCCAGAAGCGGGATTCAGTACACAACAGCCCCGTTTGTAAAAGATTTTGTCTTTGCGGGGGCCCGTATTCCTCTGCACATGGCTCCGGGTTTTTATCGGATCAGTGTTGTCAATGAAGGTGGAGTCAGGGAGCTTGCCTGTCAGGCTCCGGGCTGCCTTGAGATTCGGGAAAGCGGAACGACGATCCAGAAAATTGAGAATGTAACGGCGGCGGCTCCGTTGACGTTCGATTCCATTCTGAGTTCTGAATCGGCTCTGATTGTTGTGGAAGGAGTGGGTCTTGCGGGAATCGAACGGGCCCGTATGGTAGCCGCAAGTGCACAGGATTTATCTGTTGCGGGAATCCCGGCAGCTTCCTGTGCGGTGCAGGGAATCGGTCCGGGAGTTTCTCCTGAAGTGAATGTTCAGCCGGATTATTTTGTCGCCACCTTAAGTGTTGGTCCCAGTCAGTTTCTGACTCCGGGCTGCTATGTCACCGAGTTCTTTCATACGAATCTTGGGTGGCTGCATTCTTCGGTGACGATCTTTCGGGTCCTGGAGCGCCAGCCGACGATTTCCCAGCTTCTGCCGTCCCAACTGGGTACCAATGTTCTGGCGAGCGCTGATTTTGAAATCCGGGGAAGTGGCCTGTTCGGGCTTACCAGTGCCGACTTTTACCGGATGACTTCGGATGTGGCGGACTGTTCGATGACCCTGAGCACACCCACGATCAGCATACCCCGGCAGTCCTTTGTCGGTTTCGACTCCTCTTCGGCCCGTCTGGCCAATGGTGGACTGGCCAGCTATGGGGTATCACCAGGAACCTGGATTCTCAAGGTCAAAAACAGGAGCTTTCCGAATGTTCCTGGTTCGAGTGAAAGTCCCTGTGATCCCAACCGGGCGGTTTTGAAGATTACGGAACCACAGCTTGAATTCACCGGTTTTCCGGTAGGGGGGGGAGTCCTTCCGAGTACGGTTCTGGGACGAACTCAGACCAGTCCGATTCAGATTGCCGGAGCTTATCTGAGCGGTCTTCGGGAAGTGAACCTGATCCGGCGATTTGATGTCACAAACATTCCCTCGTCCTTTGCCACGGAAATCACCAGTACGGTTTTCTCGCTGGCCAGTCTCAGGGTTCCAACGGGCCTGCTTCCCGGAGACTATGATCTGGAGCTGACCAACTCCTCGGGGCTGGGGCCCATCCGGACCGGCCTAGTAACCATCATCGAAGATCTGCCTCCTCTTCCGGAAGACCTGATTCTGGCTTCGGATGACAGTCTGAATACCCACGATATCTTTTTACAGCTTTATGGCGAGCATATGGAATCACTGGCTCTTCAGACTTCGCAGATTTCCGTACCGATCTCAGCAAGGGATCTCTGTCTTCGGGATTTGCGCTCGGAAGCCTCTGCTCTTGAAGCAACCCGCTGTGTATCGCTTTCGCTTTCCGATGTCAGTCTGATTGCTCTTCCTGATGGAACCCGTTATCTGGAACTTAAGGTTCCGGCCGGTTTTTATGGCGGAGATTATGAGCTTGAAATTGCCAATATGACCGGAAGCAGGGCCAGTCCCCCGGTTTCTTCACGGCTGACTGTTTTTGAGCCAGTGGCTGATTTTTCCACAGTTTCCGTACTCAAGCTTCCCAATGAAACCGAGTTTGGCTTTGGAGAAAACGATCGTCTGCTCAAGCTGGAGATCCGCGGGGATCACCTGGCATCGGTCGATTCGATCCGGCTGGAACTCGATGATCCTTTTGAATCGGGACTTGAGAATATCATTGAGCTTGATGAGTCCATCATTCATCGGGTTTTTGATTCTACCGGGGTCAGCCTGATTACCACCGTGGAGCGCTACCGCCGTCCGGGAAGCTATAACCTTCGGCTTAGAAACAACTCCGGTACCTATTCCCCAGTCCCGAATCCGATTACCTCAAGGTTTTCCCAGCAGGTCCAGGTGCGGGAAGGGGGACCCAGGCTGATTCGCTCGGGCTGTCTGGACATGACGGAAGTCTGTGAAGCCTCACCTTCTCTTTCGACAGATGCCAGCTGCCAACCCAATTCGACAGGTCCGTCACTGGAAACTTCCCGCAATGTGGATTCGACCAGAAACCTGAGGCTGGCAGGCTGTAATTTCTTCACCCTTTCCAGAATCCGGATTTACCGGGAAGATTCTCTGATTCCGGAGTTAAGTTGGGAAGTTCCGCCGCTTGGGGCAAGCCTTGAAGGCAGTGGAGTCCTGACCAGGGCCACAGCAGCGATTGAAGTCGATCTGCCCCAGTTCCTCAAATATATCGGTTCCTATGATGTCCAGATCACCAATTCAGCCTCTTCCCGCCGCTTCTCCCGTCGTCTGCGTTCCATTGAGACTTTCCGGGCGACCATCAATTCGGTTTTTCCGACCCTTCTGCAGAACACAGAAGAAACAACTCTGAATGTTTCCGGGGATCATCTGACTGGAACGACCCATGTCGCTCTCTGGTCGGTGGATTCCAACCTCAACCCGGTGACCGAGGTCGTGGCTTTGCCCTTTGTGCAGAATGCCAATGACCCCCTGCATTTTCTGACTGCGGAAGTGCCAAGAGGTTTGAGTCCCGGGAATTATCGGCTGAGAATTGACAATACGATTGGTTTTAACCCGGTTCCCAATACCAATATTCTGACCGTGGCCGAAGCGCCCCTTTCGATTACGACTCTCTCGGAGCGCTATCTTCTGAATGACACCACCAGAGTTCTGACTCTGACTGGCGATGGTTTCATGGGAGTGGTCACTTCCCAGGTGAAGCTTGAGCCGGTGACAGATGCCATTTTTGGCCCCCTGAATGCGGCAACCCTGGTTCCGCTTGCCAGTGTATCCATTGCCGGGGTGGAAATTGTTTCCCGAACCCAGATGAAACTGACAGTCCCGGCGAAGAAACTTCCGGGGTACTACTGGATTTCGATGGGGAACACGGTAAGCACAAGCTTTCGCTCTGCTCTGGTCCCGGAGATTCGCGAAGTCGCTCCCAAAATCTATGACATTGATCCCGCATCCCGCTCCTATGCCTTGAATACCACCATGGAAGTCCGGGGAGATGCCTATCTTGGGGTAAGAGGCGGGAGCAGTGACAGCTATGTCCGGCTCAAATCCGTCTTTGGCAGCATTGAGCGGACGGTCGATGCGGATGTAATTGATTATCACACGCTCCTGGTGGATGTTCCCCAGAATCTGGCCATCGGTGAATATGAGATCGAGGTGAAAAATACCCAAGGTGTGGCAAATTCGAGGGTTGTGACCCGTTTGTCCATCATTGAAGAACTGGCCAGCGTCTCGCTGGTTTCTCCGGCGACTCTGGCCTATGATGCCAATTTCCTCTCCGGGGTCGGGGTGGATTTTTACGGCCTGAATTTCCAGGGTGTGAGCGGGATCTCGATGACAACAACGGTGACCGCCGGGACATTCACCTATGATTTCCAGGTTCCCTGCCCGGATCTGATTCCCTATATCGCCATGCAGAGCTGCCGGATTTCGACTTCGGGGATCGTGTATCCGGGAGTTTATGATCTTTCTGTGACCAATATGGCAGGAACGACTCCTCTGACCCAGACCCTGGAAATTCTGATTCCTTCCTCCACGATTTCAAGCTTTACCCAGGAAGGCCCGCTAAACAGCGAAACCGAAATCATTCTCACGGGTCAGAATCTCAGGCGCTTTGAGATCCTGAGAATGATTGCCACAGCCGGGGCTGAAACCTGCGATGCGATTTCTAACGCCGATCCCAACTGCTCGGTCAAGGAAATTTCGAATACCGAAGCCCGGCTTCTTTTCAATCTGCCGGGAGCCACAGCCACAAGCTGGACGATTGAATACCAGACCTATGGCGACCGACGGGCCGGGATTGGTCCCCGCTACCTGGAGTTTTTCACCCGAACTGGCAATGTCCCCGAAATTACCGGCTTCACCTATGCGGCAGGAGGGGGCCTGCCTACAACTTCCGACTTCGTCGGCTCGACAGCCACAGTAACGACCACTCATATTGAACGGGGTCTTCCGGCCAATCTGATCATTTCCGGCAATCACTTTCTGGATATTCAGAGAATTGAGCTCTGGAAGGACTCCAGGAAGTTCACCCTGGCCTGTACGACAGCTTTTGGGGTTGATTCCCTGAATCGCAGTACAGATGCAACCTTGCCGGTCTTTCTGCCTTCCCAGCTTTTTTCCTACGGCACCACCCCGCCGGTTCTTCCGATTGGTGGAGGAGTCTGCACCGGAGTCAATACCACAGGGCCAACCCTTGATGTGATGTCTTTACCACTGAGGCCTGGAGTCTATTCCTTTGTTCTGGTGGGAAGAGACAATAACAAGGTCATGACCTCCGGAAAAAAAGCTCCTTCAGCCCAGTTCTATTTTGGGGAGGACAGGCCTTCCCAGGTCAGTATCAGCATTCTCAGTCCGACCACATTCAACAATCAGGATTTGCAGTATGAGGTGACGGGCAAGGATCTGGGGGGGGCCGATCTGGTTGAAATTTCCCGCTCTCTGGCGCCGACTTTTCTGGCAACCTATGGGATCGGGGCTTCCCAGATTTCTTCTCTGGGGAAATTTACCGGTATCATTCCCAAAGGCACGGTAAGGGGGCTGAAGGATCCGAATTTTCCTTATTTCTTTCAGGTCAGAAACAGCCGGGGAAAGATTGTGGCAGCCACTCCCATCATCAAAATCGGTGAGGAAGCTGCCCAGCTTACAACGATCAATCCTCCATCCGGCAGGAATAACAACCCGTTGACGGTCACTGTCAGCGGTCTCAATCTTCTGGGAGCCGGGCAGATTACCGGAGGCCCACCTGCCAATCCCAACCGCAATCAGGTTCGGTTGACCTATAAACCGGGATATATGTCCGCGGACATCACGACAGAAACTGTCGAACTTTCCTCTTCTGTCTACAGCCAGAGTGTGACTTCCTTTCTTCTTACCCTGCCTTCCCAATTACGACCCGGAGACTGGTTTTTATCTGTGGAGAATGATTTCGCCTCTACAGTCGGAAATCCCCTGATTGCAACCAATGTTGTTTTTACCGTGGTTGATTCCGCAGTGCAGGTTTTAAGTCTGACTCCCACAACTTCGGCCTTTGATGTTCTGCCGGCGACCATGACCTTGACCGGGCAGTCTCTGGGGGGCCTGCACACCCTGACTCTGAACCTTCTGGATGAATCGCTGAATTTTTCCCGTACCCTGTCTCTGGTGTCTTCCCCCGATGTGACTTCGGCCACCTGGGGAGCAGCGTCCTTTACCCTGCCCCAGAGCCCGGAATTCCTGATTCCTGGAACCTACAGCATCACGGTGGAAAACCCGACCGAAGCCGTCACTCTGCCAAATCTCACCCTGGATATTCTGGAAAAACCTCCGCTGATTACCGGTTTCAATGCTTCAAGCTATAGCAATGCAACCACTAGGAATCTTGATATTTATGGCCGGAATCTGTTTGGCAGACCGACGATTACTCTGGCCAGGACGGGTTCGACTGCAATTAGCCTGGGGCTCACGGGTATCACCCAGTCTGCCGGTCTGCTGGAAGGGCTGACGCTACCGGATTCCCTCTACCCGGATACCTGGTCTCTGTCTCTGGTGAATTCGGCTGGTTCCACCCAGTTTCCTCTGGTAGTCACGGAACCGGTTCCGATTGTCAATCAGCTGATTCCCAGCGAGGTTCCCTTCGATCTGGAGGCTCCGATCCGTATCATCGGAGACCATATGCTGGGGGTTCAGACAGCTTCTTCCTCCGTGGTTCTGACCGACCTGATCAGGACTCCTCTGATTGGAGTTCTGCCTCTGGATCGTTATGAAATTGCTGCAGTGGTTCCTCAGGGGGTCAATGTAGGCCGCTATGAGGTTCTGGTCAGTAACCGCACGGGCAGAAATACGACCTCGGCGTTTCTGACGGTGAAGGGAAGCGGGCTTTCCGTCACTTCCTTTGCACCGGTGACCGGGCCCCGTTCCGGAGGAAACACCGTGATTCTGAGTGGAACGGCCTTTCGGGAAGGAGCCAGTGTCACCTTTGGGGGCACAGCTGGTTACGATGTGAAGGTGCTGCCGGACAGCCTGGAAGTGGTTGTTCCTCCGGCGGCAGGTTCTCTGGATTTTTCATCCGGCCAGACCATGGTGGATATCACGGTTTACCATCTGGATGGAGAGGCAGTCACAGCTCCGGGGAAATTCACCTATATTGCTATTGATCCCGGCTCACCCATGGTGGAATACATTGTTCCCGGAAGTCTTGAATCAGGGGCAGGGGAGCCATCCGGAATTCCCCTGAATTCGCGCATTGCCGTCAAATTCAACCAGAGTATGGATCCGAGCACCTTAAGCACTCCTCTTGGGGTAGGGCCGGGAGCCTATTACGGTTTTCAGGTTCTCTCAGCTGGGGGAGCCATTGGCGGTACTCTTGCCTTCAATCCGGATCAGGACTGGTTTGTGTTTGATACGGTAGGCAATAACTATGTTGCCAATGATCGGGTGGAAATAGGCCTTTCTTCCGTGCTGCGGGGGGCCAATGGACGCGAGTTTGTGACGACTGATACAATTCGTCAGTCTTCTTCCTTCTTCGAGCGTGACAGCTTCATTGAAGACTGGAGCTTTGTCGCCGGAGCAGCAGCAGACACGAATTCCCTGGGAGTTTCCGGGGTCAACTGGGATCCGGCTCCTGAAACTCCGATCACGGTGAATTTCAACAAGGCAGTCAATCCGTTGACCGTGTTTGCTGAGGATTTCCGGCTCAGGGAAGTGGCAACAGAAAGAATCATTGCCGTTGTGCCCGAGCTTTCCAGGGACTTGCAGAAGGTGGAACTGAATCCGGTGGAAAGAAGGATTTCGGGACTGGATTATGAACTCAGGGTAGCCAGTACCCGCCTTGAGAGTCTGACCCAGCAGAAAATGTCAGGCCCCCATTTCGCCAGTATTTCCACGGCTGAATCCGGTCCCCAGGTGATTTCCGTCATACCGGCTCACGGCAGTACCGAGATTCTTCTGAACCGTACTGTCATCTTTGAATTCAACCAGCCGGTGGATCCCACCACTGTGAATACATCCACCATCAGCCTCAAACCCCAGACCGGTGAGGCGGTGCTGGCCGAGATTCGCAACAATGCCAAAAAGACGATCTTTACCTTAAGACCCCAGGATTTTCTGGAAATCGGGCAGGACTATGTCTTTGAGGTCAATCGCGGAGTGAAGTCGCTGACCGGAGTTTTTGCAGCCCAGACGGTCACCAGTGGTTTCCGTACGATCGGAACGGAAACCGTGGATACTTCGGCACCGGTTGTCGCGAGTGTGAGGCCACTGAATGGACAGAGTTCGGTGGATATCGGCACTTCCATTGAGATTTCCTTCTCGGAGCCGGTTCATCCGGGGGATTTGAATGAGGACAATCTGAAACTGATGCGGTCAGGGAGTTCAGTCCCCATCTCGATTCAGGTTTCCTCCGGTGGACAGTTTGTGAACCTAGAACCTCAGGCCAATCTGGAATATGGCACATCCTATGATGTCTTCATTGCGGCCAACCTGCATGATTATGCGGACAATACTTCGGATATCAGTGTGGAAACGAGCTTTTCGACAACGGGCTCCTTTGATGAGAACCGGCCATCCCTCATTTCCTCCACTCCATCTTCCGGCTCTCTCAATATCAGTACGGGCGTTACCGTCGTGTTGAACTTTTCCGAACCTCTGGATCCCGCCGGGGTGGAAAGCACGGATTTCCGGTTTATAGCAGCATCCGGAAATGTTGTGCCCTTCAGTTTCAGCTTTAACGGGACATCGATTGTCAGTCTGATGCCATCTCAGGCTCTGGCCAGAGGAACAACCTACCGGGTTGAGGTTCTGGGAGGAATGACGGATTTGAGTGCCAATCCCGTGATTCCGGCCACTGTGACCTTCAGTACTCAGATTTTTATTGATCTGGTCCCACCAGAAATCACGCTTTTGACGGTGAATGGTCTGCCCCACTGTCTGAATGGCGATAATTACAACTGTTCCTCTCAGACCAGCAGCATTCTTGGGACTGTTGCCATTGAGGTCCCTGAAAACCGTTTTACGATTGATGTGTACTACCAGGACCCAGGTCTTGAGGGTGAATCTTCAGGAATTCTGCCTGATTCTGTAGCCGTAACCAATGAGAAGCAGATATTCAATGCGGCGACCAACAGCAGTATTCCCGCCAACTCCAATCTTTTGCTGCAAAGCGGGGCAGTGGTAGAGAAAACAGCCACTCATACCCGTCTTTATGTGCCGTCCAGCTGGCAGTTTCAGGATGGTCTGAATATTATCCGGGCCAGCGTTAGAGATGCTTCTGCCCAGGGAAATCTTTCCAATGCCCAGGATGCCAGAGCCCAGTACCGTTTTCAGGTGGTTTCCCGCAGCCTTTCGCCCGAGACCTACGGTTTTGAAAACGGTCCCCGTCTTTTTGCTCTGGATTTCAGTCGGGATCGCCTTCAGATTCTTCCGTCTGTTCGGGGAGGGGCCCTGACCATTGCCACCACCCAGGAGATCAGCGGGGCTCCCGACTGGCTGGAAGCCATGAATACCATCGGTCTGGTCAGCTATATCCAGGATCGTTTTGACAGTCCGACTCCAGCCCAGATCAGTGACGAGCTCAAAGCAAGGTTCCCCCAAAGAGTTCTGGCTCAGGTGAGAGCACTGTTTGGGCAGGATGCCAATGGAAATGTACTGGATGCATCCAGGGAGATGCAGGCCCGTTTCAGTCTCAATGTCGGTGATGCTTCAGCAACCGTCATTTCTGTCGGGGGCGATGATGGGGCCGAATGGGGCAGTACCGTGGATCGGGAAGGGGGAGTCTTTTTCAATCCTGGCAATGGGCAGTTCGTCGGCGTGGTTACCAAGGCTTCCGACAATGCTCCTTTCAATGCCCGAAACTCTCAGGCCAGCCTGGATCTGAGTGCCTGTACTCCGCTTGCCGGAACCTGTTCGGGAGTTTTTGATCTTCACATCATCCGTCGCTATGCCAATGCGACAACAGCAATCGGGGAGTGGAGACGGGTGATGGCCCCCTTTACTCCACTTGCCTACAGCGGAGTTCTGAATCAGACCGGCTTTCCGATTGGAAAATTCCCGGAAGACGCCAATGTCTATCTGCTGCAGCCCTCGGAAGTGAATTCCCAGACGATTCCTGTGGAGTTTCACCGCGAACGCTATTTTCAGATGCAGGAAGCTTTGGATGCCTGGGCGAAAGTCTTGGCTGTGCATATTGCCCGGGTGGCTTCCAATGCCGTCGGGGCTCAGCCAGACGGGATTCCACCCTATGGTATTTATGGTGGGAATCTGGGTCTGACGGAGTATTTCCGCACAGAGCAGGCGGCTTTACACCGTCATCAGCCCTGGATTGAAAATCAGCCGGCGAACAATGTCCTGAAAAAGGATGTGTCATTTGAAGATGTCACCAGCACGGTGAATCCGATTGGTTTTTCTTTTTATGAGGATGCCTGGTGGGCGGGAAGAATGCGTGTGCGATAGGCGGTGCATCCTTAGCCTGAAAATTGTCCCCAACGGCAGAAAGGACGAGATTCTCGAGCTGGGAGAAATGATCCGTTTAAGGCTCAAAGCTCCTCCGGTTGAAGGCAAGGCCAATGCTCATCTTGTCAAACTTCTTGCAGGGTGGTTCCATATCCCCAAAAACAGGGTGAATCTGATTCGGGGAGAAAAATCCCGCGATAAATCGATCAGTGTGGAGGGTCTCAGTGAGGAACAGGCCCGGGAAATTCTGAAGGAAAAGGTGCAGATATGAGAATTCTTTTGACCAATGATGACGGCTACCGTGCCGAGGCTTACCAGAGACTTGGGGCCGAACTTCAGAAACATCATGATGTATTTCTGATTTCTCCAGAAGACAACTGCTCGGGAATTTCCCATGCCTTTACCCTGACCCAGCCCGTTTTCCTGAGGCCTATGGCCAGTCATGAAAATCCGTTGGGGCTGAAGAATTTTTATGCTTTTTCGGGTACTCCAGTAGATTGCGTCAAGTTTTCCCTGGTTGAGCTTTTTAAGGATAACCCTCCAGATCTGGTCATTTCCGGAATCAATCACGGAGCCAATGTCGGTATCGATGTCTTGTATTCCGGGACAGTAGCGGCAGCCATCGAAGGGTATATCAATGGCTGTTCCTCAATTGCCCTGAGCCATTATGCTTTTCTGATTCCAAATGAAAGAATTCTTGAGATTGCGGACTGGCTGAACCAGTTTCTTGAGAAGAGTCGTGAATGGCTTATGGAGGAGAAGCGAATCCTGAATATCAACTATCCGGACTGTTCCCGCTCCGAGTTGAAAGGGACCCGTATCACCCGAACCGGAAAACATGGTTTTACCAACTCCTATGATCGCAGAAGTACTCCTCATGGACGAAACTATTACTGGTTGCATGGAGAAATGATTTTTGAGGGTGAGTTGCCGGATTCTGACAAACGGGCCATGCAGGAAGGTTATGTCAGTGTGACTCCTCTGAAAATCGATTACACCCACACTGAGGAAATGGCTGAGCTAAGGAAGCTGGAATTCTGAAACTTTTCTGAATCTGTGATCGTAGAACCATTGCACAGTTGAGGACCCTGGCATGCAAGGAGTCGCCATGTACGAGGTTATGAAATCCCGCCCTTTTTCCAGGACAGCCTGGATGACCGTTATGGTCTTCATGTTCTCCATTTTTCAGCCCATGATTCAGGTCTGGGCTCTGGAGTCCAATTTTTATGATGGTCCTGGTGGATACATGGAAAATTCTCGTGTCCGTTCTCAGGTAAACAAGATTCAGTACCTCCAGAATGAGCGTGCCCAGGACACCGGCAAGCTTGTCGGAATGACCATTGGTGGTGCCGTTGGTGGCGGTCTGGTATTGGCTCTTGGGTTGGCGGCCTCTCCTGCTCTGGCCATTACAACTGTTCTCGGCTCGATTCTTGCCGGTGGTTTCCTCGGGGACAAGTTCGGAACCCAGGCTCGTGATCAGGTGCGGAGACGTTCCAGTGATTCCGGTTTCATGAGCTGGGCAGGAGGCCTTGTAGGCGGTACTCTTGGTTTCATGGTTCCTGGAGGATCCGTGGTTGGTGCTGCGGTAGGAGCTGGAATCGGCGGAGCAGCCGGAAAGTATTTTGCGGATAGCGGTGGTACTGCTTCTCTGGGGCTTTCCTCCAACCTCATGGGCCGTGGCATGGAGCGTCTGGGCGGCGGATTCATGGGGCCAGTGGGCGCCATGGGTGGAGCCTATGAAAGCCGTGTTTCCCTGATGGGTGCCCAGGGCATCTACGGGGATCCGATGTGGTACGGCTCCAACGGCATGTTCTCTGCCGGAATTCCCAATGGCATGGTTCCCTACACTGCCTATGGAAGCAGCAGGTACAGCTGGCACGATGAAAATGGCGATCTGGCCTATCCTGGATACCAAAATGATCTCTATCGTCTGGATGGCAGCGCACGCATGCAAAGAACCGCTCCTGACTGGACTCTTGGTGGAGGCTCTTCCAGTGTGTTTGCAGGAAGTTCCAGCATGGGTGGCAGCATTGATAACCCAAGCTGGGGTGGAGCTTCTTCCCCATCGACAGGATCTTCTCAGTACGGGGATGTTTACTCGACTTATGTGACTTCCGATGGAGAAACCTTTAATCCGGATTACCGTGGTGGAGAGCGTGACAATCTGGTCAACCTTCAGCGCCGCTATCAGGATGCACTGGATGAGCTGGCGACTCTGACAAGAATGAACGCACCAGAAGCTCAGCGTCGCGAGGCTCATGCCGAAGTTCGCCGCCTGGAAACCCTTTTGCAACAGCGTCTGCGCTAATTCAATTCAAGGGAAGCTCATGAAAAGGATCATTGCCGGCTATCTGGCTATCACCCTGGCTATTCAGCCCCTGGCTGCCGTAGCGTTTGCCAATGCGGGAGCTGGTGCGACCGCGGGAACTGCTGCCGGGGGGATTGCGGGAACCGCAGGCAACTCCGGAACAGCCTCGGCAGCTACGGGTACGGCAGGAGCAGGGGGAGCGGCTGTCCCTGCAGCAATGACAACCCTGCGCCATGGCCTGAGCTGGCTTTCGACTTCCCTGAAGTCCTCTATCCAGGCTGCCGGTGGCAGTATGAGCGCCGAGGCTGCAGCCAGTCATCTTGCCGGTTCCGGAGCCAGTCAGGCTCAGGCCAATACGATTATCCAGAGTGAAATTGCGGCTGGTACTGTGCAGGCCCCAGCTCAGCCTCAGGGCTTCTGGTCCCGTATCAGGGCTTTCGGACAGCAGACTGGCGCTCACGCCCAGATGAGCGCGAACAAAGCGGCTTCTGTGGTGGATTTCAAACCCTATACCGAAGTCCAGCTCAATTCAGGAACCAAGCTTCGCTGGAGTCCGACCCAGACGAATACCTACCAGATTCAGGGCCAGAACGGTGAGGTGCTCAACCGCACGGTTTCCAGGGCGAATCCCGATGTCAAATCGATTAAGATTGAGGGTCCGGTGGATCCCCGGGCTTTTTCCAGATACCAGGGCCAGCTGACCGAAGCCCGTTCCCTGATTGATATTTCCAGATCGGAACTTTCCGGATTGAAACTCAAGGTTCAGTCAGGTCAGGGAAGTGCTGCGGATGCAGCCCGGATCAAGGCTCTGGAAACGGATATTCCCAAATACGAGAAAAGCTACAAGGCTCTGGAAAAAGAAACCAAGCTGATGAACCCGAATTCCAGCATCAAGGAATTTGCCGGGAATGCAGCCAGGTTTGCCCTGACTTCGGTTGGAATCCGGGCGGGCATCAATGTCCTCAGCCAGGCAGTTCAGGGCCAGGATGTGGATTTGGGTAAAGCCTTCGGTTTCATGTCCGAGACATCTTTCTGGACTGGTACAGCTGGCTCCTTCATTGGAAGCATGCTTTTCTCCTCAATCGGAAATGCCATTCTTCCCGGCTCCGGTGCTCTGATGAGGGTTCTTCCCGGATTCCTGGGTGCTGCTGCTGGCTATGAATTTGGATCAGGCAATGCCGATCGGACCAACTGGAATCAGCTGATTGCATCCACGGTTGCTTCGGCGGCGGCCTTTGCTTTCATCGGGGGCCCAATTGGGATCGGAGCTTCCATTCTGGCCGGTATGGTCGTGAATAAAATGTTTGAATCCGAACCGGATCTTGGGATGCAGGAAATCCCGGACTATAACCCCGAATGGAGCCAGTTGGCCGCTCCATCTGCAACGCAGCCGATGCCGGAAATGCCGGTTGCTCTTGAAATGCCCCAGCCACGCGCGACTCCTTCCGTTCAGGCTTTGCCCGGCGGAGCGATTCCTCAGGCTCAGGTTCAGCAGGCTCCGGCTCTGCCAACAGCGAATCCAAAGGATCTGAATGCGGCCGTGCAGGAAATGCAGGCCCGGTATCGGGATTATATGAATGCCATGAAAAATCGTGACGCTGCCAAAGCTCGTGAGCAGTACGAGCTCTACAAGGCAGCCCAGCAGAAATTGCAGGTGCTCCGGGGGGAGTTCGCCGGGCAATAACGAAGAATGATGCGACGGATACTAGCATTAGGACTTGCATTGTGGCTGTGTATCCTGCCTCTGATTCAGGGGGGGATTCATGCGACGGAAGGAGCTTCACCAAAGGCTCCAGCTTTGGCAAGCCCAGGTCTGTCCAGTCTTCAGGGCATTTTAAGCCAGTATCTGAATCAGGCCGGGGGTCAGGTGTCGGCAGAAGAAGCCGGGAGGGTTCTTGGGCAGGCTGGAGCCAGCCGCTCTCAGGCCAATGTTCTTCTGAACTCGGAAATGGATCGTGGCCGGGTTCTGGCTCCGACCAACTCCCGCAATCTTCTCCAGCGGATCCCAGGTCTTGGCATCCGTACCAAAGAGGATGAGCGCTCCTCTGATTTTCGGCGTTATGTGGAAGCTACGGTTCAGAATCAGCAGCCCAATGCAGATATTACCCGTTCTATTCAGGTAACCCAGACCCGAATCGATCTTCTAAGAGCCCAGGCGGCTGGCCTGAATGTCAGGGTTCAGTCCGGACAGGCGACAGAAGAGGAACGGGCGCGTCTGAACGGCATTCAGCGGGATCTTCCCCGTTTTCAGGCTGCCCAGACCGATCTGAAACGCCAGGCCGGAGAACTGAAATCTCCGAATGCCGGAGCCAAGGCCTTTGCTACGGACACCATGAAGGGCATTGGAATCCGCACGGCCATTATCACTCTTACCCAGGCTTTAAAAGGGGAAAAGGTCGATCCGATCCAGGCGGCTTCCTTTGTGGCCGAACCCAGCTACTGGACGGGAATGCTCAGCGCCAAACTGGGCGGGAAAATTCTCTCGGCGGTAGGCCAGGCCCTCCTTCCGGGTGCCGGAAAACTGGTGACCACGGCGATAGGCACGATTGGTGGAACCCTTGGCTACCAGGCTGGGGCCGGAACCATTTCCCAGGTGGATTGGGGGAATCTGGCCCTCAGAATGGGTGTGAATATCATGATCGGGGCCTTTTTAGGGGGACCGATTGGAATTGCGGCAACGATTGCAGCCCACACAGCCTTGAATGTCATGATGGATGAAACGGCATCGGCAATGGACATGAATGCCATGGCTGGAGGAGAGGCTGAAGCAGGCGCTTCATGGAATGAGATTCGCTCTTTCCAGCCAAGTCTCGCTATCCCTCAGCCTGAATTCTGGCAACCTCCGGATCCGAATATTCCCCAGGTTGTGAATCAGCCTTTTGCCATACCTGTGGGATCTTTCGGACCATCTGTTTTGACAACTCCTGTCGAAAAGGGGCCCGAATTCAGCCTGAACCTGCCCAAACTTCCTGAGGTTCTCAAGCAGGATGAAGTCCTGGCCTTGAAGGACGATCTGGATCAGGCCTATGATGCCTATGCCGCCAGGATTCGGGAAGGGGATGCCGAAGGAGCCAAGGAAGCCTACGAGGCCTATCAGGCGCTTCGGGATCAGATGGAAGCTCTTCAGAAGAAAATGCTTTCTCCCGATTCTGACGAAAACTAAGCTGTGGCCTTTTCTTTCTTTCCACTTCAGGACCTCTGGGATCTTTATCGTCAGCGAGAGCCTTTTCAGGCTCTGATCGAACGGGATTTAAGAGTACGCTGGCGAGGTACCATTGGAGCTGTTTTCTGGGCCTTTTCCCGTCCTGTTTTTATGACAGCGGTTTTAAGTCTGGTGTTTGGAGAGTATCTGAAACTTCAGGAAGACCGTGAGATTCCCTATGCCCTGCTGGTCCTGGCCGGCTGGATTCCCTGGCAACTCTTTCAGTCCACGGTGACAGAGATTGCTTCCTCCTATGAATTCAGCCGTTCCGTACTAAAGCGGGTCAGCCTGCCCAGTCTGGCAGTTCCGATCAGCGCAACCATTGTCAACTGGCCGGATGCCCTGGCTGGCTGTATTCTGCTTCTGGGAGGGCTCGCCTGGTATCAGAAAGGGCTTTCCTTGGGGATATTCCTGACATTTTTTCCTTTGCTTGCAGCTTGGCTTCTGGGAATTGGAGTGGGGCTTTTTCTGGGGAGCCTGTCCCAGCGCTTCAAGGATTTCCGGTTTCTTCTGCCCTTTCTGATGCAGGCCCTTTTCTATCTGAGTCCAGTGGGCTATTCCAGTCATAGTGTCAGCAGAGCCTATCAGGATTTTCTGGAATTCAATCCTCTTTCCGGTATTCTAAGCTGGATGCGCTCAGTGATTTTTTTAGAACTGGAAAAACCTCCGTCCCTTCTGCCGGTTCTTCTGTTCATCCTGGGGATTTATCTGATGGGTGCCTGGCTTCACCACAGACTCAGGCCGGGGATTCTTGATGAACTCTGATCCTCTGGTCAGCCTTGATGGGGTGAGTAAAAGTTTTTTTGCTTCACCTTTGAGCCTGAAAAACCTTCTGGGAGCTAAACCCCAACGCATCCGGGCGATTCAGAATCTCAGCCTTGAGATCTTCCGTGGAGAGAGAATCGGAATTATGGGGGCCAATGGAGCTGGCAAGACCACCCTCTTGCGCCTGCTGGCCGGTCTGACAGCCCCGGATCAGGGAGAACTGAAACTTCCTCCCGAAAGGCTGAGTATTCTGGAGCCGGGAGCGGGACTTCATCCGGAACTCAGTGGCGAGGAAAATCTTCGCCTGCTTTGCCTGCTGCATGGCATGAAGACCTCTGGCTATCAGGAAATCCGTCTGGAGCTCGAAGCCCTGACGGGCCTTGGAGAGGCCCTGAAGCGGCCTCTGGGAGGATTTTCCTCCGGAATGCAGCTTCGGGTGGGGATGGCCCCCTGGTTTTTTCTGCCGGCTGATCTTCTGCTTTTGGATGAAGTGTTTCTGGTTGGCGATGAAGCTTTTCAGATGCAGTGCCAGAAGCATTTTGAAAAGCGGATTGAAGATGGTTGTGCCCTGGTTCTGGCAACTCATTCTCTGGAATGGATAGAGCGTTATTGCCAGAAAGTCCTGGTTCTTGAGGGGGGAAGAATTGCTCAGATCAAGACTCTTCACTCTCGTTCTTAGGATTGCTTTTCCGGCGACCCTGATGCATCTGGCCCAGCCTCTGATGGGAGTTGTGGATACTTTCCTGATGGGGCGAGCCGGAGTTTTTGAGCTTGCCGCCCTTTCTCTGGGAAGTGCCTTTCTGGCTTTAATCCTGAATCCGTTCAACTGTCTGCGCATGAGTCTGGTGGGTCTTTGTGCCCAGCATAAGGCCGCCCGCCGGACCGATGAAATGTTTCTGGTCTTCTTTCAGGGGCTTGGAACGGCCCTGGTTCTTGGGCTTGCCCTGATCCCGGTGCTTTCTTTCCTGCTTCAGGGGTATGCCGACTGGATGGATCTGGAAGAAGGTCTGAAGAAAGGCTTTCTTGCCTATGGCCAGGTTCGGGTTCTTGGACTACCTCTTGGTTTTATCGATCTGGTTGTTACCGGTTTTCTGATGGGAAGAGGGCAGGTTGGACTGGCTTTGAAGATGGCAGCCTTTGTCAATCTGGCTAATGCCCTGATCAGCATTTATCTGGTTGAATTTCTGCATCTGGGGATTGCCGGAGTCGCTCTGGGAACGGTTTCAGCTCAGTTTCTTCTCTGTGGATGGCAACTGGCCGCAGTTTTTTCCCAACCGGATTTCCGGTTTCGTTTTCAGCTTCAGGGATTCTCAAAGCTCTTCTCCCTGCAAAAAGATATTTTCCTGCGTTCTCTGGCTTTGGCTCTTGTACTACAGAGCCTGCCGACTCTGGCCCGACCTCTGGGGATTCTGGCCGTTGCCATCAATGCTGTCTTTCTTCAGCTTCTGACTCTGATGGCCTATGGTCAGGACGGGTTGGCGGCTGCGGCTGAAGTTCTGGCGGGAAGGGCCTGGGGTAAAGGGCAGAGTGACTATCTGAAGCGCCTGATCCGTCTGATCTTCAGGGTTGGGATGGGAATTGCCCTGATTCTTGGGGCCCCAGGTTTCTTCTGGTTTGCGGGATTTCTGGAATTTCTCAGCTCCGATCCGGCTCTGAAAACTGAGGCTTTGAGGTATCGGATCCTTGTTCTTCTGATTCCATTTCTGAGCACTCCTGCCTGGCTTCTGGACGGAATTTACACGGGCCTCTCGCGAAGCCGGGTCATGCGAAACAGCATGGTGATGCTGGCTTTTGGCTTCTTCCTTGTGGTTTTCCCGCTTCGGGAGGCGATGGATCTTTGGGGTATCTGGGTCGCACTGATGATTTTTATGGCTTTTCGAGGAATATGGCTTGGTACAGACTTGACGAAAGCGATTTTTCGGAGCTAAGCTCATATATGGAAGCGCGGTGAAAAGCCTCGATTACAGTCGGCGTAGGTCGACGCCCTGACCGAGGGGCAATGAAGAGGTTTTTCAGCACCCGCTTCCTTTTTCTTTTGCCATGAAAAAGCCGAGTCTTGCCATATGCATGATTTTCAGGAATGAGGAAAGATTCCTCCCCGGCTGGATCCAGTGCTTTGCCAATCTTGCAGATGAATATGTGCTTCTGGATACCGGCTCGACGGATCAGAGTGTCCGACTTCTGCGTGAAGCCGGTTTTGAGGTTCATTCCATTCCCTGGGCCGGAGATTTTTCCAAAGCCCGCAATGAGTATCTCAAGAGGACGGATGCTTCCTGGATTTTGGCCCTTGATGCGGATGATCGGATGAAACCGGCTGATCTGAAGGCTTTGGGGCAATTCCTTGAGGGTGCCTCAGAAGACGCCTACCTGATGCGCTATGTGAATCTCAGGTATCCCAAGTGGCCAGCAGATGAACCTCAAGTTCAGAGTGAGCAGGTTCAGGCTCGTCTGTTTCGGGGAGACCGGGGTTTCTACTACGAGGGGGCCATTCATGAGAATCTCCTGCCTTCCGTGGAAAGAGCCGGTGGAAAGACCGGTAAGGCCCTGGTTCCGATTTATCATCTGGGTTATGCCCAGGAGCTTCTGGCGGAAAAAATTGCCCGCAATGAGGCTATCGTGGAACGGGAATTTGTCAGGAATCCGGGGGACCCGGCTTTGGGCTTTTACAAGGCCTTGAGCCAGTTCGGCCCCAATGGCTCCTGTGCCCGGCTTCTGTTTGATTCCTATCAGAGAGCAGGGGGAAGTCTGAAGCAAAGAGTTGCCGCCAAACTTCTGGTCTGGCACATGCTTTATCGCTCTTCTCCCATGCAGGATCAGGAGTTTCCTCCTGCCCGGATTGCGGGAAATCTGAAAGAGCTTGAGGAAAAGGCGATTGGGCATGCCGCTGAAAATGCGGTGGGTTGGGTTTCAAGGGCTCGCCGGGCCTGGGATGAACACAAGGTCCTCGAATCCAAGGAAGCCTTGAAAGAGGCGTTGGTCACCCTTCATCTATCCCAGGATGGCAGGCTGTTTCTGGGGGAGGTTCTGGACTGCCTTGGCATTGCCCATGCCATGGATGGAGAACTCAAAGAGGCAGATGAATATTTTGAGCGCTATTTTCAGGAAGTTGGCCCCAGTGTTCACAATACAATTCAGCGCCTTAAAATCCGCCATGCCTTTCAGGATGTTGAGGGTATTTTAGCGATTGTGGAAGCCGTTCCTCCCGAGTGGTTTCAGGAACTGGCCCTGAGCAATTTCACCGATGCTTTACTGAAGGCCCAGCCATCGGAAAAAGCCCAGGTTCTCAGAGAAAGACTCAGGCGTCAGCGAGAAGGGTCTCCGGTCTGATTTTCAGACTTCCCAGAGTGGAAGTCAGAGCCAGGAATGCGGTCAGGGGAGGCAGGCCGATAAATAGGATCAGAGCGGCTTTCCCATCCAGAAAAAGCGGCTGTTCCAGAACAAAATGCTGGGCTCCCAGACTGATGGCAAAACCACTGAAAATTCCAAGCACGGCTCCCCCGAGTCCGAGAAGAAAGAATTCCCCCAGGATCTGAAGTCCCAGATGGGTCTGGGTGGATCCCAGGGCCTTCATCAGACCGATTTCCTTCTGCCGGTTCTGACCTTCATGCCAGCTGATGGCAATCAGAACTGCGAAAGCCGCCAGAAGAGAAAGAAGGGACATGGATTCGACTGCCTGAAGCATGCGGCGGGCGATCTGGGTGACTTCACGGGTGATGCGGGCGACAACTACGGAAGAGATATTGCCGAACTTCTGAAGCATCCCGGCCTGGATTTTTACGGCCTGGGCTTCGGAAATCTCCCGAACCGAAGCAACCCAGGATTTGGGAGCGTCTTCTAAAACTCCGGGCTGGAACATGACAAAGAAATTCGGCTCAAAGGAATTCCAGCGGACACGGCGAAGCGATACGATTTTTCCGGCGACTTCCACTCCCAGGATGTCAAAGACAAGGTGATCTCCTAGTTTGAGATTCATGCGCTCGGCAAAACGTTCCTCCACACTGATTCCGGGCACTCCGTTTCCATCAAAGGGACCTTTCCAGTGGGTGCCTTCGGTGATGGTTTCGGCTTCGCTCAGCTCTTCACGGATGGAAAGGTTGAAAGCCCGGCGACGGAAGCGATCGGCTGTCTGGGCTTCTCTTGAGAAGGCTTCGGTGGGGGTGGAACCGTCGAAATCCTCCTGATTCAGCTTTCTGAGCCTGGCCCGGATCATGGGTGATGGCTGGGAGAGCTCCATTTTCTGTTCCTGAAGCCAGCTTTGCAGTTCCCCGGTCTGTTCATCCTGAATATCAAAGACAAAGAGGGAGGGAATGCGGGTATTCCAGGTCGGATTCAATTCACGAATCAGAACCTGTCGTAATTCAGGGATAAGTACAAGAAGAGTTGTGGCAAAAGCAATGGCTAATACGGTGCTCAGGGTGGAGGCCGGGTTACGGATCATGCGCCGGGTTGCCAAACGGGCCCATAAAGGGAGCAGATCGGCGATTTTTTCAAAGGGTGAACGCATCAGAAAGAGACCGAGCCGTCCCAGAAGGATCACAACTGCTGTTGTCAGTGTGAAGATGGAAGCGGAGTAAAAAGAGCGGGATAGCAGAAAGGTCAGGGCAAAGACCCCGGCCAGGCTGAGTCCTCCCAGAACAGTCTGGGCTTTGAAGCTGAGGTGGGGAAGGTTCATTTCGGAAGCCATCAGAGCCCAGGGCCTGAGACGGTGGGAAGCTACGATATTGGGTAGACAGAACAGTACGGAAGAAAGCGTACCGATTCCCAGAGTCAGCAGGATGGACTGGGCATTCAGAGCAGGTTTGAGATCGTGGGGCAGGAAGTCCTTCAATAGATGGGTCAGGGAAGGCAGAAGCCAGGGAAGGATCAGAAAGGTCAGAAGGGCTGAGAAGAAACCTAAGGATGCGGCCTGAAACAGGGTCAGCAGGCTATCAGCGAGAGGGCTGGCTCCAAGAGAGCGAAGCAGGGCAGCTGTTGTGGTCCGGTTCATCAGGTGGGTTCGGAAGAGGTAGCCCAGTCCGGCTCCGGCCAAAAGCAGCACGGCGGCGGAACTCAGCCCCAGCCAGTCGGTGAGTATTCCGGATAATCGTGAGAGCTGGCGACTGCTCTGGCGGGCTGTTTCCACTTCCAGATCCCGGCTGCTGCCTCCCGCTTTGCGGAATTCCTGACGGAGGGTCCGGGCAAAGGCTTCCATGTCCAGGCTTTTGGGCAGAAGAATCAGTTCTTCATACTGAATGCGTGAGGGGCCGCTTAAAAGTGCCAGTCGATCCATTTCTGTCTGAAGCATATAGATACGGGGGGCCAGTCCGAAAACAGAAAAAGCGGAGGCCGGATCTTCTTCCAGAACACCGCCGATCTGAACTTCGTGTCCGGCGAGATGAAACCAGTCTCCCCGGTTCAGATTCATGGAAACGGCGGCATCCGGGGTGGCCAGAATTCTGGGAAGGGGATCTGAGTCGATGCGGGGATGACTGAATTTCAGATCTCCCTTAAGGGGCCAGCCCTCTTCAATTCCGGTGATCCGGATCAGGCGGCTCTGGCCACGACTGCCCGCCATGCTGACAAAATTCGTGGTGCTGGTTCTTCGACTTCCTTCCGGAAGAAGGGATTCCAGAATGGCGGATTCTTCGGAGTTCATGGGGCGGGAAGATTCAATTTTGAGATCTCCGCCGAGCATCAGGGCGGCCCTTTGGTCCATGTACTGACTGAGACTTGTGCTCAGAGACTGAACCAGGGCAAGGCCCAGGAGGCCGGTCACCGCCGTCAGAAGAAAAAATCCGGTCAGCTGGCGCTTGAACCAGAGTTCTTTAAAGCAGAGTCGAATCCATATCATCGTGGAGCTTTCCGTCCTTGAGTTGAAGAACACGGGGACAACGTCGGGCCAAAGACATGGAGTGGGTGACCAGAATCATGGTCAGGCCGTATTCCTGCACAACTTCAAAGAGAAGATCCGCGACAGAAATGGCACTGGCTGGATCCAGGCTTCCTGTGGGCTCATCGGCCAGAATCAGATCGGGTCTTCGGGCCACCGAACGGGCAATTGCGGTGCGCTGCTTTTCCCCCCCGCTGAGCATATGGGGATAGTGCGAGAGGCGGTGACTGAGCCCAACTCTCTCAAGGGCTTCAAGAGAGCGTTCTTTGGAATCGGCGAAGCCGAGAAGTTCGAGAGGAAGGGAAACATTCTCCAGGCAGCTCAAATGGGGGACCAGATGAAACTGCTGAAAGATGACCGAGACGTGGCGGGAGCGGATGCGGGCCAGTTCGGTTTCGGATTGGCTGAAGGTTTCCTGACCGGCAATCTGAATCGAACCGCTATCGGCACTTGCGAGTCCTGATGCCAGGGACAAAAAGGTGCTTTTTCCGGAACCGCTGGCCCCGATGACAGCACAGATCTCTTTTTTCCTGAGTTCAAAATCCAGATGGCTGAGAACGGGCATATACCCGGATGATGGCAGAATAAAGCCTTTGGATACGGCCTGCATGAAAAGCATCAGGGCAGCTCCTTGAGGAGTTCCTCTATGACGGGTTTCAGATGTCCGGCAATGACTCGATGCCCTTTGGCGTTGGGGTGGATGCCATCTTTGAGATTCAGTTCCGGATTGAGGGCGACACCCTTTAGAAGAAAAGGAAAGAAGGGGACTTCAAATTCTTCAGCCAGGGTCCGGTAGGTCCGGGAAAACTCCTGCCGGTATTCTTCCCCGTAATTGGAGGGAAGCTCCATTCCAATCAGTAAAACCCGGTTTTTACCTGCCTGGTTGATGGAAAGCCGGAGCATTTCGGACAGATCTTTTTTCATCTCGCTTAAGGAAAGACCTCTGAGGCCATTATTGGCTCCCAGAGCAATCAGGATGATATCGGGCTTTCCCTTGAGGCTCCACTTCAAGCGTCCGGCCCCTCCCGCAGTGGTAGCTCCGCTGACTCCGGCATTGATGATCCTGATTTCAGGGAACTGTTCTTTCAGATGATTTTCAATCAGGGAAGGCCAGGCCTCGTCTTCTTTAACCCCAAGACCTTCGGTCAGGGAATCTCCCAGAGCAAGAATTGTGGGAGAGGCTAAGGAAAAGCCCGTCAGAACAAGAAAAATCAGCGTGCGCAGCATAGGAGCAGAGGGTGGAGCCAAAGGAGTGGTTTCGTCAAGTCCTGAGCCGTTTCGGAGGGTTGTTTCCATGTAATGGAATGGCGGTATTTGGAAAGGAGGGGAATGGATACCGTACAGGCATTGACCATTCTGGCTGCCTTTCTGACCTCGGCTTTGTCTGCCGTAGTCGGGATGGCTGGGGGCATCAACCTGCTTGCCGTCATGATGATGCTTCTGGATTACTCCCTGATCATTCCTCTGCATGGAATTACCCAGCTGGTTTCCAACAGTTCCCGGGCCTGGTTTTTCCGTAAAGGAGTGGATTTCAGTATTTTCTGGCAGTTCGGTCTGACCCTGATCCCGGCTTCGTTTCTGGGCCTGATGCTGATCGGCCAGGTCAGTGTGCCACTTCTGAAGGCGGCAACGGCGATCTTCATCCTCTATGCCCTGTTCTCTCCAGGACTCTCATTCTTAAAGCATATTCACGGGTCCGCAAGATTCAGGGTGGCAGGCTTTCTATCTGGTTGTGTTGGCATGGTGGTAGGGGCCACGGGACCCTTGATTAGCCCATTCTTTCTGCATTCAGGGTTAGCGAAGAACGCCCTGATTGGAACCCAGGCGGCCTGCCAGATCTTTCAGCATGGAACCAAGGTTCTCCTGTTTGGTGCGGTTCTTGATTTTCCCTACCAGAATCATATTCCTCTTGCGATTGGAATGTGTCTGGCAGCAATTCTGGGCACCTGGTCTGGCAAAAACGTTTTGGCAGCAAGAATTTCGGAAGCTGCCTTTAAATCGCTCTATCGCAATGCCCTGGGACTGATCGCCCTGAAGATTCTGCTCTGGGATGTTCTTTATAAATCCTATTTTTCCATGGCCTGATCAAGGCCATTGAGGATTTTCTGGCCAACGTCCTGAAGCTTTCCCTTGATTTTGTCCCCGACCAAAGAGGCCTGGTGTTTGAGAATCCATTCCCGGGTAAGTTTGGGAAGCTCTTCAAAAGTCTGATCAAATCCGGAGGCCGTTGTATTGATATAGGTGTGACTCAGGCTGAAGGCAGGTTTTTCAACGATATGGTGACCGTCGCTCATCTGAATGACGTGAAATCTGGAGGCTGCGAGCCCCGTAAGCACAATCAGGATTGCAAGTATTTTTCCAGCCATTTTCTGCCCCGTTAGATCCAAATTTGTTTTTTTTTGTTGAAGTTTATCATGAATGGGTCGACAGGCAGGGTATGGAGGGAAACATGAAACGGAAAACCTTATCACTCTTTGCCGGACTCTGCTTTGTGGTTGGTGTTCAGGCAGAAGAATCCCTGATTCGTCAGGTTGATTTCGAAGTTCTGGAATACCAGGGCAGCAATCTGGTGGAAGAGGGCTTCACAACGACTCAGGACCTGTCCCACTATAAAACCATCACTCATCCCAGATTCCGGGTCAAACTGCGGCCAGGTCAGCTTGAGACCGCCAGTATGGCAGTTCAGGACAAGAATGCTCTTTTGAAAATGGATCTGGGTATGCGTTTGATGGAACATCATAGTGGAGGCCTGGCACTGAATCTGGAGACCCGCTTTGAATACGAATCCGAAGAGCGCTCCTTTGCCTTGAGCGGACAGGCAGTTCTGGCTGAAGACAAGCTGGTCACCTATGCTCTTTCCCAGGATGGAGCCTATGTCATGCGTGCCAAATCCATGGCGGCCGCCAAAACGGAAATCCCGGTGGATCTGGCGATGGAAGAAGAGCCGTTACCTGCCCGTGAACCCAAAGAAGCGGTGGCTCTGGCAACAGAATGAAGATCCTGATGATTACGCTTCGAGCCGATATCGGCGGGGGCCCGGAGCATCTATTCAAACTCCTGGAAAATCGAAAACCGGATTGGGACTACTATGCGGCCTGCCCCATGGAAGCTCCCTATTATGAGCGCTACGTCGATCTTCTGGGGCAGGAGAGGGTCTTTGTTCTGCCGCACAGAAAGCTTGAATTGAAGGCGGTTTGGGGTTTGATGCAGCTGGTTTCCCGCGAAGGGATTGACTGGGTGCATTCTCATGGCAAGGGGGCTGGAATCTATTCGCGGATTTTAAGAGCCCTTAAACCTGTTCGGGTGCTTCATACCTTTCATGGTTTACATCTGGGGTATTCCAGGGAAATTTTCAACCGTCTTTACTGCTGGCTTGAGCGCTTCTTCTGTTCCTATCTGACCGATTTCATGATTTGTGTTTCTAAGACGGAAAAAAACAATATTCTTCGGCATAAAATTGCAAGCGACAGAATTCAGGTCATCGAGAATGGAGTCAGCATTCCACCCGATCTTTCTAGGAAGGAACCGGAATCTCATCCGCTAAGAGTTCTGCATGTGTCGCGTTTTGATGTTCAGAAAAATAGTGAACTTCTGCTTCCCATCGCCAGACAGATTGTGGAGGAAGACCTGCCAATCGTGATTGATGTCATTGGACAGGGAGAAGGCCAGAAAGATTTAAGGGAGTCCTTATCCAGGGAGGGGCTGCTTGAGGTTGTACTCCTGAATGGCCCAACCAATGAACCTGCTTCCTGGTTTTTGAAATCCGATGCCTATCTGAGCACTTCCCGCTGGGAGGGTTTACCAATGGCTGTTCTTGAGGCTTTTTCCTGCGGGCTTCCCTGTGTTCTGAGCGAAGTCACCGGGCATACGGACTTCCAAAACGAGGAGTCAGGCGCTTTGTTCTATTCTCTTGAAAAGCCTCTTGAGGCTGTTTTACATCTTGGCAGGCTGGCAAAGGACAAGGCTTATCGCCAGAGCCTGGGCCAGAAATCCCGCAAGCTTGCTGAAACAAGATATTCGGCCCAGCGAATGGCCAGGGATACCTGGAACCTTCTATCTCAGCTCAGCCAGAATTTTTCCCGGGCTCGGTAATCACCTTTGTCGGTGGCCTCAATCCGGGCAGAATCGCAGAAAGGGTCATGCTCAAAGAACAGAATCCAGTCTTCTTTGGCAACCTGTTCGAGCAGGATTTCCTTTTCGGAAAGGGTCTGAAGAGCATTTAAGTCATAACCCATGATCCAGGGAAGAGAAATGTGGGAGCTTGTGGGAATCAGATCGGCACAGTAAAGCAGGTTTGTCTGGGTATCTCTGACCTTCAGAAGGGACTGGTGAGGGGTGTGTCCGTGAACCTTGATGACTTCCGTGTAGGGAAAGAGCGGTTTTGAGTTTCCTCCATCAAAAAGATTCAGGACTCCTGCTTCCTGAAGAAACAGAAAATTATCTCTTAAGAAGCTGGCCTGATCTCTTCTTGAAGGTTTCATGGCCCATTCCCAATGATATTGTTCGATATGGTAGGTGGCATTGGGGAAGGTCAGCTGAAGTTCCCTGTTCTCGCGGTGGGTGGTTCCTCCGGCATGATCAAAATGCAGATGGGTCAGGAAGACATCGGTGATGTCTTCCCGGCGAAGTCCAATTTTGTGAAGTTCCACATCCAGTTGAAACTTGGCATGATCAATGGCGTAGATTTCTTTTTCCTTCGGGGACATCTTGCTGCCGATTCCGGTATCGATCAGAATTCTTCTTTCACCATCATCAAGAAGCAGGGTTCTTAGAGCCATTTCAATGCGATTGTGGGCATCAGCCGGATTGGTTTTATTCCATAAGACTTTGGGGATGACGCCGAACATGGCCCCACCATCGAGACGAAATCGGCCAGTATCCAGGGAGTGAAGGGTGTAAGGTCCGATTTTCATGGATTTCTCCCAAAAAGGTTTCCTGGGGCTGCCAGAGCATCCGGGTCCAGATCCTGCTTGATTTTCTGCATCTTTCTTACGGTTTCTTCCGGCCATTGCAGGGGCAAGGCCCAGGTTTTCATTTTTCCCAGGCCATGTTCTCCAGCAACACCTCCACCCAGGCGGGCTGCATTTTTCATGCAAAGCCGGGTGGCCTCAAGGGCTTTTTCTTTTTCGTAAAAATTCCGGGCCATGATATTGACGTGAGGATGCCCATTGCCCAGGTGGCCGAAGGTGGCCGTGATGTCCTGAAAGGGTTTCAGGGTTTCGCGCATGAAGGTGAACTGTTCTCTGAGATGAGGAAGAGGAACCCACCAGTCAGAGCTGATTTTGCCCCCACCCTGAGCCTTGTTCTGATGGGCTACTTCATTGATGGTGGCAGGCACATGGTGGCGAAGTCTGCGAAACTCAAGAAGTTCGAGATACTCAGAGGCCACAATCGCCCTCTCCATCAGATCGGTGTTCTGATTGGTCAGGTCGGAATGGATTTCGCACAGGGCTTCCATGAAGGTTTCATCACTGTCTTCCTCAATGAGCTCACTCTTCAGATACAGGGTTACAACTCCCTCTGGAACTTCAAACCGGGTGCTTTTTTCCCGCATGAAGTCCGTGGCCCGGGCATCCATATATTCGAGGCAGCGAAGGTTCAGTTCAGTGCGCCTCTGATCAAGAAGGGGGGCCGCCTTAAGAGCCTGATCTTCGTTTTCAAAGAAAAGCATGATGCTTAGCATAGGGGCCGGTTTGGGAATCAGCAGAAGCCGGGCTTTCAGAATCATGCCAAGGCTTCCTTCTGCTCCCAGATGCCAATCGAGTTCTTCTCCGTCCAGAAAAAGTCCAGCCCTGTTCTTGCCTGAAAACAGCTCCAGTGGATTTCTGTTTCGTTTGAGATGCCTGATCTGGCCTTGATGATCCATCACGAGAAGTTCAAGGACATAATTGCGGCTGGAACCGTAATGATAGGAGTTTTCTCCGGTGGCATTGGTGGCCAGGGTACCGCCAATGAGGACCTCTTCCCAGCTGGTCGGATCCGGGGGGTAATGCCATCCTAAATCATCAGCAGATTTTTGCAGATCCTTCAGAAACACTCCCGGTTCGACCCAGACTGAAGCTCCCAGTGCATGGGGTTCGATTTCTCCGGTTTTGGTCAGTTTTTCCATGGATATGAGAATCCCGGTATCAGTGACACTGGCCCCGGTGACCGAAGTCCGGCTGGCAGAAGCCGTGTAGGGGATTTTGTGGGTCAGGCAGATTTTCAGAATTTCCTGGAGTTCTTCAACTGTGGAAGGTCTTAGGATGGCCTCGGGCTTAAGACTGAGAACAACATCGTTCAAATAAGATTCACAGGCGTCTGAATCTGGCAAAATAGGCTGAAACTTTTCAAAAATCGTGGCAATACTGGGGGCACTTGACATAGGACCATTTTATCAAAGGCGAGGGCATCATGTGCATTCCTAAGATTTTTCTGAACAGTCTTGCGCTATTTTATCCGGGCTGAGGAAAACGGGGTGGGTCGAAGGCAGTATGCTTCGGAAATTTTTTATCCTCCTCTGAGAAGCCGGGTAAGTATGGCTTCCGGTTTTGAGATCATGAAAACCGAAGGCACCCAAAGGCAGTGGGAAGCTGTCATGGGAAGCAATCCATCCGTGCATAAGGGAGAAGTTCGTCCGGTTGAGAGGGTTTCCTATCACCAGATCCAGAATTTTCTTGAGCGGCTGAATGAGAATTCAGAAGAATATGTCTATAGACTCCCCACGGCAGAAGAGTTTGAATATGCTTACCGCGGAGGCCTTGATTCCCATTTTTTCTGGGGAGATACGGTTTTCAGCTATTACAGGTACTGCTGGCTCAAGCCCAGTGTGCAAAGAGAAAGAGAAAACGGACCGACCCATTTAAGAGAGCATCAGGAAGTGGCCCGTCTGAATCCCAATCCTTTCGGGCTTTTTGATATGTGCGGCAATGTGGCTGAATGGACTCAAAGCGATTTCTCTGTACCGGAAGGGGTGAAATTCAAGGACCCCCGGGCCGGTTAGCTCTTGCAACCCAAGGCTGTGGCAGGCAAGATAGTTATGGGTCGGCACTTTCAGAGAGAAATGATGAACAATGGCCGTCCAAGCTTTAGTTTTGCAGCTCATCCGGGTCAGTATACGGTTCTTCCAGAAAAGGGGGCCAATGATCTCACCGGATTTCGCTTGCTCGAATACCAAGAAACTGATGACGGAACAGGAAATTTTTGTCCAGGCAGCCCGCCAGCATGAAGCTGGGAATCTGAAACAGGCCAGAACCGGTTATGAAAAGGTGCTGGAACTGAATTCCAGAAATGTTCATGCCTGGCATCTATTGGGCCATCTTCTTCTGGAATCCGGGCAGAATCAGGAAGCCCTGGAATGTCTGGTGAAAGCCTGTGAACTGGAACCGGAAAATGCAGAGCTTCAGATCAGTCTGGGGCGGGCTCTGGCTCAGTCAGGAAGATTTTCCGAAGCCTGTAAAATCTTCTCTGCGGCTGCTCCCATTCTGCAGGATCCTGAAATCTGGGAGCTTCTGGGCCGGTGTGCCGAAGCTGATCTTAAGATTCAGGATGCCATCGGGGCTTTCTCCAAAGCTTTAAAACTTGATTCCTCCCGTCTTGGTTTGATGGGGCGAATGGGATACCTGTTACTCTATGCGGAAGAAATCGAGCGGGGATTTAATCTGCATCGGTTTCGAAGTTCTGTACTTGAGGCCTCCAAAGTTCCGCTTGGCTCGGAATTTCCTTCCGTCAGGAGGCAGAGGATTCATCTGAATGGAGAGCAGGGGCTTGGGGATGAGCTGTTTTTTCTTCGCTACCTGCCGGTTTTGGAAAAGCTTGGACCGAAAGAAATCAGTGTCTTACTGAGCCCGAAGAATCAGACTTTGATTGCCAGGATTCTACCTGAACTGAAGCAGGGAAATCCGGGGCCGGATTCCCTTGTTCTTGAGCTTGGAGATCTACCCCATATCTGTATTCGTGAAGGGTTTCGGGAAATTCCTGCCCCCCTGTTTATGGGAAGCTGCGACCCCAGCGGCCCGATCTGTGTTCAGTGGGAGGCCGGGGCTCCGCAGATTGCCATGAAAGACGCAACGGGTGTGGGAAAAAGGGTAGATCCGTTCTGGCTTGGGACTCTGCTTCAAAAAACCGGTAAAGACTGTGTTGTCTTACAGAGAAATCCAAAACCGGAAGACCTTCTGGCTTTTGAAAAAGGTTTTGGAAAAGAGGTCGAAAATCATTCTTCTCTTCAGGAGGATCTCATATTGATGCATGAAGGTCTTCAGAAATATTCAGGCTATGCCGGAGTATCTTCCACGGCCTGGCATATGGCTTCCGGCATGGATATGCCTGGGCTTATCTGTGTACCTCATCCTGCTGATTTTCGCTGGGGGCTTCGTCCCCAAAATACCATCTGGTTCAAAACGGCCACTCTGATCCGCCAGAATCAGGATGGGAGTTGGCCCGAAGGCATAACTGCTTTGCAAGCCAGGGTTTTCTTCCGTTGAGGTTCCTAAAGCGGCTCCGATCCCTTTATCAGGAAGGATTCTACTCAGGGAATTTCGATGTACTCCCATTGCATCCGCCAAAGTTTGAATCTCCAGGCGCACAGGTTCCAGAAATTCGGTGGAAAGCATCT
>CAZDAM010000012.1:0-26775 GCA_964503595.1 uncultured bacterium
TGAGTCTGTAAACCGCTCTGCCGCCAGTACGGTATTGGCCATGAGGGCCTGAATGGTCATTTTACCAATCCCACCAGGTACTGGAGTGATACCCTGGCAGAAAGGATTTTTCAGAATTTCCTCAAAATCCATGTCCCCAACGATTTTCCCGTTTTCAAGGCGATTGATGCCAACATCAATCAGGGAGCAGGGCCGCCCCAGATGTTCGGCCCGAATCAGATTGGGGTGGCCTGCGGCACAGATGATGACGTCGGCATGGTGGGAATGCTCGGCCAGAAGCCTGGTGTGCCGGTGGGCGATTGTGATGGTGGCTCCCATGTGCATCAGACACAGGGCAATCGGGCGACCAACCAGGGCCGACTTTCCGACAATCAGGATGTTCTGTCCCCGAATGGGAATCTTATAGAACTCCATCAGTTTGAGAATGCCCAGGGGAGTACAGGGAACAAACCCTTCAAGATGGGACAGGAGTTGCCCCTGAGAAGTCGGGGTCAGGCCATCCACATCCTTTTTCGGATCAATGAAGCTCAGAATCTCGTTGGCAGGAAGGTGGGAAGGCAGGGGAAGCTGCAAAAGAATCCCGTGAACTTCGGGGTTGTGATTGAGTGCGGTGATTCTGTCCTGTACATCCTTCAGGGTGGCATGAGCAGCCAACTCGTGAAGCCTTGATTTGATGCCGAGCCTTGCTGCCATTTTCTGCTTCATATGGACATAAATCCGTGAGGATTCATCTTCTCCGACTAAAATGACATCCAGTCTGGGCTGAACCTTCAAGGCTTCAGTGCGTGGTTTCAGGGATTTTCTCAAAGTCAGTGCTGGTTCTTTCCCGCTATACAGGGTAGGTGTGTTGAAGGCTTTCCTCCGGTTTCAGGGTGAATCCAAAAACACTAATTTATCATAATGCGGTCAAATCTTGCTGGATTTGCTGACTCCTCCTACAATGCGCCTATGCAGGAATCTGAATACGAAAAATCTGATCTGGTTCAAGGCTTGAATGAACCGCAGAAAGCGGCAGTGCTGGCGGTTGATGGGCCGATTCTGATTCTGGCTGGCGCCGGTTCCGGGAAAACCCGGGTGATTACCCATCGCATTGCCCATCTGATTCGGGACCGTCAGGTGGATCCCGAAAACGTACTGGCGGTGACCTTCACCAACAAGGCAGCGGCTGAGATGAAAGAAAGGGTTCAGCATCTTCTTGGAGGTCGGGGGATTGGAGCCTGGGTGACTACCTTTCACTCCATGGGAGCCAGGGTTCTTCGCAAGCACGCCGAAGCTCTGGGCTACGATATCCAGTTTTCCATCTATGGTCCTCCCGAGCAGAAATCCCTGGTGAAAAGGGTTCTTCAGATTCTGAATCTGGATGCTAAACAATATCCGCCAGCCCGCATGCTGGAACAGATCAGCTCCTGGAAGCAGGAAATTCTCCTGCCATCGGACATCGATCCGCGCACCATTGACAGCCATATCATTGATATCTTCCGGGTCTATCAGGAGGAAATCAAAAAAGCCATGGCCATGGAACTGGATGATCTTCTCTATAATATGGTCCTTCTGTTCCGGAACCAGAAATCGGTTTTGGAGAGCTACCAGAAGCAGTTTCAGTACATCATGGTGGATGAATACCAGGACACCAACCCGACTCAGTACATGCTTATCAGGCTTCTTAGTGAAGGTCATGGGAATCTTTGTGTGGTCGGGGATGAGGATCAGTCGATCTATTCCTGGCGTGGGGCGGATATCTCCAATATTCTCAACTTCAATCGGGACTTTGGTGAAGACAGGGTGAGACGTTTTGAACTCAATATCAACTACCGCTGCCCCAGAATCTGTCTGGAAGCAGCCAATCATCTGATTGAGAACAACACTCAGCGCTTTGAGGGCAAGGGACGTCTGGTGGCTCATAAGGGTGGCGATGATCGCATTGCCTATTATCAGGCTCGGGACGGGCATGATGAAGCGCGCTATGTCCTATCCGAGATTCGCCGGTTGCAGTCGGATGGAGTCTCACTTGGTGAGATGGTCATCCTCTACCGGACTCACGCCCAGTCAAGGGTTCTGGAGCAGGAGTTTATCCGCTCGGGTCTGCCTTACCGGATCTTTGGTGGACACCGCTTCTTTGAACGGAAGGAAATCAAGGATATTCTGGCCTATCTTTCCCTGATTCAGAACCCTCTGGATGCGGAATCCCTTTATCGGATTCTCAATGTTCCTCCTCGTGGAATCGGAGCAACTGCTCAGGAAAAGCTCAGGATCTTTTCGGACAACCAGAATGTGGCTCCGCTTCTGGCATTGGCCGGTATCGATACCGTGCCCGATCGTTCCCGCAAGCAGATGCTGGCCTTCTATGAGTTTTTTGAAGCGCTCTGCGATGGCCATCGCGATGGAATGAGCCTTCTGGAGCTGACTCAGAAAATTCTTGACACCACCGGATATGCCGGATGGCTGATCAGCAAGGAAGAAGGGGAGCGCGTAGAAAACGTACAGGAACTCCTAAGCACCATTGCCGAGTATGAAGCCAAAGAAGATGAGCCTTCTTTGGGAGGATTTCTCGAAAAAGCCGCCCTTGTTGCGGCAGTGGATGATCTGGATCGGGAAACCGGTACTGTCACTCTGATGACCCTTCACAATGCCAAGGGCCTCGAGTTTCCGGTTGTCTTCATTGTGGGTATGGAGGAAGGTCTGTTTCCCCATAAAGGATCCATGGATGATCCAACCAGGCTTGAAGAAGAGCGTCGCCTTTGTTATGTGGGCATTACCCGTGCCCAGCAGGAGCTTTTCTTTTCAGCGGCCCGCATGCGCTTTCTTCAGGGAGAAGAACTGCACCAGATTCCTTCCCGCTTCCTGAGAGAGATTGGTGAGGATTATGTCTGCCGGGTTTAGGGAAGTCTTAAAAGCTCCTTATCCCACCCACTGAGGCCGACTTTGGCTGGAAGCGCCTGAAACAATGTCCGGTACGACACCGCTCTCTTTCCGCACATAGCGTTCCGGTACAAAAACAAACAAAAACTTTTGTGTATCTTTGTCGGCCAGAGCCTCCTGATATAGTAGAAAAGTGCCAAATTCAGTGCTTTTTATGCTATGTGCGAAAGACCAGATACCGGAGCTCGGAATTCTGGCTTTTCAGGCCTGAGGAACGGATTCATCCCATTTCGAAAGGGGCTCTGAAATATATATATGTTTTCTGAAAACACGGCACTTTAGGCGACAGGTTTTGTCTACTAAAAAAACTCTATTTTTTAAGAGATATACACTGAGAGGGTCTTTATCCGGTCTGTGCTCTGGCCACAAATACGAACTCCTGTTCGACTCGATCCGGTCATCCCGGATTTCCTGAATTGTGAATCGATATGTCGGGTTTCACAGCAGATATCCAGAATGGGCTGAGCCTGAAGCTCCTGGGCTATTTTCAGTTGGTGAAGAAGAACGTCTCTTGCTCCATCAAGGGCATCGTAAATGACGGTAAGGCGGGGGAAGGCCGGATCTGGCCTGTTACTGGCTGCATCCACTGTCACAGCCGGGCTTGTCGTAAAGCAGAGATGGAAGGGTGGAGAGGCGGTTATGCAGGAGGCTCTGCTGAAGATATAGTTTCTGATCCGGGCGCAGGGCATAGAGCTGATCGTAGGTTCGAACCACTTCACTGTGATCAAACTTAAGACCCCAGAGACCCTGGGCGGCAAGCAGGTTCTCCTGGGTTTTGGAGTAGAGGAGGAGATTTTCTTCATTGGGATTCTGGCGAGCCAGCCGGGATGCTTCGAGGACGGCCATTTCCGGGCGCTGGCCGGCACGGCTCAGGGCAATGCCGATTTTCTGGATAGCTTCGGAGGTCCTGCCGGTTTCCTGAGCATAGCGAAAAGCAATCCAGGCCTTGCGAGGCTTATTGACCTTCAAAAAATACTCGGCGGTACGGGCAAGCTCTTCTGCATTGAAACGCTCATCCTGGCTTTTGACAAACTCATGCCAGAAGGTTGTGAGCACTGGATCCTTGGGGAGTGGTCCCTGGTTTGAGAACAGGGGCAGATAAGAAGTCTGGCTCTTTTTCTGAATCCCAAAAAGAGTTCTGTCATGAAAGGAATACTTTTCCAGAAGCAGGAGAGAGCCCAGAGGAAGGTTTTTTTGTGGGGTTTGCTCCAGCAGGGAGTGGCGCAGGAGATTGGCGTCTTCTGTGGTGACCATCCACACGGTTTGATCGATGGGAGATTCAAAAAGGGCGAAGGCATTTTTGTCTTTCAGAAGGCGGATTAGGGAAAAGAGCCAGGGACTGGGCTGATTCACGGTTACATCGGGAGTCTGGTGCAGAGGAAAGACAGCGGTCCCGGCTTTGAGGTTGCGGATTTCCTGAGCAGTAGGCGGAGATTCCGCAAAGAAGCGTGCTTTGGAATAGTGGGCCAGAGTCTTTCCAAAATCGGTATCTGATGGCTGGTGCCAGACCAGGGGAAGAAAGGCAGCAAAGAAGACAGGAAGGCTTGCCGGGCTGGAAAAAGGTTTGGGCAGAAGGCTCAACAGGGCCAGACCCCCTCCAAAGGGAATCAGAACGTTTACCAGAGGAGGAGGCAGAATCTGAATCAGAAGAAGAGCGAGACCTCCTCCGATGGCAGCCTCACCAGGCATTTCCTTCTGAATCGAGGCTTTCAGAATCAGAGCCAGAATACAGCCGGAGAAAAGGCTTGGAGCCCAGACCTGCTGGAGGAAAAGGGCAAGCCCTGCTCCCAGCAGGATGGCAAGAATCAGGGGTATGGGGAGCAGGAAAGCCAGAACTCCCGCCAGAATGGCCGGGCGGATTCCCAGCGGGGTGGGTCCGAGATAGAATCTGGACTCCAGAAGATGCGGGACGAGAATGAGCAGGCAGCCGAGAAATGTTTGCATGCTAAGATTGTAGCGTGAAGAGAAAATTTTTTCTCAGGGTTGACGGATTTGAAATGCCTCTTACAATCAAATTGCATTCTCTTTCGGGGGGTTTATCATGAAAAAGTTTATTTTAGCGTCTATGGCAGCGTTTGCACTGAGTGGTTCAGTTGCTGCGACGAGTGTCAGCAAAGTCGAGCCTGCGCAGACAGGATATACGCAGGCTGTGGGTTCCAGTTCCGGCTATTCGACGTTTCCTGGCTCAAATCAGCAGCAGGTTCATCGGTATCTTTACAGCGCATTCCAGCGTGGCTATCAGGAAGGCAATCTTCAGGTCAATATGGCCGGAGCCCGCTTTCAGGCAGTCCCTTGGATGAATATTTCCAATCTGGTTATGGATCAGGCCGGATTTTCCCGTCTGGATGTCTATTTTCAGAAGCGTTCGGATTATCGGGTGGAGAGAGCCCGGATGGGAGTTTTGGCCAGACAGATGGATTATCGTCGTGGCAGCCTTGAAATACGGGTCAACGGTACAGTCGTCGAGAGCTGGTATACGCCTTCTGAGCAGAACCGCTTTGAAGAAAGACTGGTAGAAGTCGGAACCATGCTGCGTGATGGCCTGAACCATGTCCAGATTTCTCTTAAGGACAGTCAGGGTGCAGTAGGTCTTCTGGGTGTGAAGGTCGAGACCTGGGAGCGCAAAAGCGGCTACTCTGATGATAATTCCAACTTAAGCGATCGTCAGTTTGTGGATTCGGTCTTTCAGCGCTACTTCAATCGCTATCCGACCACTCATGAATCACGACGCTATGTCCGTATGCTGCGCTTCAAATCACGTACTGAAGTCGAACAGCTGATTCGTTCAGAGAATGGTGGCGGCTCCAGTAGTGGAGATGAGTACGAGCAACTGGTGGATGAGTATTTCCAACGCTATGCTAACCGCCTGCCGACCGTATCGGAAAGGGATATGTACTCCCGCCGTTTGAGAAACGGCCAGCTGAGTCTGCCTGATTTTCGCCGGATTCTGGAAAACCTGAATTCTGGTGGCAGTAACGACCCAGTGCTGGAAAGCCGCGTTCGCAACCAGTTTTTCCAGACTCTGAACCGCTACCCAACCAATGAAGAGCTTTCGTATTATGTGCGCCAGATCAATTCTGGAACTATGACCTGGGAACAGTTTGTCCGCGAAGTCCGCATGCTTGGCGGGGGTGGGGCAGGTCTTGGCTTCAGCTATCAGGAAATCCAGGCGATGGATTTCAGAACCGTGGTCATCAATTCCGGCTGGTTGACACGCCTGGAAGCTACGGATGATTATGTTCTGAGGACCCTTCTGCGCAAGGCCCAGTCGGCAGTTCTTTATTCCTCCGGGCTGATGGCCAGGCGGAATGCTGAAACAGTTGTCGAACGGATCCGGATGATTCGTCCGGGGTTACTGTATTAAGTGGATTCGGACCGGTAGTCCTGAAAAGAGCCCTCGCTTTTGTGGAGGCTCTTTTTTTTGCCCGTTCAATCTGGGTTTTTGTCAGGCCCGGTGATATCATATCGCAGATTGTCATACCCGAAAAACTGGACGAAAGAGGCATTCCATGATTACGGATTTCACCGAAGATCAGAAACTCATGCAGCAGTCCGCACGAGATTTTGCGGAGAAATATGTGCGCCCCCTGGCCAAGGAACTGGATGAAACCGGAGAATTTCCGGTGGAGTTGATTCAAAAGGCTTCCGAGATGGGCTTTATGGGAGTTGCCATACCGGAAGAGTACGGCGGAAGTGGCATGGACAATGTTTCCTACGCCATCATGATCGAGGAAATCTCGCGCTGGTGTGGTTCCACTGGTGTCATCCTGAGTGTAAACAACAGTCTGGCCTGTGACCCTATCATGCGCTACGGCACGGAAGAGCAGAAAAAGACCTGGTTGACCCCGTTGGCATCAGGAGCCAGGATTGGCTGCTACGGCCTGACCGAGCCCAATGCCGGGTCTGATTGTGCCGGTACCAGGACAACAGCTGTTGATAAAGGGGATCACTACCTTCTGAATGGGGCAAAAATCTTTATCACCAATGCTACCAATTCTGATGTTGCACTGGTTTTTGCTTCCACGGATCCAGGCAAGGGGAATAAGGGTATCACCTGTTTGATCGTTGACATGAAAAGTCCCGGCTTTTCTGTCAAATCCATGCATGGAAAAATGGGGATTAAAGCTTCCGGTCTGGCTGAACTGATTTTTGAAGATGTGAAAGTACCCAAGGAAAACCTTCTGGGAGAACCAGGCAAAGGCTTCAAGGTGGCCATGACCACTCTGGATGGAGGTCGTATCGGCATTGCTGCCCAGGCGATTGGGATTGCTCGGGGTGCCTTTGAGGAAGCGACTCAGTACAGCAAGGAAAGAGTTCAGTTCGGAAAGCCGATTTCCGAGTTTCAGGCAATTCAGTTCAAACTGGCTGATATGGCGATGAAAATTGATGCGGCCCGGCTGATGACCCTGAAGGCTGCCTGGTTAAAGGATCAGGGAAACAACTACAACCAGCAGTCAGCGGCTGCCAAGCTCTATGCTTCGGAAATGTCCTCCTGGGTGACTTCTCAGGCCGTCCAGGTCCACGGTGGGTATGGCTATATCAGCGAATACAATGTAGAGCGCTATTTCCGCGATGCCAGAATTACGGAAATCTATGAAGGAACTTCTGAAATTCAGCGCGTCGTCATTGCTGCCAATATTTTTGGACGCTAGAAAGGAGAACCCGGATGAATATCTTTATTTGCTGCAAACAGGTTCCTGATGTTGCCATGACGATTCAGGTTCGTGAGGGGCAGATTGTAACGGATGGCATGAATTATGTTTTGAATGCCTATGATGCTTCCTGTGTGGAAGAAGCCCTGGTTCTCAAGGAAAAGCATGGTGCTGAAATCACTCTGGTTCTGATTGGTGGAGAAAGCGGTAAGGAAGCCTTGCGAAAAGGTCTTGCCATGGGGGCCGATAAGGCCTTTCACATTCAGGATGATGCCCTGAACAACTGCTCTTCTCACGTAGCGGCCAGGGTTCTTCAGGCTTTCTTCAAGGACAGGTCCTATGATTTCATTCTGACGGGCAAACAGGCTCAGGATTCCGATATGGGTCTCGCCGGTGGAATCCTGGCTGGAGAATTGGATCTCACCTATGTCACAAATGCCGTTGGGCTGGATGTGGAAGATGGCAAGGTTGTTGTGAAGCGTCAGGGTGATGAGGGCGTTGAGATTGTACATATGCCAATGCCTAGCCTGATTACCTGCTCCAATGACATGAATGATCCACGTATTCCGTCTCTGAAGGGCATTATGTCCTCCAAGAAAAAACCTATGGATGTTCTAAAGCTCTCCGATCTGGGACTGGGGGCGAATGATTTTGCTTCCGAGCGGAGCAAGAGTACGACTTTATCTTTCAGCCTGCCTCCCCAACGCCAGGCGGGACAGAAATTCGAAGGAGATGCAGAGACTTTGGTTGCAACCCTGATGGAAAAATTGACGAAAGAAGCCAAGGTACTCTGAAAGGACACTGAAGATGAAAACTCTTGTGATTGCTGATGTCAGAAAAGGGACCATTCGTAAGTCCACCTGGGAGGTTCTTTCTGAAGCCTGCCGTTTGAGCTCTGATGTAGAAGTCGCTTTGATTGGCTATTCCATCTCAGATGATGAAGCAAAGAAAGCAGCCCATTTTGGAGCATTGAAAATTCATGTTGTGGATCAGCCGGAATTTCAGACCTACGTCAATACGCCCTTTATTCATGCGGCCAAAACCATTGTGGAATCGGTCAATCCACGACTTGTCATCCTGCCGACAAGCGAATCGATCAAGGATTTTGTGCCGGGGCTTGCTCAGAAAACCGGTGCCAGTGCAATTACTGACTGCTGCAGGATTGAAGTCAAGGGCGATGCAATTCAGATCGATCGTCCTCTGATGGCAGCCAAAGTGCGCTCTTCTATGGAAACAGCTCATTCCCGCGTAATTCTCACGGTTCGGGCAGGTTCTTTTGATGTTGTCGAGCCAGATACATCTAAAACAGCAGAAATCGTGAAAGTTTCCGTCGATATTCCTGAATTGAAACAGGTTCTGAAAGAAGTTCTCTCGGCAGCTTCCGGCAAGCTTTCCCTGGATGAGGCAGATATTGTGATTGCCGCTGGCAGAGGCTGCAAGGATGAAGCTGGAATCAAACTGATTGAAGAGCTGGCGGATGTGCTGGGAGCGGCTGTCGGTTCGACTCGGGCCGTTGTGGAATCCGGTCTGGTTTCGGCAACTCTTCAGATTGGGCAGACCGGTAAGGTCATCAATCCGACTCTTTACATCGGTTGCGGTGTTTCCGGTGCTGTGCAGCATACTGCAGGAATGGGGAATTCCAAGGTGATTGTTGCGATCAACAAGGATTCGGAAGCTCCGATTTTCAATATTGCCGACTATGGTCTGGTTGGAGATTTGTTTCAGGTCATTCCAGTCCTGATTCAGGCGGTCAAAGAGCTTAAAGCAGGCAACTGATGGAAGAAGAAAAGTTTGACTGTATCATCGTTGGTGGGGGGGTGGCCGGGTGTGCGGCTGCCAAGGTTCTTGCCGACAATAATCTGAAAATCCTTCTGGTCGAGAGAGGGGACTGGACCGGAGCCAAGAATGTATCCGGGGGAGTTCTCTGGGGACCCACGGCTGCGGAGATTTTTCCCACTCTCAATGAAGAATTTTCTCTGGAAGATGCTCCCTTTGAAAGGGTGATCACTCATCGAAGGCTTTCTTTTGTCAGCGATCAGGCCATGACCAGCCTTGATTTCAAATCGGCCAACTATCTGAGTCGTCCCTATAATGGACTGGCTGTTCTTCGTTCCCGTTTTGATCGCTACCTGGGCGAGCAGGTTGAGGAATCCATCGCCAAATCGGACTTCGCCGAAGACTCGCTGGTGGCCACCGGGATTCTGGTGGATCGTCTGCTCAGGGATGAAAATGGCCGGGTGACTGGAATCAAAGCCGGGGAAGATGAATTCCATGCGGACTGCGTGATTCTTGCGGAAGGGGTGAACTCCCTTCTGACCCGTTCAATTGGTCTTCAGAACGGATATGTCGAGGCCGAGCTGGTAGGCACCGGAATCAAGGAAGTCTGGCAGTTTGACCCAGATCTTCTGGAAGCCAAATTTCAGCTCGAAGGCATCACCGGAATGTCCAATGAGTTTGTCGGTTGTACCGAAGGTGTTGAAGGCGGGGCTTTCCTTTATACAAATAAGGATTCCATTTCTCTTGGGATGGTTCTTGGACTTGCGAGTCTTCGGGATAAGAAGAAAAGTCCGTACGGACTTCTGGATTCCTTCAAGGAACATCCATCGATTCGTCCCATTTTAAAGGGCGGAAAGATGGTGGAATATTCTGCCCATGTTGTACCAGTTGGTGACAAGCGTCTGATACCTAAAAAACTCTATGCAGATGGAGTCATGGTGGTTGGAGACGCAGCGGGTCTTCTTCTGAATACAGGAAAGGCGATTGAGGGCATGAACATGGCGATGGAATCGGGCCGCCAGGCTGCGATGACTGTCATTGAAGCCAGGCGTCTCAAGGATTTTTCCGCTCCTCAGATGAGCCGCTACCAGGAACGTCTGGGTGAGTCCTTTGTGTTGAAGGATCTGAACCGCTTTCAGGGCGCAGTCCACTTTCTTCACAAACCGGAAATGTTCCGACGCTATCCGGATCTGATCAACGGAATTGTGGAAAAGACTTTTGTGGTCAATGGACGGCCCAAGCAGAAAACTTCAGAAATCATACGCGAAGTAGTAGCGGAACAGAAAATTTCCTACTGGGAACTTCTCACCACTGCCATTGAAGGAGGAATGAACCTGTGAGCAGCATCAAGGATCGTCTGATTACGGTAAAGAACAATATTTCCAAGAAGCCGCATATTGTGGTGAACGATGAAATCTGTAATACGACCTGCCCGCACAAGGCCACGACCTATGTGTGCCCGGCAGTCTGTTTTGAACTGATTGACGGAAAAATGCGTTTCCAGTACGAGGATTGCATTGAGTGCGGAACCTGTCTGCACGCCTGTGATCAGGGTGCGGTTTCCTGGAACTTTCCGGATTCCGGTCACGGTGTGAGTTTCCGTCTGGGGTAGGCATGTATCTGTTTGAAGCTGGTGAAGACCAGAAAATGATTCAGGAAGCGGCGCGGGACTTTGCCCAGAGCAGGATTCTTCCCAACGCCATGAAATGGGATCAGTCTCACGAATTCCCTGAAGAAGTCATTCGGGAGCTTGGCGAGCTGGGTCTCATGGGTATGACGGTTCCGGAAAATCTGGGTGGCGGTGGAACCGATACGGTTGCCTACGCCCTGGCTGTCATGGAAATTGCCCGGGGCTGTTCCTCGGTAGCTGTTACCATGTGTGTGAACCATCTGGTCTGCGAAATTCTGAATCTTTATGGTTCAGAAGAGCAGAAACATGAATGGCTTCCAAAACTGGCATCCGCAGAGACGCTGGGTTCTTTCTGCCTGAGTGAACCTCAGGCTGGGTCGGATGCCCAGAATCAGAAAACCCGAGCGGTTCAGGATGGAAACGAATGGATCCTCACCGGCAAAAAATCCTGGATCACCAATGGAACCTATGCCGGGCTTTTTGTTGTGACTGCGGTAACGACTGAAAGCGATGGCAAGAAGGAAATTACAGCCTTTCTGGTTCCAGGCGACGCCAAGGGGCTGATTCGGGGAAAACCTGAACATAAGATGGGCCAGTGTGCCAGCAATACCGTGGAAATAACTCTGGATGGGGTCCGAGTTCCCGAATCCTCTATCATTGGTGGCCAGAACGGCTTCAAGGTCATGATGAATGGATTGAATTCCGGTCGGATCGGCATTGCGGCTCTTTGTTGCGGTGTGGGTCGGGCCTGTCTGGAAGAGGCGTCCCGTTATGCCAATGAAAGAATTGCCTTTGGGGCCCCCATTGCCCGCTTTCAGGCGATTCAGTTCAAGATTGCGGATATGGCGACCGAGCTTGAGGCCAGCGAACTTCTGACTCTGAAGGCTGCCTGGCTGAAGGACGAAAATCGCAATTTTATGGAAGCTGCATCCATGGCCAAGCTGAAAGCTGCTGAAACATGCAATGAGTTGGCAAAAGAGGCCCTTCAGATCCATGGGGGCAATGGTTATGTGGTGGAGTATCTGGTCGAGAAACTGTACCGGGATGCCCGCATTACTACGATTTATGAAGGAACTTCCGAAATTCAGCGTCTTGTCATAGGACGTACGGTTCTTTCCCGTTTTCAATAGACTATAAAGAGGTGGCAGGGTGAATTTTGAACTGACAGAAGATCAAAGGATGATTCGCGACACCGTGAAGGAATTCGCGGTCAGGAAAGTTGCTCCGGGGGTTCTGGAAAGGGATGAAAAAGGGGAATTCCCCCATGCTCTGGTCCAGGAACTGGGAGAGATGGGTCTGATGGGAATGGTTCATCCCGAGGAGTATGGCGGGGGCGGAGTTGATAATGTTTCCTACGCTCTGGCAATTGAGGAGCTGGCGCGTTATGACGCTTCCCTGGCAATTACCTTAGCGTCCCATACTTCCCTTGGAACCGGTCATATCGCCTATTTTGGTGATGAGGAAATCAAGCAGAAGTACCTGCCGGATCTCACCAGTGGCAAGAAGCTGGCTGGTTGGGGACTGACAGAACCAGGTTCCGGATCCGATGCTTCCGGAATGAAAACCGTAGCAACCGATGAAGGCGATCATTATCTTATCAACGGATCGAAGATTTTCATCACTCAGGGAACCGTTGGCGAAGTTTTCGTCATTCTGGCCAATACTGATAAATCCAAGGGATCCAAGGGGGTTTCCGCCTTTGTGGTAGACAAGGAAATGCCCGGATTTTCCAGCGGGGCCAAGATGCACAAGCTGGGCCTTCGTTCTTCCGATACTTCCGAGCTGATTCTGGAAAATGTCAAAGTACCCAAGAATCACCTGATTGGTGATTTCAATCTTGGGTTCATTCAGTCCATGAAAATCCTCGAAGGTGGCCGGATCGGCATTGCCGCTTTGTCTCTGGGGCTGGCTCGTGGGGCCCTGGAAGATTCCGTTCACTATCTTCAGGAAAGACAGCAGTTCGGTGACTCTCTGTCCAATCTGGCACCACTGCGGTTCAAGGTGGCTGATATGTGGGTTCAGATTGAAGCTGCCCGCAATCTGATTCTGAGAGCAGCCCAGCTTCGGGATCAGGAACGTCCTCATAATCGTGAGGCGGCCATGGCCAAGCTGATGGCTTCTGAAATCTGTATGGCCTGTACTCATGCCGGAATTCAGCTTCACGGCGGCTATGGCTACATGGCGGAATATCATGTGGAGCGCTATTATCGCGATGGCAAACTGATGGAGATTGGTGAAGGTACCAGCGAAGTTCAGCGCCTGATCATTGCCCGAAACGTTCTTCAGGGCTGATTTTCAGTCTTCGATGAATTCAAGAACCCCGGCCCAAAACGATATTTGGGGCGGGGTTCTTCCATGTAAAAATGTCTGAGTTTTGTGGTTTTTGATGGACTGATTGGCTCAGGAACTACAGGATAAGGCGGAGCAGCCTGGACGATAGCGTGCCCACTCCGGACGACGGGTAAAAAACCTTTCATTTTCCGGTTGCTCGTCATAGGGTTTTTTCAAAAGGTTTAAAAGCTCATCAATCCGGCTGGTATCACCACTTTGGGCCAGATCAATGGCTTCCTGGGCGAGGTAGTTTCTCAGGACATATTTGGGATTGGCCTGATTCATCAGCAGGCGGGATTCACTGGGACTCAGATTCTGGCGGATTCTTCGCTCCTGGTATTTCCCCAGCCAGTCCAGAAGAGAAGTTTTTACCGCCTCGGGAGAGGTGTAGTAGGCGGGCTCCAGAATTTCCAGAAGCTGTTCCTCGCTGGCATTCTGAAGAGGAATTCTGGCCAGATTGCGGAAGAAAATGGTCATGTCTGTTTCTGTGGCACTCAGAATCGAGAAAAGCTCATGCAGAAGATCCAGATCCTGGTCACCAAGGGGAGTGGAGAAGCCGAGCTTGGCGGCAAACATGGTCTCAAAGCTTTCCCGGTAGATTTTCTGGTAGAGACGAAGCCCGCCTTCAGCATCTTCTTCGCTCAGCCCCAAAGGCCTGAGGGACATGGCCAGACGGCTTAGGTTCCAGAGTCCGATTTCAGGCTGCCGACCATAGCAGTAGCGTAAGGAGGACGCGTCGGTGGTATTTGGGGTCCACATGGGGTCATAGCCTTCAAGCCAGCCATAGGGGCCGTAATCGATGGTGAGCCCCAGGATGGAAAGGTTGTCCGTATTCATGACCCCATGCACAAATCCGACCCTCATCCAGTGAGCAATGAGCCGGGCGGTGCGGCGCGAAACTTCATGAAAGAAGGCACGGACGGCTTTTGGGGAATCGGGAGATCCCAGCTCAGGAAAATGGGTTTTAAGAGTATAGCTGTAGAGCTTTTTGAGAGTGGATACCTCGTTTCGGTGAGCTAGAATCTCAAAGTTTCCGAAGCGGATGAAGCTTGGGGCAACCCGGCAGACGATGGCTCCGGGTTCATCCATGGCATTGCCATCGTAAAACATGTCTCTTAAGACATCTTCCCCGGTGTGAATCAGGCTCAGGGCCCTCGTTGTCGGAATCCCCAGGTGATACATGGCTTCACTCATCAGAAATTCGCGGACGGAGGAACGAAGAACTGCTCTTCCGTCTCCCCGACGCGAGTAGGGGGTAGGACCAGCTCCTTTCAGCTGAAGCTCCTGAATCTGATTCTTTGAATCTCTGAGTTCTCCTAGAGAAATGGCTCTTCCATCTCCCAGCTGTCCGGCCCAATGACCGAACTGGTGGCCTCCGTAGCATGCGGCATAGGGTCGCATGGAAGGACTAAGGACATTCCCTGCCAGGATTTCAATGTCGTCTTTCTGCGGTTTGGAGAGATTCAGGTCCAAAGCCAGTTCCTTGGAAAAGCCGTAAAGGTATGGATCCGTGACGGGTTCAGGCCTGACATTGGAGAAGCAGGCTTCTGATACTGTGCGGACGTAGTTTTCGGTGATGGGATCGGCGGGCAGGCTGTCGGTAAAGGTGTTCAGAAAGATTTTTTGGTGAAGAGGAAGGAGGTTCTGCATCCATCTATTGTACACTTTTGTTTCAGGCAGGAAAAAGAAAAGGGGCCCCGTGGACAGCGGGACCCCGACAGGAGATGGATTCAGCAGCCAGGAGGACTGCTTCATCAGGACTTTCTTATTCTGACACAAATGAAAATGATTTTCAATATCATTTTTTAGAAATTGGAGCTTTTTTTGATTTGGCTGCAGAAGGAAGGAGTTTCAGGAGTAAAGAAAAAGGGGCCCCGTGGACAGCGGGACCCCGACAGGAGATGGATTTGACAGCCAGGAGGCTGCTTCATCAGGACATATACATCCTGCCACAATTGAAAATGATTTTCAATATCGAAAATAAAAATAGGCCGCTTTTTTTCAGATAAGCGGATCAGGATTGCATCAGAGCCGCAATCCCCAGAATTACAAACAGCCCGCAGGCCAGACGGCGACAGAAACTGAGGGGCAATTTTTTCATGAATTTATTGCCCAGATAGACCACGGGAACATTGGCAATCATCATCCCAAGGGTTGTGCCGGCTGTGACCCAGAAAAGTGCATGATAGCGGGCAGCCAGAATCACGGTGGCCAGCTGGGTCTTGTCTCCGATTTCGGCAATGAAGAAGAGGGCTGTGGTGACAGCAAAGGGGCCCCATTTGGATGGAGTGGATTCCGGGCTTTCATCCTTATCCGGAATGAGTAGCCAGAGCCCGACCAGAATGAAGCTGACTCCAACACCAACCCGGATCTGTTCTGGGGTAAACCAGTTGGCCAGTAGTTGGCCAACATAGGCGGAAGCGGTGTGATTGAGCAGGGTTGCGACCAGAATTCCACATACAATGGGGGTCTTGCGAGCGAACCGGGCGGCCAGAAACAAAGAGAGCAATTGTGTTTTGTCTCCGATTTCGGCAAGGGCAACGGCAAGAGAGGAATTGAAGAAAGCTTCCAAGAGGACTCCTGTCGATGGGACTGATTCAAACCAAAGATAACAAAACAGGTCCCATCAGAGCCGTTCTGTCATCCTAAGTCTCATCAGTTCGAGCGATTCCCGAATGCAAGTGCCATGGCCTCGACCAATTATGTTGACACTTACCCCGCATTGAAGTTCGCGGGCGATTACTCCCCTAAGAAGTGAGGTCAGGGTAGCGAATTGTGATTATAGGATCAAGGATTTCCTATATATTGCCAGCATGCATGTTATTGCAATTGACACTCACTCGGAGTACAGGTCCCTCATATCGATATGGTAGGCAGAAAAGATGCAGAGAATTCACGTTGATACTCCTTCTGAAGTCAGGTAAATCCGTTTTAGGCTTCGATTCGATGCCTCAAGACCAGGGTCTGAATGGCTTCGATATGCTCTGGAAGCACCTCCGGGCAGTTTTCAAGATATGCCTGAGCCTGGGAGGTATGCAGCAGGGCAAGGGCGCTTCGCACAGAAAGAGATGGTTGAATGGCTTCAATCTTCTGAATCAGATGCTCCTCTGCATGTCGGGAAAGTGAAATCTGCTTTACGAGTCTTTGCATTTCCAGAAGATCGCTTTGAGACAGGATTTTTTCCAGCCGGAAAGAGGCCGGGATGGAATGGAGCCGGAAGATTTCCCGAAGCTCGTGGGAGCTTGGAGGATTCATGGTATGGGAGAGCAGAAATCGCTCCCGTTCTGCCTGGGAAAGGGCGATTTGATTCTGGCCCGGATTGATGGAGGCGAAGACCAGAAAGGGCTTGAGGAGGTAAATTCTTTCCCCCTGAAAAATGGTTTCTCCTTCCTGCATGGCCGCCATCAGATTGCGACGAAACTCCGGCAGGGTGCGGTCAAGCTCCTCGATAAGAACCAGATTGGTTCCCACCAGATCGGCTTCTGTCATGACATGGGTGGTATTCAGCTCCAGGGTTTCTGCCAGGGCCCGGACAGCACTTGATTTTCCGGTACCCGGTTCTCCTTCTATGAGTAGATGCCCTCCGGTCAGAAGTCCGAGAAACAGGGCATGAAAAAGCTCATGCTGGCCGATGACCTTGCGCTGAACCTCCTGCAGGATTTCTTCAAAGATTTCCGGTCCGGGGACAGTTCTTGAGACAGTGTTCTGGGAAACTTTGAGGGTGCGGGCGTGCTTCAGGTCTTCAGGCTGAATCTTCTGCACGAAGTACCTCACGCTGCATATGTCCCAGACTCTTGAAATCCATGCCGGAAGGATTCTGGAAGATGCTCAGACCGAACTGGGGCAGGGCAGCCAGAATATGATCGAAAAGATCGGACTGGATCCCTTCATATTCTGCCCAGACAGTTGTGTTGGTGAAGCAGTAGATCTGCATTGGTATGCCCTGGGCAGCAGGTTCCAGCAGACGAACCATCAGGGTCATATCCTGGCGGATCCGGGGGTGATTTTTCAGGTAGTCCTTCAGGTAGGCCCGGAAGGTGCCAAGGTTGGTCAGGCGTCTTCCATTGATGGGAATGGCCGTGTCGGCTCCCAGTTTGTCATTGTGATCCCTGACTTCCCTGGTGCGGTCCGTGAGGTAGTTTTTCAGGATCTGGACCTTCATGAGATTCTCCAGATCGGGATCTCCCAGAAAACGGACACTCTGGGTATCAATCAGAAGATTGCGGCAGATCCGGCGACCACCGCTTTGCTGCATGCCACGCCAGTTCTTAAAGGATTCCTCAATCAGCTTGGAAGTTGGGATTGTGGTGATGGTCTTGTCCCAGTTCTGGACCTTCACGGTGTGAAGAGCCATATCGATGACATCGCCATCCGCGTTGTACTGGGGCATTTCAATCCAGTCTCCGATTCGCACCATATCATTGGTCTGGATCTGGACACTGGCCACGACGGAAAGAATGGTGTCCTTGAATACCAGAAGAAGTACCGCAGTCAGGGCTCCCAGCCCGGACAGGAAGAAGAGAGGGGATTTATTCAGAAGAAGCGAGAAGGACAAGAGGAGTCCCAGGATAAAGAGAATGAGTTTGGCGACTTGCAAAAAGCCCTTGATCGGACGGTTTCGGGAGACTTCAAAAGTGGAGTAGATCGAGTTGGTGGCATCGAAAATATCCTGGATCAGAGCAAGGAATGCCCATAGAAGCCAGATCAGGGCCAGGTTCTTGACGGCGGCCATGGGCACGGGAGTAAGTCCGGCCAGGTGATAGGCCATAAGGGCTGGCAGCATATGGGCGAGCTTCTGGAGGGGGTTTTCCTTGATCAGAAGATCAAGCCAGGGATGGCTGGAAAGGCGTAGCAGAAAAGGGATCAGAAGGACTTTCACCCAGCGGCGGGTCAGGCGGAAGGCCAGACCGCAGCTCAGGACGACCAGGATGAGGCCGAGGATGTCCAGAAGAAAGGGGTAGTTATGCAGGAAAGCGGCCAGCTTGCGGGAGCCGGCGGAATCCAGAAGAGAGGTTATCCATGAGGGAGAAGAAGTAAAATCAGGTTGCATAATGCATGATGCTACCAGCATGATCCGGGTATGACCAGATTTCCCATGATTGCAGCCATCAGTCTGGATGGTCGTCTGGCTTCTCATCCGGACCTGCCTCCGGATTTCACTTCCAGAGCGGATAAGCGTCATCTGAAGGAAGTTCTGGATGGACATGACTGGCTTCTGATTGGTCGCCGCTCCTTTGAGATATCGGAATCGATCCTGAAAAGAAGAAAATGCATCGTGTTTACCCGGAAAGTCAGAGAAGCCGTGAAAATCCACAAGGGGCTCTGGCATTGTCCGCTTCAGTCACGATTCCTTGAAGAGATTCTGGCAAAGGAACAGGCTGAAAATCCCATTCTTCTGGGGGGCGGAGAAATCTATTCCTGGTTTTTAGGCCAGAAGCTGGTAGAGCGGCTGATTCTGACCCTTGAACCGGTGCTTCTGGGAAGAGGTCCACTTCTTTGTGAGCTGGGTGAGAACATCTCCTTGGAAGAGATTCAGACCCAATCTCTGAATGAATCCGGAACTATTTTACTGAAGGCCAGAATCAAAGCCTGAAGTTCGGCGGACTTACGGTTTCGTTCTTCAGGGTCTTGGGCTATACTTGCCAACCACTGAAACCAGCACGAAACGGGGGAGAGGCTGTGTCCAAAGAGGACTTTTTCCAAAGGGCAAATCTCGACTACCTGGAAGACATGTATGCCCGCTTCCAGAAAGATCCGGGATCCGTAAACGACGAACTGCGCCATTTTTTCACCGGCTTTGATCTGGCCCGCACCCAGATAGAAATTCAGCGTGATACAGGAGCCATCCACCGGGAGGTTCTGCCCGCTGTTTTAGGGGCGGACTCCTCTTCCATGGACTATTCCTCGATTCCTGTGGATGATCAGTCCAAGGTTGTGGAACTGATTGAGGGTTATCGGCGCATGGGCCATCAGAATGCGGATCTGTCCCCTCTCGGGAGTCGCGAGCGTTCGGCCAAGCTCGATCTTTTTACCTATGGCCTGCGTGAGGATCAGCGACACCAAAGCTATTACACCGGCAGTCTGTTCGGTCCGGAAAAGGCTCCTTTAGGGGAGATTATCGATTTTCTGGAAGAAACCTACTGTGGCAGGGTCGGAGTGGAACTGACCTCAATTGAAGATGTCGAGGAACTGCGCTGGCTTCAGCGCAAGGTCGAGTCTTCCCGCAATAAAACAGAATTTTCCCGTCAGGAGAAACTGGCGATCTATGAGGGACTGTACCGGGCCGAGGGCTTTGAGAAGTTCCTGCATACCCGTTTTGTCGGTCAGAAGCGTTTTTCTCTGGAAGGTCTGGATTCCCTGGTTCCTCTCCTGAACGGCATGGTGGAACAGGCTGGCGTGGAAGGGATCGAGGAGATCTTTCTGGGCATGGCCCACCGGGGCCGCCTGAATGTTCTGACCAATATCTTCAAAAAACCCTATCAGGCCGTTTTTGCTGAATTTGATGGGGAAAATCTGGGTGTGGATGGCGATGGCGATGTGAAATATCACATGGGCTATGCCAATGAGATTCCGACCGGTTCCGGTCGCAATGTCTACATTGCCCTCAATCCAAACCCTTCTCATCTTGAGCTGGTCAACCCGGTCATTCTGGGGAAATGTTACAGCCGTCAGTCCACCATGGGCGATCAGGAACGGAAAAAGGTCATGCCGGTGCTTCTTCACGGGGATGCCGCCTTTGCCGGCCAGGGTATCAATATGGAAGTGCTTCAGCTCTCCCGCCTGGAAGGTTACGGGGTGGGGGGAACTCTGCATGTGATTCTGGATAACCAGATCGGCTTTACGGCAGAGGCTCATGAAACCCGCTCCACCCGTTATCCGACGGATTTGTTCAAGATGGCCGGATGTCCAGTATTTCATGTGAACGGAGATGATCCGGAAGCTGCTGTGCATGCGATTCGTCTGGCGGTGGAATACCGTCAGAAATTCGGTCGTGATGTGGCCGTGGATCTGATTGGCTATCGTCGGCATGGGCACAACGAAGGGGATGAACCCATGTTCACCCAGCCTTCCATGTACAGTTTCATCAGGAAGCATGCCACAGCCTGCAAACAGTACCGCGAGCAGCTGGTTCAGTCCGGATTTCAGGATCAGGAACTGAAAGATATTGAGACAAAGGTGGATCAGGAGCTGGAAGAAGGCTTTGATAAGGCCAGGGCTCATGAGCCGATCAAGCTTCGGAATGAACCCCGTTTCGGCTGGCAGGATATCGTTAAGAAAGACGGCGAAGTTCACAATACCGGAGTGAAACTTGAAATTCTGGATCAGCTGGTGGAAAAGCTTTCTTCCATTCCGGAAGATTTAAAGGCCAACCGCAAGGTCCGCAAATTTCATGAGGGGCGTAAAGAAAGCTGGCAGAAGGATCAGGTGGACTGGAATTTCGCCGAGTCCCTGGCCTTTGGCAGTACTCTTCTTGAAGGACATCCGGTCCGTCTTTCCGGTCAGGATGTGCAAAGAGGAACCTTTACCCAGAGAAATGTGGTTTTGCAGTCAGAAGATGGAGGGGAATACATTCCGCTCAATCAGCTTGGTGAGGATCAGGCTCAGCTGACAGTTTACAACTCGGCTCTTTCAGAGCTTGCCGTCCTTGGGTTTGATTACGGTTTTTCCCTGAGCAACCCAAATGCCCTGGTTGCCTGGGAAGCTCAGTTCGGTGATTTTGCCAACGGTGCCCAGAGTATGGTGGACAACTTCATCAGTTCGGCAGAAAGCAAATGGAACCGTCATTCCGGACTGGTTTTTCTGTTGCCCCACGGCTACGAGGGGGCCGGGCCAGAGCATTCCAGTGCCCGTCTGGAAAGATGGTTGCAGCTTTGTGCTGAAGAAAACCTGAGGGTGTGCAACTGTACGACTCCAGCCAACTACTTCCACGTGCTGCGCCGTCAGGTCGTTCATAAGGACCGCAAGCCTCTGGTTCTGATGACTCCCAAAAGCCTTTTGAGGCATCGCCGGGCGGTTTCGGCCCGTGAGGAATTTGCCGACAGTCGTCATTTTGAACCGATTCTGGTTGGCCGTCCCGATGGCACTCGCCAGAAGGCGGAGTCCGTGACCAGGGTTCTGGCCATGAGTGGCAAGATTTACTACGATATTCTGGAAAAACTCGAAGAGTCCGGGGCTGAAGGGATTGAGCTGGTTCGTCTGGAGCAGATCTATCCGTTTCCCGAGCAGGAACTTTCCGAGCTGATTCAGGGTTTGCCGAACCTGAAGGAATTCGTCTGGGTTCAGGAAGAAAAGAAAAATATGGGTGCATGGTTCTTTGTGGAACCTCGCTTGCGGGAACTTCTGGAAGCCAGGAGCCTTGTTCCCCAGTATATCGGACGGAAACCGGGGGCTTCTCCGGCTACCGGTTTTGCCAAGGTACATGGTCGTGAGCAGGCCGAAATTGTGCAGAGAGCCCTCGAGGGAATGGAGCAGAAATGAGCACGATTGATATTGTAATGCCCAGCCCGGGCGAATCCGTGACGGAAGCCCAGATTGCTTCCTGGTTCAAGCAGTCTGGTGAGCAGATTCAGAAGAACGATGTGATTCTGGAACTGGAAACCGATAAGGCCTCTCTTGAGATTGTAGCCGAAGCCGATGGAGTTCTGGAGATTCTGATTGAAGAAGGCGAAGTCGTTCCGGTTGGCTCTGTTCTGGGTCGCATTGATACTGCAGCAACCGGTGGCTCTGCCCCGGCGGTGGAAAAACCGGCAGAAAAGGTCGCCCAGACTCAGGAAACTCCGGCTCCAGCTGCTTCTGGCGGACACGACGGCTTCAAAAGCCCGGCAGTTGCCCGTCTGAGTGAAGAGAAGAATGTGGATGTGAAGGACGTCACGGGAACCGGCAAGGATGGCCGTGTCACCAAGGAAGATGTTCTGAATCACCTGGAAAAGCGTCCGTCTGCTATGCCTCAGGGCATTGGTGTCCGGGAGGAATCTGCTCCGGCTCCGGCGGCTTCAGGGCATCGCTCCGAGAAAACAGTAGCCATGAGCATGATGCGTCGCCGTATTGCCCAGCGTCTCAAGGAAGTCCAGAATACGGCTGCCATTCTGACCACCTTCAATGAAGTGGATCTGAGTGCGGTTATGGATCTTCGCGCCCGCTACAAGGATAAGTTCAAGGAAGTGCATGATGCCGGACTCGGCTTCATGGGCTTTTTCACCAAAGCCGTTATCGAAGGACTCAAGCGCTTTCCGGCCGTGAATGCCGAGATGCGTGGAACGGACATCATCTTCAAGGATTACTACGATGTCGGAGTCGCGGTCAGCACGGAAAAAGGGCTGGTTGTTCCAGTGGTTCGCAATGCGGAATCCTTGAGTGTTGCCGGAATTGAAAAGGAAATCGTAAGGCTGGCCAAACGGGCTCGTGACGGTAAGATTGGAATTGATGAAATGACTGGGGGTACTTTCACCATCACCAATGGTGGGGTGTTTGGTTCCATGCTGTCCACTCCCATTCTGAATGCTCCCCAGACGGCGATTCTTGGTATGCATACCATTCAGAAACGCCCGGTTGTGGTGGAGGATCAGATCGTGATTCGTCCCATGATGTATCTGGCTGTTTCCTATGATCATCGTGTGATTGATGGCAAGGAAGCGGTACAGTTTCTGGTCACTGTGAAGCAGTGTCTGGAAGATCCGGCCCGTCTGCTTCTGGAGGTGTGAAGTGGCTGATACTTTTGATCTGATTGTCATCGGTGGTGGTCCTGCCGGTTACCATGCGGCCATTCGTGGAGCACAGCTGGGTCTGAAAACGGCCTGTGTGGAAAAAAGCCCGGCCCTTGGAGGAACCTGTCTGAATGTGGGCTGTATTCCTTCCAAGGCACTCCTGGAGTCCTCCGAGAATTATGAGAAGGCCCAGCATCATTTTCAGGAGCATGGGATTGATGTCAGTGGTGTGAGCCTCAACCTTCAAAAGATGCTCAAGCGCAAGGATGAAGTGGTGAAGGGTCTCACCGGCGGTATTGCCGGCCTGTTCAAAAAGCATAAAATTACGAGCTACAGCGGTCATGGTCGCCTGCTTGGGAATAGTGAAGTTCAGGTTGATGGAGAGAATCCGACTAAAATTTCCGGTAAGCATATTGTTCTGGCCTCAGGCTCTGTTCCGGTCGATATCAAGGCCTTTCCGATCGATGAAAAAAGAGTTCTGAGCTCGACGGGTGCTTTGAGCATTCCTGAAGTTCCCAGGCATCTGGTGGTCATTGGTGGCGGGGTGATCGGTCTTGAACTGGGCTCGGTCTGGAGGCGTCTGGGAGCCAAGGTTTCCGTGATTGAAGCCATGGACAGGATTTGTCCGTTTCTGGATTCGGGTCTTTCCAAGGATTTTCAGAAATCCCTGAAGAAACAGGGAATGGACTTCTATCTGAACTCCAGGGTTCAGGCTGTGGAGCATCAGGGGGGAGATCCTCTGAAGGTTGTCTTTACTGCCAGGGACAAGGAAGAATCCCTGGCCTGTGACTATGTTCTGGTGGCGGTAGGGCGTCGCCCTTATGCTGACGGTCTGGGGCTTGATGTGGCTGGTGTGAAAACCAATGAGCGTGGCTTTGTGGTCGTGGATGAACATTTCCGCACCAATGTAGCCGGTGTCTATGCCGTCGGAGATCTGGTCCCGGGACCGATGCTTGCCCATAAGGCCATGGAAGATGCCGTCTGCTGCGTGGAGCGCATTGCCGGGGTTGCCGGTCATGTGGACTACAACCTGATTCCCTGGGTTATCTATACCCATCCGGAGATTGCCGGAGTGGGCATGACTGAGGAGCAGGCCAAGGAGAGCGGCCATGAAATCAGGGTGGGGAAATTCCCGTTCATGGCTTCCGGGCGTGCTCGGGCAGCAGGGGATACCGAAGGCTATGTCAAGCTGATTGCCGATGCCAAAACAGATCGCTTGCTTGGTGCCCATCTGATGGGAGCCAAGGTTTCCGAAATCGTAGCGGAACTGGTACTGGCCCTGGAATATCATGCTTCTGCTGAAGATATTGCCCGTACCGTTCATGCCCATCCAACGCTCTCTGAAGCTGTCAAGGAAGCGGCTCTTGGGGTTCATGGAGAAATGATTCATCTCTGATTTTTGAGAGATTCATGCAAAAAGCCGCCCGAAATTCGGCTTTTTTTCTTGCGATTTTTCATTAATTTTTCCCTGGGATCCGGGCTTAAAAACCATGTATGGAGCTATCCTGCTGTCTGGGTGTGGACTGTTTCTTGGTGGTTGGGTCATACGTAGGGTTCGGGAAACATTCCGGGTCATTTTAAGACTGATCTGTGACACGGAAGGTGTAGTCTAGTTGCCGATAGTTGTTCCTCTTGATATTCTTATGGCGCGTAAAAAGATCAGACTTCGGGAGCTCTCCGAAAGAGTGGGGATTACCGAAGTGAATCTTTCCCGACTGAAGAATGGTCATTTGTGTGCCATAAGAATTGAAACTCTGGATGCCCTGTGTCGTGAGCTGGAATGCATTCCCGGTGATCTTCTGGAATATGAGACAACAAATCCCTCTGTTGGGAATGACGAGAAAAATTAGCTGTCATTAGCGTTGCAAGTTCTTCCGGTTTCGATTAGTTTTCATAAGCTGTTTATAGTTGTGTCCAATGGAGGGCGTATGATCTTGTCGAATCTGGAAGAAATCCCTGGAATGAAAGTGAAAAAGCATCTCGGACTGGTGAGTGGCAGTACGATCCGGGCCAAGCATCTTGGTTCTGACATCCTGGCAGGCTTGAAAAATCTGGTAGGTGGGGAGCTCAAAGGCTACACCGATCTTCTGAATCAGAGCCGCAATGAAAGCATTGACAGGATGAAAGCCCAGGCCAAGAAACTCGGAGCCAATGCCATTCTGAATGTCAGATTTTCTACTTCCTCGGTCGCACAGGGAGCCGCAGAGCTTTATGCCTACGGAACCGCGGTGATCTGTGAGGAAGAGAGCATCTGAGATGGAAATACTGCTAGGGCTGTTTATTGCTTTACTGGCTATTTTCTTTCAGCTGGCCGTGACTCTGATTCCATTCTATGTCATTGGCCGGGTTCTGGAAAATCGTCATTACAAATCCATCAAGGAGAGGGAAAAGCTCTCTTTGAAACTTCCTGCCGTAAATCTCAAGAGGCTGAATTCCCTGCGTGAGATTGAGCGAACGGAGCTGGTTTCCGGTTCTGTTGTTATCTCTTTGGACTATTTCAAACGCTTTCTGGCCATGCTCAGAAATCTGGTAGGCGGCAGAGTCAGCTCCTACGAGAGCCTTCTGGACCGGGCTCGTAGAGAAGCCATCCTGCGGATGAAGGAATCCTGTCCAGGAGCGGATCTGATTTTGAATCTGAAGATGGAAACGAGTGCCATTGGCAAATCGGCGGATCAGAGAAAGACAATCGGTTCGATCGAGGCTTTGGCTTATGGTACGGCTGTGTACTACCGGGAGCCAAAAAGCAGAGAAGAGTCTTGAGTCTGCATCTGGATCCTGAAGCTCATCAGGCGCTGATTGAGGATGGGGGGAATATCTCCAAAACCTCGCCTCTGAAGATGCTGCTTCAGCTCATGGCCGGGTTGATCCTGGCCATTGTGATCATGGTCATGGTACTGGTTTCGCTCTCTGAACTGGTGGTCAGCATCCTGCCTGACTCTGCCGTGAGGAGAATCCATCACCTTGCCCGGGCACTACCTTTGGAAGAGGTTTTGCCTGCTTCTTCAGAAAAACTTCAGACGTATCTGGAAACCCTGCTTTCGGAGCTGATTTCCAAATCAGATCTGAAGGATGAAGATTATGAAATCAGGGTAGTCTCTTCGAAGGAAATCAATGCCTATGCGATGCTTGGCAACCGGATTCTACTGACGAAAGGATTGCTGTCAAAGGTAGAAAGCCGCAATGAACTGGCCATGATCCTTGGCCATGAACTGGGCCATTTTCATTCAAGGGATATTCTGAAAGGGTTTAGTACTCAGGCCATCAGCATCCTGGCATTCGGTTTTCTGATGCCGGCCGATGGAGTTGGGGATCTGATTCAGCAGGGAGCCCAGATGGGCATGCTGCAGTTTTCCCGGAACCAGGAATCCAGGGCGGATCAGTTTGCCCTGAAGGCTCTCACCAGAGTCTTTCCGGGGAACAGTTCCGGTGTGACGGATTTTTTCACCCGCGACAAGGATGACCTGTCGGGTCTGGCCTTTCTGAAATTTCTTTCCACCCATCCGGGAAATGAAGAAAGAGTCAGGAATCTTGAAGCCTCCATGAAGATGATGGAACTGATTCAGTTAGGGGAAACCCGCTTGCCCGAATGGTGGGACTCAGAGATTGAGAAAATAGGCTCTGGGAGCGAACTTTAGCCGCCTGGGGAATGGGACTGTTTTTTCTTGACATTGGCAGGCACCATGTATAGTATTAGCACCACTCATTAAGGGGCCGGTAGCTCAGCTGGTAGAGCAAATGACTTTTAATCATTGGGTCGTGAGTT
>CAZDAM010000012.1:26875-36729 GCA_964503595.1 uncultured bacterium
AGAGCAAATGACTTTTAATCATTGGGTCGTGAGTTCGAATCTCGCCCGGCTCACTGTGAGTGGACAAGGCAGTATTGCCGCAATACCCCTGGAATGGGCCGGTAGCTCAGCTGGTAGAGCAAATGACTTTTAATCATTGGGTCGTGAGTTCGAATCTCGCCCGGCTCACTTTCCAGGGGCTTTTTTTACCAGGAAAACAGATACCCGGTTCCCGATTTCTCAAATCCCATGCGGGCATAGAAATGCTCAACGGCAGTTCCCTGTTCGGTTTGCAGAAACATGGTTCTGGCCCCCTCCTCACGGGCTTTGAGCATAAGAGCCAGAGTCATGTCAAAACCAAGTCCCTGGCCCTGCTTTGAGGGAAGGGCGGCTACATCATAAAGGCCGGCCAGACCTTCCCGGATAAAGACGGCTCCACAGGCTACGGCTTCCTGATTCTGATGACCCAGGAGGCGGATGCAGCGGACCCCGGCCTGAGTGGAACCGGTTTGAATGGCCCTCAGATATCCGGGATCCAGATCTCCGTCTGCCCCAAAGGTTTTTTCGTAGATATCAAGCCAGAGATTCAGATCCTGGCTGGATTGGACCTCGGAATAGATCAGGGGAACTCTGCCCATTGGGGGAGGCAGATCGGAGAGGGGTCGCGTCATCCAGGTTTCCTCAGCCACAGGCTTTACCAGAAATGACGGACGGGATTTTGGGTTTAAGGTATACCAGGCCATTGGAGTCTGATGACGCTCGGCGGTCAGCCGGAGAGTTTTCAGAACAGACTCGCGATCCTCGTCGGTTCGGGGCCAGTCACCATAGGCAAAATTCCATTCGGGGCCCTCAAGATGGCGGGAAGTCTGCCAGTAAAAGCCGTTGGCAATCTGAATGGGATGACCCAGATAGGTGCCACGCTGCATTTGCAGGTGGGACAGGAAAATTTCGTGCATCATTCACCCTGTATGTCTTCCTCGATGTTGAGGACATGCTGCCACACGGATAATACACTGTCCGGGTTCAAAGAAATGGAAGTGATTCCTTCCCGTACCAGAAATTCTGCCATTTCCGGGTAATCAGAAGGGGCCTGGCCACAGATTCCGACATATTTCCCGGTATCCCTGGCAGCCTGAATGGCCATGGAAATCATGCGTTTGACGGCCGGATTTCTTTCATCAAAGACGTGGGTGACCAGATGTCCGTCCCGATCGACTCCAAGTACGAGCTGGGTCAGATCATTGGATCCGATGGAAAAGCCATCAAAAATCTTCAGGAACTGATCGGCCAGAAGAACATTGGCGGGGATTTCGCACATGATATAGACCTCAAGGCCGTTTCTCCCCTGCATCAGGCCATTGTGGCGCATGATTTCAAGAATCCGGCGTCCTTCCTGGGGAGTCCGCAAAAACGGAATCATCAGCTTCATGTTCCGAAGCCCCATTTCATCGTGAACCATTCTCAGGGCCTGGCATTCCCATTCAAAGGCCGGGCGATAGAGATGGGATTCATAGCGGCTGGCACCGCGCCACCCCAGCATGGGGTTTTCTTCTTCGGGTTCGTATGGGGCTCCTCCAAGCATGCGCCGGTATTCATTGGATTTGAAGTCACTGGTTCTGACAATGACGGGATGAGGATGAAAGGCGGCGCAGATGGTGCCGATTCCTTCAGCCAGTTTCTTGATGAAGAAATCCCGGGGTGAGCCATAGCCCTTGCAGAGGGCCCGGATTTCCTCTTCATTCTCAATCGGCTTGTTGTTGTAGAGATCCATCAGGGCCAGAGGATGGGCCTTGATATGGTTGTTGATGATGAATTCCATGCGGGCCAGACCAACTCCCATGTTGGGAAGCTGGGCAAAATGAAAGGCTTTCTCCGGATCCCCGATATTGAGCATGATGCGGGTTTTTGGCTGGGGAAGATTGCTTAAATCGGTGGACTCGATTTCAAAGGGCAGAAGATCCTTGTAGACGAAGCCGTCTTCTCCTTCGGCACAGGAAACCGTGACTTCCTCATCATGCTGAAGGACTTCTGTGGCTTCCAGAGTGCCGACAATGGCGGGAACTCCGATTTCACGGGCCACAATGGCAGCGTGGCAGGTGCGGCCTCCCCGGTTGGTGATGATGGCCGAGGCCTTTTTCATGGCGGGTTCCCAGTCCGGGTCGGTATTGTCAGTCACCAGGACTTCGCCTTCCTGAAACTCTCCGATATGGACAATATCCTCAATGATATGCACCTTGCCGCTGCCAACCTTGCCTCCCACGGCTTTTCCCTTGAGAAGCGGGGTTCGTTCGCTTTCCGGAGTCTGAATCCGGTAGGTCTGAAGTTCGCGGATTCTACCGGACTTCAGGCGCTGGGACTGGACGGTTTCGGGTCTGGCCTGAACAATGAAGATGTCCCCGCTGACTCCATCCTGGGCCCATTCCATATCCATAGGACGGTAGGTTCCGGCTTCCCTGGAGTAGTGCTCTTCAATGATGGCAGCATACCGGGCCAGTTCCAGAACCTCCTCATCGCTTAAGGAAAAGGAATTGAGTTCTTCCGGGTTGGTCGGAATGTTGCGGGTGGCTTCTTCGGCTCCGGGAGGGGCGTAGACCATCTTGATGTTCTTGTTGCCAAGCTGGCGCTTGAGAATGGGCATATGCCCTGAGGCCAGAGTGGGCTTGAAAACATAGTATTCATCCGGGACGACATGGCCACCGACAATATTTTCCCCGAGTCCCCAGCTTGAGGTGATCAGGATTACCTTGTCAAAGCCGGTTTCGGTATCAATCGAAAACATGACCCCTGAGCAGGCTTTGTCAGCCCTCACCATTTTCTGAATGCCCACAGAAAGAGCCACCTTGAAATGATCAAATCCACGGCTCTGGCGGTAGGACATGGCCCGGTCCGTGAACAGGGAAGCAAAGCAGCGCTTGATATGGTGAATCAGCCGCGGAGCTCCCTGAATGGAGAGGTAGGTATCCTGCTGACCGGCAAAGGAGGCATCCGGGAGATCTTCGGCTGTGGCTGAAGAGCGGACGGCTACATCGGCTTCTTCCATATCATATTCCCGGGAAAGTTTCTGGTAGGCTTCCAGGATTTCATCTCTCAGATCGGTGGGAATGGGGGTTTCAAAAATCAGTTCCCGGATTTTGCGGGCCCGGGTCTGTAAAACATCCAGATCCGTAGCATCCACATCTTTGAGAAGAGCCTCGATCTGTTCCTTGACCCCGCCACTTTCCAGGAGGTGCCAGTAGCCTTCGGCGGTAATGGCAAATCCGTTGGGAACCTTGATTCCCATGGGGGTAAGTTTCTGGAACATCTCACCGATGCTGGCATTCTTGCCGCCAACAAGGGGCACATCTGTGTTCACGATTTCACGAAAAAAACGGATAAACTTCATGAAACATCCTTTCTGAGAGGCGCCACCCATACAAAGCCTAGCAGAGTTGAAGGCAGGAGCAAATGAATTGCGCCGGAAAAAAGGTGCCACTTTGCATCCTGCTATCTCTGGAGTGAACTTCAGGGTTTAGAATGATTCCATGAACTGGCAATTAAAAATCAATGGAATGAGTTGTGCGGCCTGTGCGGTGAGGCTTCAGAAGGTCCTGAATCGTAAAGACGGAGTTGAGGCCGAGGTCAGCTTTGCTGCTGAAAACGCTTTTGTGGAAAGCAGGGATTTGGGCCTGGATGAAATTCTGGCCATCATCCGCAAAGCCGGCTTTGAGGCTTCTGAAACCAGAGCGGTTGCCAGTCCATCTGCTCCGTCTCTTTCGCGTCGGGAATTTGCTGGCCTTGCAGCGGGTATGGTCGTTCTGGTTTTTGATATGGGAGGCATGCTTCTTGGACTGATGAATCCATTGGGAGTTGCGACCTCGGCTGTATTGAGCACACTTTGCCAGTTCACCGTGGGTGGGCCTTTTCTGAAAAAAGCCCTGGGAGGGATTCGTCAGGGCAGTTTTGGCATGGATGTTCTGATCAGCCTGGGAACTCTGAGTGCCTGGATTCTCTCCATGGGGATTTTCAGTGGACTCGTGAAGGGACATCATGTCTGGTTTGAAGCATCTTCCTCCGTTCTGGTTCTGGTGAGACTGGGCAAGATCCTGGAAGAAAGGGCCCGTCACCACAGTTTTCAGGTCATGAGCATGCTGGGAAGAGAACTTCCGGATCGGGCAATGAGAATTGTGGATGGCAAGGTCGAAGAAGTGGACAGTACCAGCCTTGTGAAGGGAGAGAGGTTTCAGGTTCTGCCTCATGAGAATATTCCCTGTGATGGAAAGGTTCTGGAAGGCAGTGGCGAAGTTGATGAGGCCCTGTTTACCGGAGAGAGCGAACCGGTTTTGAAAACGACTGGAGATGAGGTTTTTGCGGGCAGTCGCAATCTTGGTTCCAGGCTGGTGGTCGAAGTCCTTCAGATCAGGGGAAACACCTGCTTTGATCAGGTCATTTCGGCAGTGGAAAAAGCCCAGGCCAGCCGGGCTCCGGTCCAGGATCTGGCGGATGCCGTATCCCAGTGGTTTGTACCTCTGGTGATTCTGATTGCCGCATTGGCGGGTTCCTGGGTTGGTGTTCATGGGGGAAGCCTGGAAGATATTCTGGTTCGTTTCATTACCGTTCTGGTGGTTTCCTGCCCCTGTGCCCTTGGATTGGCGACTCCCACGGCAATCATGGCTGGAATTGGTCGTGGAGCCGAGTTGGGGCTCTTGATCCGGGAGGCCCGTTCCCTTCAGAAAGCTGAGAACCTGAAAACCTTCTGTCTGGATAAAACCGGAACCCTGACGGAAGGGAAGCCAAGAGTGGAGAGGCTGATTTCGGTGAACGGATTTCAGGAAGAGGAAATTCTTCTGGTGGCAGCATCACTGGAAAGCTCATCCCGCCACCCCCTGGCTTTGGCCATTCAGGACTTTTTTACCGGGGAGATGCAGATTCCGGAACAGGTTGAGGTCATTACCGGTTCCGGAATTCATGGAACGGTTCTGGGCCGATCCGCCAGAATTGGTAAACCCGGCTATGTACTTCCGGATTCGGAAGAGATTCCGGAAGATGTCAGTCGATATTCCGGGTCAGTTGTGGTGCTTGCAATCGGGGAGAAGACAGCAGGCTATTTCCTGATTGCGGATGGACTGAAAAAAGATGCATTTGAGGCTGTTTCACGGTTGAAAAGCCTTGGCCTTGAGCCTGTTCTTCTGAGTGGAGATCGGGAGGCTCCGGTCAGAGAAGTTGCCCGTCAGTGCGGGATTGAGAAATTCTATTTTCAGGTGAGCCCCCAGGAAAAGCAGGCCAGGATTCTGGAGTTTCAGAAGAATGGTGGGGTGGGCATGATGGGCGATGGGATCAATGATGCACTGGCTCTCACCCAGGCGGATTTTTCCGTGGCGATGGGAGAGGGGAGTGCTGCGGCCCGTGCCAGCGCTGACTTAAGTCTGATGGATGGCGGAGTCGGGAAAGTTGTCGCAGCGCTGGAACTTTCTAAACGAACCATGAGGACCATCCGAAGGAATCTCTGGTTTGCATTTTTGTATAACCTGATAGCCATTCCCCTGGCCTGTTCCGGTCAGCTTCATCCAGGAATTGCCGGGGGACTGATGGCACTGTCGTCGGTTCTGGTCGTGATGAGTTCTTTAAGTCTGAGAGCTTTTTGGCCAAAGGAAAAACGGGAGTGAAAGATGAAGCATCTGGTACTGAAAATAGGTGGCATGACCTGTATGAACTGTGTGAAGGCCATCGAAAATATTCTGACGGATATGGATGGGGTCAGTGGTGTTCAGGTTGATCTGTCCTCGGGCCGTCTGGAACTTGACTATCAGGCAGGCATCACTGGTCCGGATGAAATAGCCGAGTCCATCGAGGATGGCGGCTATGATGTTCTGGATTCCTGATCGCCCAGAACCTTTTCAAGGGAGCTCAGATAGCGCAAAGCCTCCTTTTGAACCGGTTTTCGGGTTTTGATTTCCTGGCAGACATCGCCTAGATGGTGAAGATTCAGATCGTAGAGAAATCTTGAAGCCTGGGATCCGGCCTGAGGCAGAAACGTCTGGTTCTGACTCAGAGATGTATCGGGGGGGTGGAGAAGCAGGAGCTCACGGCTGGCTCTGGTCATTCCGACGTAAAAAAGGCGCCTTTCCGAGGCCAGATCGGTCTGGTTTCCGTTGGAAAGATAAGGGAGATTTCCATCTTCAAGCCCAGGCAGTACAACCAGAGGCCACTGAAGCCCTTTGGCCCGATGAAGCGTCATGACCTCGACCCCGGACTTATGTGGTTTCAAAAGGCTGCGGGCCATATCTTCTCCCGGAAGGTGGCTTCTCCAGGCCCAGGCAATCCATTCCGCGATCAGATCCTGATGGTTGGCCTGATGAAGACCCAAAGCCCTTTCCAGCCGGGAAATCAGATGAGTGGGAGCCGGGCGGGATGAGCGTAGTTCCTTCAAAAGCCCGATTCTTTCGGTGGCCTCCCGTGCCATGTAGAGGTTGGTGGCAGGAAGCTGTTCTTCAAGCCGGTTCAGGCGGGTTTTCAGGGGTTGGGAAGAGCGGAGCAGAGCCCTGACTCCAGATGAATCCAGGCAGGGACGGGGCCATTTCAGCCAGGTTTCCCAATGTTCGGCATCCAGTTCCGGTTCCGTTTCATAGACAAGCTTGAGCCAGATGGCGAGTCCCTGACAGACCGGGTGGTGAAAAAGGGACAGATCCGAATCGGCAACACTGGGGATTTCATGCTCCAGAAGAGCCATTTCCAGCATAGGAACTTCCTCTTTCAGGCGCACTAAAATGGCCGCATCCTCCGGTTTGTAGCCAGCTTTGAACCAGTTTTTGAGCTGTTCGGCACATTCTGAGGCACTATCCCGGATCCCAAGGCCCTGGATTCTGGTCGGGGGGTTTTGGGGATGGGCCAGTACGGAACTTTCCGGCAGGAGCTTTTCAGGATCCAGAATGCGTGAAGCGGCAATGGCTATGCTGGTTCCATAACGAAAGGACAGGGTCAGACGCAGATCCGTGAAATCGGGGAACAGCCGCGGGAACTCCTGCGTCAGCCAGGAAGGCTCGGCACCCCTCCATTCATAGATGCACTGATCCGGATCCCCAACAACCATGATGCGGGCTTTTTCTCCAGCCAGAACGCGGACCAGATCGGCCTGAATCGGTGAAATATCCTGTACTTCATCCACCAGAATATGGCTCTTTTTATTGGAGCACCATTGCCGGGCTTTCTCCTCCTTCTGAAGTACTTTCAGGCAGTCCACCAGAAGATCTTCAAAAAAACGGATTCTGAGCTTGAGTCTTTCTTCTTCGAAGGTTTCAAGAGCCGCTTCCATCCATGAGGGGAGCTCCTGCTCCCGCTTCTGGAAAAGCCATTCCAGTCCTTCGCGAAATCCCAGACCCCGTGATTTGATGATTTCAAGGGCTTCCAGAAGATCATCCGGTTCCTTGGCCTCCTCGGCAAACAGACCCTTGGCTTCCAAGGCAATCTGATGGCGGGTTCTGGCCTGATGAAGCAGGCGAAAGTTCTCGCACCAGCCCCGGCGGGCAAAAGCGGGAAGCAAACGGTGGGCCAGGGCGTGAAAGGTCAGAATGCTGGGGAGCTCAAGACCCTTGGGGGCCCATTGTGTCAGTCGTTCCCGAAAATCCTGGGCCGCAGAGCGGTTGAACATCAGAACCAGGATTTCTTTCGCAGGGACTTTTCTTTCCTGAAGCAGCCACAGAATACGGTGAACCAGAGTCTGGGTCTTGCCACTTCCGGCAACTGCCATGACACGGGCATGATTTCCTTCAAAATGGATGATCTTCTTCTGTTCGCTGGTGAGTTCTAGCCTGGGATGCACGAGAAGAGTCTAGCAGGCTTTGGGGAAATGACAACAAGCTATGCTATTCTCATAGGCATGCGACGGGGACTCAGCATGGTGGAAATTCTGGCAGCGGCTGCCATTCTGGCGGCTTTCCTGATTCCTGTTCTGCAGCTCTTCATGGATTCCACGAGGCAGTGGGATCAGCAAAGGGATCGTATGCTGGCCCATCAGACTGCCCGTCTGGTTCTTCAGCGTATGGCTTCCAATCTGGATCAGGGCTTTGGGGTTGCGCAGCATGAAGCCAAACCGGTCATTGGGGAAGGCGGCACGGCAACTCCCTGGTTGAATCTTTTTGCCGCCTCCAGTACTGGAATTACGACGGACTGGCCTTTGATGCAGCAGTGGATGCAGGACTGGAAACTGAAAACAGAGATGAATTCCCGTCCGGATACTCCTGATATGGTGGAGTTGAGCGTTACGGTTCTTTATCCTTCAGGATCCTCAGAGCGTGAACTGAAGCTTTCCATGTGGCATCGCAAGGGAGATCTGTGAGAAAGGGGTTTTCCTTTGTGGAAATTGCTGTCGCAGCCTCCATTCTCCTGGTTATCTTTGCGATCGTTTTTTCCAACCAGGCTCCCCGGAGCCGTTCATCAGGAAATGCAATCGAACAGGTTCAGGCTTTTGGGCAGATGCGCCGTTTTTCGCGTGCAGTTGAACTCGAAGTCCTGAGTGCTAGGCGCGTGCTTCATCCTCCTCCGGGAGAGTCTTCCAATGAATTGAGAATTCTGACTCCGCATGGGGAGGTTCTCATTGGCTTCACTCCTGATTATGATCTGTATATGGAGAAACCGGGAGCGGACAGTTCGGGACGGGTTGCCCTGATTGTGGTGAAGAACCGCAATCGCAAACTGAAGCTGTCCAGGGCCCGCTTTTTTACCAGAGCTGAAAATCTGGTGGAATTCTACGGAAGTCTGGACAGAATCGAACCGGACCAGAAGGTGGTGGAGTATGTGGATGCCTGGAAATTCTGAAAATTCCCAGCGCTGTGGTTTTGCGATTCCGGCTGTCGTGGGAGCAATTGTGGTCTCCTTGGGCCTGGTAGCCATGTTTCAGTCGGTGATGAGCCAGCAACGAAGCCTGGATCTGGTTCTGGAAGCCGACTTGAAAAGCCGTCTTGCTGCAGATTCGGGTCTGGAATGGTTGAGAATGCTTTCCGAGAAGACCCGCACCAAGCTTCAGGCTGAGAGAGGCAGAATCAACTCTCATCTGGAACTCTATCAGGAAACCGTCCGGGGACATGCTTTTGCCGATATCTTCGCGACCAATCTTGGTGGAGGAATTGTATCGTATGTGATTCGCGGAAGCTGGGAATCTCCCTCCGGAGACAGGACCCGTACGGTTTTTGAAGGCGATATGCGGCTGCCTGCCTCAGAAGATCAGGCCGGCCAGGTTCTGAGTGTGCAGGAGCTGTCATCGCAGCCAGCCGGTGGAGGTCTTACCGGAGTGAATCTTCGGGAAATATTTGAGAGTGACGATGCTGAAACCCAGCTGATGGCTCTGGTCCAGAAGGGTGTTCGGGAACGTCAGAGACTCAAGGAAATCCAGCGGGCCCGCTTTCTGGCCAAAGCCTCAGGAAGAAGAGATCTTCTGGTCCGGCTGGAGCAGGATCCGAATGATGCGATTCTGGAGGAGATTCTGAAGGCATCTACGAGTGAGGCGATTGATTTGTGGCTGATGCGGGATTTCATTCAGAACCTGGACAGCCTTCCGGATAATTCCCGCCTCAGCTTTCAGCCTGCCCAGGGAGGGCTTTTTGGCATGGAAGGAGAAACGGCAATTTCTCCCCAGAGGCTGGCCCGTCTTCTGGAAAACCGGCAGGCATCCCGTCCGGAGGTTGGATTTCTGCCGATCATCAACGGTTTCAAGGCTCATCGTCCCCAGTTGCAGGAAAGGGGAAGAAGAAGCCCGGCAGATTCCATTTTCACGAATTCGACCAATCAGGAACTCAGTCAGATGGCCAGGGTTCGTGGAGGTCCCAGAAACCTCGAAGAAATGGCCCCGAATTCACGGGAAGAATCTCCAGTCGAGCCGATCAGTCTGGCTCCGGATGGTGCCC
>CAZDAM010000012.1:36829-47968 GCA_964503595.1 uncultured bacterium
ATCTACTCTTCCTTCAGGCGAATCCCGAGAAGAACAGCCAGAAGAACCAGTCCAAGGCTTCCCTGAAGAGTAATCATTCCTGCCTTGAGCAGGGAGGTCTGGCTGAGCCACCAGGCCATGGTCAGGGCGCTGAGAAAATCAATCGTGGCGATTGTGATGGGAATGGCTGGTTCTTCATCCAGGCGTTTTTTCTGAAGGGATAGAAGAAGCCAGGAGCAGGAACATAGCAGGTTGATACAGACCACCAGGATGACGGTGGAGTTGAGGACACTCATGTACATGAGGCCCCGGACCCATTTATAGATTCCATAGCCTCCCCTTAAACCAAGCAGAATGCGGCTGATGAGGAAAAACCTGTCCAGGGAGCTGGTGGTTTGGTCTGAAGAAGCTTCCCCCAGAACCTGGCTGCGGGTTGGAAGGGAGTCCTTCTGAAGATCGGGCCGTTTGGGCTGAATGTCCTTTAGGGCTGCTCTCCAGGAACTGTGCAGACGGCTGAGGCGTTCGACCAGCTGAAGGGATGTCTCTTTGACCTTGGGCGAAAGCTGGCGGGAAAGAGTGGCCAGATAAGGAGCATGTTCCAGACGCTGAAGGATTCCAATGCAGTAAAGGGCCGTGAGGCGAAAGTTTTCATCCTTGTGCTCAACCATTTCTTTCAGGGCCCGATCCAGATCCGGCCTGAAATCCTTGCGACTGACTTCGGGAAGGTTTTCCAGCGCAATCAGGGCATTTCCCCGGACGCGGTTGGAGCTGTCCTGAAGATAAGGAACCAGAAAGCCGGCCTGATCGGGTTTGAGAAGGGGGGCCAGAGCTTCAATGGCATTTGCCCTTACCCGGTTGTCTTCGTGAGCAGTGAAATTCATGAGAACGGCAAGTTTTCCGTCTTCATCGGAATGAATGGCTCCTAAAAGACTCAGGGCTGTTGCCAGAACTCTTGGATCCCGTTCCGTTTTTAAGCGTTGAAGCAGAAGGTTCTGGACGTTTTTCGGGTTGCTGGCAGCGACTTTTTTCAAGGCAGCCAAACGGATTTCCGGATAGTTGGAATAAAGGGCTGGTTCTTCCTGAATATCCTGAAGATCGGTGACGGGTTTCAGAGCCCGGGCAACTCCAGGTTTGACGCTTAAGACTTCCTTCAGGAGCTGATCGGCTTCGATGCTTCCTTTGGAAGATAGATTTTCCAGGGCCCGGATTGCCTTGATGCGGGGGCCTTCTTCCTGATCGTGGCTCAAAGTCCTCAAGATCGGCAGGAAAGCCGGGGACTGAATCTCAAAAATAGCAAAGGCTACGGCTTCCCGTTCCGAGGTCTGATCGCTTGCGGCCATCTGCTCGAAGATATGGAAAGCCTTGGGCTCCCCGAGATCCATCAGGGATTTGGCAGCCGCAGCCTTGACCCGTGGGGAGGGGTCATTGGCAAATCCGGCAATGCGGGATAGAAGCCGGGTTCCCCCGACCTTTCCCAGAGCCTCGATGGCTCCGGCAACCACCCGGGAATCCGGATCGGATAAAGAGGCTTCCATTTCGGCAAGCCAGCGCAATCCATCGTGAGACATCACCTTTAAGAGGCAGATGCGGTGAAGCGGATCCGGATGAACCTGGGAAGCTGTAATCAGTTCATCCAGTAGATCCGTGACTCCGTGTCGGGCACAGTAGACAAAGGCGCGGTTGACGGCCTGGAGCGATTCTGACTTCAGAGCCTCTTTGAGGCGTTCAAGGCTGCCATTGTCTTCCTGGCTGCCTTCGGAAGAACTGGCAGAAATTTCCAGAGACCGGATTTCATTGATTGCCTTGCGGATCTCGTATTTGAGCTGAACATTGGGTTCCTGCTTGAAAAGACTTTCCAGAACACTGATGCGATCCTTGCGATCTGAAAGCACCAGATCCCGGATGGCCAGAGAGCGCATCTCTGGCTCCGGGTGGGATAGTCGTCTGACAAGCTCCTGATTCATGCCTTGCGTTCAGGGCCAAATGCCAGAGTGATCGCGGCAACTGTAACCCAGGACAGGAGAATCCCGCAGGTGGCAAGAAAAGCCGGGTTGTTGGAATAGGTATAAAAAGCTGAGAGGCCAGCCTCTCCCATGGCAATCTTGTGCGTGACAGCGGCAGCGGCCTTGGCTAGCTCTTCTGCGTTCTGGGCAGTGGCCTGGGCCATTTCACCAATCTTTGCCTTGAGCATGATCATGGGCAGGAAAAACCCCACCAGCGATGCGGCTGCCCCGGCTTTGACCGCTCTTGGAGGTGTGTTGGGCAGAAACATGCCACAGGCCAGGGGCATGAAGCTTGCTGTGAACAGCAGGTAAACCCCGTACTGGGCAAAGATGGCCAGGGAGGCCCCGCTGTCAATCTGGCGGTAGGCCAGAAGAATACTGGCAGCTCCCATGAGCAGGAGGCAGCCACGGCCAAAATTCAGGGCTCCGGTATCAGGTTTACCTTCGACGGGAGTATGAATGAAGGAGCGGATATCACTGGAAAAGATCACGGATAGGGCCAGAAGGATTCCTTCAAGGGTGGATAGGCCGGCACAGAGCATGCCAATTCCAATCAGAACCTGAGTGATATCACTGAAGTTCCGGGAGATATAAAGTGGCACCACCTTATCAAAGCGGGGAAGTTCGGTGGGAGAAATATCCACACGGGCATAGAGGCCGACAAGCATGACGAGAAGAAAGACCGTCCCGGCAATTATGGCAACCAGAAGATAGGTTTTGAGTTGGCTTTCTTCTTTCAGAAGCAGGCTTTTTCCCAGGATGTGGGGCTGGCAGACAATGGCGATTCCGACCAGGAAATTACAAAAGAAAACTTCGAAGAGATCCCGAAAGTAGAGTGATTTTGGATTGACCGTGGAAGCCAGATTGGCATCAATGGCATGAAGCTTATCGATCAGGCCAGGGTTTTCAAAGAACTGACCAGCTCCGGATCCAATCAGGACCAGGCCGATGATGAGCATGACCACAGCCTGAAGGGCATTGGTATAGGTGGAGGTGGAAGCCCCGCCCATCAGGGTGTAGGCAAATACAAAGGCCATCAGAACCCCAAGAATGATTTTGACATTCTGAGTTCCGGTCAGACCCAGGAGTTCGGCCATGATTTCACTGACGGCTACGGCAATCAGGACAATGAAGCTGGCCAGACTCAGGGAAATGATGGCATAGAACAGGCGCATGCCGCGAGAATTCCAGCAGATTCCCAGCCATTGAGGAATGGAGAGGGCCTGAATGCGGCCTCCAACCCGGCGGAAAGCGCCGGAGAAAGCAACCAGACCAACCATGATACCGCTTCCGGCAGCGGCCCCAAGGCCCATCATGCCGGAAAGTCCATACCAGTAGACCAGAGCAGGATTGGCAACAAATGTAGCCACAGAGGTCAGCTGGGCTACCAGGGACAGACCGACCCAGCCGGGGGCAATTGCCTGTGTACCCAGGGCGAATGATTTCACATCCGCGGCTGCTCCGGATCTGGATTTGAAGGTCAGACGGAGAGTGAAGGCGACATAGGCTAGAATTGCTGCCCAGGCGAGTACGGTCTTATCCATGATCGACTCCTATTGAATTTCCAGAACCTGAATATCGAAAATCAGAGTGGAATTGGGTGGAATGACCCCAAGATCCCGGCCGCCATAACCAAGCTCGGGAGGGATGGTGACCAGGACCCGATCTCCTTTACGCATTTTTTCTCCCATTATGTTCCAGCCGGCAATGACCTTGCCTCCAACCTGAAAGGAAAAGGGATCGTTACGGTCACGGGAGCTGTCGAATTTTTTGCCGGTGGGAAGCCAGCCGGTGTAATGAACCGTGATCTGCTGCCCTTTCCTGCCAACCTGGCCACTGCCTTCCTCAAGCAGATGCCAGCTTAAACCATCAGCTTCAAAATGGGGCTTTCCTTCGGTTGAGGGAAAAGGCAGAGCGGAAGAGGCTGTACTGGGCTCCGGTAGCTTCTTTTGGGACTGGGACTGAGCTTTCGAGCTTTCTTTTTCAGAGGCACGTTCCTTGGAACATCCTATCATCAGGATTGCGGCCGCAATGGCCACCGGGAAAAATCGCATGCTATCCTCCCCTCTATCGGGGGTCAGTGTGAAAAAATCTGTTAGAGTATACTGGTTTGAACGCCACTTGCCCACTGGATGCAATTCCTGAATGATGGTAGTCCCATGAAATGGCCTTCGATTCCAATTCCATTGCATTTTCTTTTTCGCTACGTCGAACTTCTGGATCCTGAAGAGGATACAGAGGTGGAGCTGAGCGTGGAAAGGGGCTTTCTGGTTGCCCGGGCCCGGATCCTGAGAGGCAATACGGTTTACCGGACGGAAGCATTTTTACGTAGCGTCAGGCTTGAAGGAGATATGAAGGGTCAGTGGATTGTCCTGGATATGCCGGAAATCCCTTCGATTGAAGCTCAGGGAGACTGGCTGGCACGTCTGGGGCTTAAGCTTGCCAATGCCCTGAGAAATCAGGTGTCTCTTGAAATGCTGGCTCCGGTCATTTCGAAGGCCCTGCCGGGTTTCATGGTGGAAGAAACGCAGATTTTTCTGCCTTTGCCAAAAGGGCGTCTGCCCGTACCTCTGGCCTGGTTGCTTGCTCAGGGAATGGCTGTAGAAGTGACCCCCCGCAAGTCCCGCTGGCTGAATCTGAATCTTGAAACCTGAACTTCAGGGAAACAGGAAATCGCTCGGGGAAAGAATTTCGATATCGTGGTTTCTGAACCGGACCAGCTTGTCATCCAGGGCCTTGGCTGGAGCTGTTTTTTCATGCAGGATGGTCAGAACCACTTTCTCGGGGTGCTTCAGGGAGTATTCGATCAGCTGATCAATCTTATGGGAAATCGCCGGAATGGTTTTGGTGTTGTCCAGAAAGTCAAAACTGCGACGGCTGGCCGGAAGCCCGTGCTTGCGGGCGGTTTTATAGGCCACTGAGCGCTGGCTGGTCACGGAATCGATAAAATAGTAGCCGTGGTGGGCAATTTCCCGCATGACCACTTCCATGGTCCTGGAATCTTCCGTGGCTTTGCTCCCTTCGTGATTGTTGATTCCCTGAATCAGGGGAACAGCTGCGAGAACCCGTTTGACCCGTTTGCTGAGTTCCTCTTCCGAGAGCTTGGTCTTGATCAGGTTTTCATACTTGTAGTAGCTGGCAAAAGAGCTTTGCATGGGCATGTGGAGCATGACTTCAAAACCCAGCTGACGGGCTTTTCTGGCAAAGAAGGCTGAAGTTTCATAAAAAGGCAGAACGCTGATGGTGACGGGCATATTCATGGCAAGATAGGTATCAATACCTTCTCCAGAGTATCCGACATCATCGACGAGAATGCAGACCCTTGCCTTGGGCCTTGGTTTAAGAAGCTGAACTTCCACCAGACCAGTGGAAGTCTGAAAGGTTGTAGAAAAGGCTTCTCCATTTTCAACATTTCGGCGGCGCATGCGCCTCACACTTTGGACCAGTCCCCCAAGGGCGATGCGACGGGCAACGAACTGAAGATTCACCCAGGGGGGAACCTCAAAGACCTGAACCGGAGTTGTGGAAGTTTCTCTGGTCCGGCTCCAGGAGGACCAGGGGATGTCCAGGCTGTCGAGGGTGCGGGCAACCCTTTGAGAAAGCCAGTCGGGGTTTTTGGGCGTTTCCTGTTTTTTATTTCGAACAGACTTAAGCCATTTCAGTCTCAGGGATTCATACTGAAGAGCCTTTTGCAGGTGTTTGCGTCTGCGGCTCTCCGGCCCTTCGGCCCAGACCGGAGTTGAGAGAGCTTTGGGTGGAGTCGAGCTTTTCACTGCACTCTGGGGAGAGGAAGCAGCAGGTTCTTCATCCGTGACGAAGGGAGTCGCATCCGGGTGCAGGGGGACCCGCCAGAAGGGAGAAGGCTGGCTGTAAAGGCTTTTTGCAGGGACGATATAGTGCTTTACGGTACTGGCATGGACCGCAGGGGCAAGGAGTCCCAGAAACAGAAGAGCTTTCATGAACCTCTTTTTTCCATGATCAGAAGAGCTTTGAGAACATCCACTGCCCGATGAAGCTGAGCATCCAGAGATGGAATGGTCAGACTGGAACTGGCAGATCGCTTTTCCTCTGATTTCTGGGCTTCGGTAGTACTGTCGCCAGCTTTCTCGCTGTGAGTTTCCAGATATTCTTCCTGCTTCTTGCGGGTTTCTTCAAAGCCCTCATTGGCAATCCGCTCCATATCGTCACGATATTGCTGAAGTTCCTCTTCGTTCAAATCGGGGAAAGGAACCTCAATATCAGGTTCAATTCCGATTTTATGAATCTTGATTCCGGCCGGAGTATAGTAGTAGGCCGTAGTCAGGGCCAGGGCCGATCCGTTCTGCAGAGGCAGAACGGTTTGAACCGAGCCCTTACCAAAGCTTTTGGCTCCCATCAGGATACCGCGCTTGTTGTCCTTGATGGCACCGGCAACGATTTCCGAAGCTGAGGCGGAACCGTTATTGATCAGAACAATCAGAGGCCAGTCTCTTTTCTTTTCGGAACGGGAAGTGAAAACAGTTTCTTCTTCAGTCCGTCCCCGAATGGAAACGATGGTCTTGCCATTCCCCAAAAAATCCTGGGAAACCTCTACAGCGGCACTTAAAAGACCACCGGGGTTTCCCCGTAAATCCAGGATAAAACCCTCAATTGGCTCAATGGCCGCAATTTCATCAATGGCATTGTCCAGATCCTGTCCTGTAGTGGTGGAAAAACTGGTGATTCGGGCATAGGCAATGCCTGTGCTGATGCGGCCAGCCTTGACCGACTGGACCTTGATGTTGTCGCGAATGATTTCATAGTCAATCAGCTTATCGACTTTTGCCCGTTTGATGGAGATTGTGACGGAAGTGCCCGGCTTGCCCCTCAGGATTTTGACTGCGGCTTCAACATCCATATTTTCAGTGGTGTTGCCGTTGATTTTCCAGATCTGATCGCCAGAGCGCACTCCCTTCTTGAAAGCCGGAGTGCCTTCCATGGGAGAAATCACGGTCAGGATTTCATCCCTGACTCCAAGGATAATGCCCAGTCCACCGAACTCTCCCTGAGTTTCTTCCTGCATGCTTGAGTGAACTTCGGCGGGCATATAGCGGGTAAAGGGATCATCCAGCTTTTTCAGGATTCCTTCAATACCGCCTTCAATCAGTTTTGCCCGGTTTTCTGCGGGCTCTTCATCGACGTAACGCTCCTGAACCAGCCGAAGGATGTCCGAGAGGGTTTTGAGTTCAGAGAAGTAGTTGACCTGAACCTTGGCGGACCAGTTCGGAGCCACCACAATTCCCAAGAAAAGAGCGAGCGAAATCAAGCGCATCATCAACTTCATCCTTTCACTGATTCAATTTTTCCAGCCAGTTTATCGGATCGGTCGGTTCCCCGTTGACCCGCACCTGGAAATGGAGGCGGGGCAGTTCCATTTTGCCGAACTTTTCGGTCCGGGAAATGGTTCCGATCCGGTCTCCTCTTTTGATTGTCTGGTTCTGGGCGACCAGAATATTGTCAAGATTGCCATAAAGGGTAATGAACCGGCCATCGTACTCACCGTGAGCGATCATGATGATCTTGCCGTAGGTACTGGAGTTTCCGGCAGGAGCTCCCCGATAGAAAATAACACCGTCTTCGGCCGCGACCACATGGGCCTCGCTCTCAGTTTCCAGATCCAGTCCTGGAGAAAAGACTGTGGCGACTCCCTGTCCCATATGTCCGAATTGTCGGGCAATCCTGAATTTCTCCACCACGGGCCATCTCAGACTGTTCCGGATGATTTTCTGGGGGCGGGGGGCATCGATTCTGGGATTGTTTTTCAGATCGGAGCGGATCTGCTCTTTTGCCGAAATCAGATTCTGGATCTTGTCCTTGAGAAACTCGCTGGTTTCAGCGAGTTTCTCTGCTCTGCTTTTGAGCTGATCCTGCTCTTCCTTGAAACCCTGAAGAGCTTTGGTATCACTTTCAATTCTCTCCAGAAGAGCAGTTTTACGGATTAGAAGTTCTTTTCTCAAAAGATCGGAATTCCTCTGATGGGACTCGATTTCTTTTAGTCCACGGGCAATTTCCAGATGTTCTTTCCTCAAGGCTTCAAACTGCCCACTGTCGGCTTCCAGAATACGGTTGTAGTAAAAAAGGCGGCGATCAAAATCGGCAATGGAGTCAGCGTTCAGAAGAATTTTGATCCAGGGCTGGGTCCGGTTCATGTAGACATGGCGAATTCTGTTGTAGAAGCTCTTTTCATGCTCCTGATATCGACTCTGGGTATCTTTGAGCTGAATCCTGGCCTTGGCAAGTTTGCGCTGGCTTTCCTCAAAAAGCCTCTCAGTATTGTTGTCATCATTGCTTAAACGGGCTGTTTCCCGGCGGGTTTCCTGAATTCTTTTTTGCAGGGAAGTCTGTTCAACCTTCAGTTCTTTCAGGCGGTTCTGACCCTGCTCAATTTTCTGAAGAAGGGATTCCAGTTCACTTTTCTGGGCCGAAATTTTCTGCTCAACTTCATCCATGGGATCGGGGTTTGCCCACAGGATGGCTGGGCAGAAAAGGCCGAAAATGAAAAGCAGTAATCTCATACCAGAAAGCGACGCAGAGAAAGGAGGCTTCCCAGGAGACCAAGGGCGATTCCCAGAAAGAAGAGTTTGAGATAGAGAGGAATGAGTTCAGCACTGGAGCTCAGAAGAACCAGCCCAGGGAAGAGCTCCACGATTTTTTCCTGAAGAAAGAAATAGCCAGTTGCCAGAAAAGCAGTCGCAGTTGCTGCCCCCAAAATGCCCTGCATGACGCCCTCCATCAGGAAGGGACTGCGGATGAACCAGTTGGTAGCTCCAACAAGGCGCATGATTTCGATTTCCTGCCGACGGGCGAAGACGGTCAGACGGATTGTGTTTGAGATGATGAAGAGACTGGCCAGCCCAAGAAAAATCACCATGACTGAACCCGTCACTCGCGAGAGATACATCAGATTCAGGACTTTATCGACCCAATCCTTGCCGCTGGAAGTAATTTCCACAATGGGATGGGAGGAGAAGCGCTCCCGGAATCCACGGGCTTCGTCAATCGGCTTCAGGGTCACTGTGATGGTGTTGGGCAGTGGATTGTAGGTCAGGTTGTTCAGAAGAATCCCATCCTCTCCCAGGTCCTTGCGCATCAGCTCAATTGCATCCTGCTTGGAGACAATATTGTAATCCATCACGGCTTTTTCTTTTTTCAGAGCCTGAACAAAACCTGCAATTTCTTCCTGGCGGGAGGTGTCTTTGAGGTAGAAATGAACCTTGAGCTGGCCCTGGAGATTTTTCAGAAGAAGGTTGAGATTTCCGTGAAAAAGCAGAAAAGATCCCAGAATCATGAGGGATGCGGCTACCGTGGAAACGGTCGCCATCGCCATGATTCCGGAGCGGCGAAAGCCCGCCATGGACTGTTTGAAATGATAGGCAAGTGTTCTAATCTTCATGGTATGTGCCGCGGAGAGTATCCTTCACAATACGCCCATTTCTTAAGTGCAGAACCCGCCTCTGCAGACGGTTGACCAGATTTGCATCATGGGTGGCTACGAGAACCGTGGTACCCCGGCTGTTGATGTCCAGAAGTACTTTCATGATTTCATAGCCCAGATCCGGGTCGAGATTACCGGTCGGTTCATCGGTCAGAAGAATGGCCGGGTCATTGACCAGAGCCCGGGCAATACAGATACGCTGCTGCTCGCCTCCCGAAAGTTCGGCCGGGTAATAATGGCGTTTGTGAGCCAGCCCCATCATTTCCAGCACCTGACTGGTGCGCCTTTCAATCTCGTGAAGGGGTGCTTCAACCACCCTCAGGGCAAAGGCCACATTCTCCCAGGCAGTTTTATCCGTGAGCAGTTTGAAGTCCTGAAAAACCACACCGATCGAGCGCCTCAGGTAGGGAATGGCTCCACTGGAGAGGCGCTCGATATTGCGACCATCGATCAGAATGCTGCCCTGAGAAGGAACTTCATCCCGGAAAATGAGCCGCATAAGGGTGGTTTTTCCAGCCCCGCTGGGGCCAACCAGAAAGACAAACTCACCTTTTTCGATGTGCAGGTTGATATTGTCCAGGGCCTTATTGGTGCCATAGGCCTTGGAAACCCCGTACATCTGAATCATGGTGTTTAAATCCTTTCCTCGAATTAGTACTGAATCTGGATGGTGATAGGAAGCTTGTCCAACTGGGAAGGATAGTACTTCAGCAGTTCCTGACCCATGAATGTAGCTTTGTGGTTGTAGCCGCTTAAAACCTGACGGCTGACATCACGATAGCGGGTTTCGCAGCGGCGCTCGACCCGGTTGGTACCGGTATCCTGACGACGTGTACCCATCTGGGTTCCCAGAAGAGCCCCAAGAACCGTGGCGGCCTGCTTTCCTTTGCCCTTACCAATCTGGGAGCCGATAGCCCCACCGATCAGACCACTCATGATGGCGTTCTCATCTTTATTGCCACTACCAATGACGGTCCCGGCTACAGTTGCCACGTCCTTGCCCTTGCCGCCACCGACCTGAGTGCCAATGGTTCCGCCAATCAGGGCTCCAAGAACATTGTTGCGACCGTTTTTCTGAATATTCTCCTTGTGGTCATAGCAGTACTCATAGGGCACTTTTTCCACAATGGTGTTGTACACAGGGGTCTGCTTTTCAACCGGAATGATCATTTCCAGAGTTTTCTGTTCGGCATGAACTGCGCTTGCGCATCCGGCCAGTAAAATCATTTTTCGCAACATGTAAACCTCCACATGGCAAAAAGTGCGCACAATTCTAACCGCAAAACCCGACTTTTTGCCAGAACTACCTTTGATTGTGCCCGATCTTCAGGACAACCATAGCCATTCATATCGCAGATACGGGTCCCTGCGTTACACCGTCCGGGTGTGGAACGGAAGGAAATGGGCAGCCCGGATTTCAGGAGAGGGGAATCAGAAGCAGTTTTTTCCGGTTCGCAAACTTAGAGGGTGTCTTTGAAATATGCATGTCTTCCAAAAGCATTTTTCACACGTTGCCTGAGCTGTCTGAGGCCCCCGTTCAAGTTATCCCCCAATCATGTCCAGAGTATATACTTATCAGACCGGAACGCTTTCGAAATTTTCTCTCTTTGCGACGCCATATGTTCATTTGACGATAACAGGACTTTCATTCCCGCCTCTTTCATGCACCAGAGCATGATGCCTGAAACAGAGCGTGATCAGATT
>CAZDAM010000013.1:0-46283 GCA_964503595.1 uncultured bacterium
AGCAGAGCTACATCAAACTGGAGTTTTTCAGATAAGCCAAAGCAGGTGGCTTTTGCAGCCAGCCGAATCAGGAAGCACCTTTCCTCTAAGGGCCTAGTAAATCCAGTCGCGAATCCCCAGAAGCATCAGGGCAACGACTTCCTCAACACCCTGATCCTTGAGATCGATTCTGAAGACCCGGCAATGGGACTCCTGGCGGCTTTCGCGGTTGAGCCAGTCCATCAGAGCCTGATACTCCTGCTCATGCTGAGGGTCGCGGCGTTTTTTAACGGCCTTGGGGCGGTTGACGAAGACTTCGGTCAGTTTCTCTATCAGGCTGTCGTTGACACCTTCAGAAAGCATGTCCTCGACCTTGAAACGCTCCACAACATTGCCTTCACGCACCAGAAGAAATTCGATTTCCTGCTCGCCAGCCGGGGGCACGGCGAGGATGAAGTCAGCTTCCTGGCTGGAAAAACCCAGGCCTTTCAGGCTTTTACTGAGATTTCCCTGCAGGCGAAAAGCCTTGGTCCAGGAAGAGCGCCCAGGAATTTTCAGGGTTTTGATGTCCACGGATTCAGCCTGAGGCCCAAGCCGGCGAACAACATCATCCATGGAGGGAAAAGGACCGTACCAGACGGAGCTGTCCTTGATTTTACGCGGAGTGACTGCGACCAGTCCCTGCTCGGCATCCACAATCTTCAGATACCAGGAGTTACGACCAACACCACGGGAATAAAGCCTGACCTTGGCAGCTTCCAGAACAGCTTCCAGATAGCTTGAGGTCTCTTTGACCTCCCAGCCGGAAGCCTTGCGAAAAACCGTCTTTAGGCTGCTTCCGCGCATATCGGCATAAAGCATGCCCCGAAGCTCGCGCTGGATATTCTTGAAGGGAGCGGCCTGCAAAACCCGATCCGAGCGGTCCTTGAAGAGAACAACACCGGAGGTTCTTGGCAGGTTTTCCACATCATCCGGCCCCATCAGAGCCTTGGAAAGGGATTCCCCTCTTGGCTCCAGCAGGTATTTCCGGATTGTGTTGCGATCGGCGGGACCATCCTGGTCCAGAAGCTTGAGAAAGTGCAAGAGAATCTGGGCCGTTGCCTTGGCGTCGTCCCAGGCCCGATGGCGATCTTCAATGGTCAACCCAAAATGCTCAGCCAATGCTTCGAGCTTATGGGCTGTCACTTCGTCCTTCAGAAGCCCGCGGGACATTTTCAGGGTACAGACCCCGGCCTCTTTCAGAGGCTCCATGCCAAGCCTTCGAAGCTCGTAATCGAGAAAGTTGATATCAAAAAGAGCATTATGGGCGACCAGAACCGCGTCCTTGGCAAATTCCATGAACTGGGGCAGAACCTCTTCGATCTGGGGGGCACCCTTAAGCTCGCCATCAGTGATGCCGGTCAGGCGGACCACATAATCCGGAATCGGGCGATTGGGCTGAACCAGGGCCTTGAAGTCTTTGACCATTTCTCCCTTCTCAATGCGGACCGCGCCGATTTCGATGATGCGGTGCAAAGGGGGAGTTCCTCCGGTCGTTTCCAGATCGAAAACACACCAGTTGAGATCCTGAAGACGGGGAGATTTCTTTTCCTGAGGGATAGCACGAAACACACCCTTGCCGGTTTCTTCGAAGCGGACATCATCCGCAATCAACCGGCGGATGTATTCTGCCGCTTGCTCCATAGGCTTGTCCGGAAAAAGCGCATGACAGATGGCCTCTGCATTGTGCTCACCGGGCTGCTCCTGAAAAAAGCGGTAGATGCTGTCTAGTTTGTGTAGTGCATCTGCATCCACGCGCGTTCCTGCCCTTTAAGAAGGTGGGGGCCCGAAGTTTCCCGCATCAGAAAACCCCTGAAAACAGGAAACCGGCCGACGAGTGCTCGCCAGGCCGGCCACGATGAACATGGCACGGAGACGATGGGATTCGAACCCATGGAGGTTGTGCCTCACACGATTAGCAATCGTGCGCCTTAAGCCGCTCGGCCACGTCTCCGCGCATGTACCCGAAGCCGTTGCTTCAGGCAGGCCGAATTGTACTCAACCCTCTATGGAAATGCAAGGAAAATTGACTCGACCTCAGCCCTTTTTACGGGTAATCACGGCCCCGATCTGCTCAAGTTTTTGTTCAAGCCTCTGATAGCCCCGATCAATATGGTAAATACGGCTGACCTCACTGGTGCCCTTGGCAAGCAGTGCAGCCAGAACCAGGGAGGCTCCCGCTCTCAGATTGCCCGCCATGACAGGAGCAGCCTGATACCGGGCCACACCTTTCATGATGGCCTTGCTGCCATCGAGGTGAATGTCTGCCCCCATACGCACAAGTTCAGGGATATGTAGAAACCGGTTTTCAAAAATGCCTTCGGAAATGACCGAAACTCCGGGAACTGTCGCAAGAAAAGCCATGATCGGAGCCTGCAGGTCGGTCGGAAAGCCCGGATGGGGTCGGGTCTGAATCTCCACTCCACTGAGCTCGGAGGCCGCTTCAACCACAAGCCCGCCTCCATCCTCACGGACCTGAACCCCGCTCTCCTTCATTTTATCCAGAAGAGAACCAAGATGTTCCACAGGAGCCTTCTCCACCCGGATTCCACTGCGGCACATGGCCCCAAGAATCAGGAAGGTTCCGGCTTCAATCCGATCTGCCATGATGGGGTATTCAAGAGGCTTCAGGCCATCTACCCCGTGGATTTCAATCCGGGCAGAACCGGCATGCTCGACCCTGGCTCCGGCCTGATTCAGAAAATTGGCCAGATCCACGATTTCCGGTTCGCGGGCAGCATTTTCAATAATAGTTGTGCCGGAAGTGATGGCCGCTGCCATCATGATGTTTTCCGTGGCTCCTACCGAGGGGAATTCCAGAAGAATCTCGCGCCCATCGAGTTTGCCCTTGGCCTGAATATTCCCCTGCCCCATCTCAACCACTGCCCCCATTTCCCGGAAAGCCTTGAGATGGAAATCAACCGGACGGGTGCCGATGCTGCAACCACCGGGGAGCGAGACCTCAGCCCGGCCAAAACGGGCCAGAAGCGGCCCCATGACCAGAAAAGAAGCCCGCATGGTTTTCACCAGTTCATAAGGAGCTACGACAGAATCGATCTGGCTGCAGTCAATTTTCATGACGGCAGCCTGCCGATCCCATTCAATCCTGGCACCAAGATTCTGAAGAACCTTGGCCATGGTTCTTACATCCATGAGCTCGGGAATATTCTTGAGGATGACTTCGCTCTCAATCAGCAAAGTCGCAGCCATGATCGGCAGACAGGAGTTTTTGGACCCGGAAACACTCAGGGTTCCTCTTAAGGGGCGTCCCCCTTCAATCAGATATTTATCCATGATCAGATCTTGATATCAGATGGGACCTGTGGTGGCAACTCAAAAGGATTTTTTCGACGCTCCGGAGCCCCGTTTGGTGGTCCGACAACTGCCGAACGACGATCATCGACCAGATGGCATTTAGCCCAGTGAGTGGAGTTGATCCATTTCATCGAAGGCTCCATTTCCCGGCAGATCGGCAGGGCGTGCGGACAACGGGAAGAGAAATAGCATCCAGGAGGAGGATTGATCGGAGTCGGAATATCGCCCTTGAGCAGAATTCTTTCGCTTTTCTTCTTTGGATTCGGATTGGGAAGAGCGGATAGAAGAGCCTGGGTATAGGGATGCTTGGGAGACTGAAACAGCTCCTTGGCCGGGCTGATTTCAACCATCTGCCCCAGGTACATCACTCCGATCTTGTCCGAAATATGACGTACTACGGAAAGATCGTGGGCAATGAAGATGTAGCTGAAATTGTATTCATCCTTCAGATCCATCAGAAGATTGAGAACCTGGGCCTGAACCGATACATCAAGAGCCGATACAGCTTCATCACAGACCACAATCCTAGGATTCAGAGCAATCGCCCGGGCAATCCCGATCCTCTGCCTCTGACCACCGGAAAACTCGTGCGGATAACGGTTGAGATAGCTTGAAGCCAGGCCCACCTTGTTCAGAAGCTCACGGACCCGATCGTCCTTCTCTTCCTCGGACTGGACAATGCCATGGTAAAGCATGGCCTCCCCAATCAGATCCGAAACCGTCTTGCGCGGATTCAGAGAGGAATAGGGATCCTGAAAGATGATCTGCATGCCCTTACGGACTTCACGCATTTCCTGGGCACTGGCCTTGGTGATATCGCGACCCTCAAAAATGACTTCTCCGGCCGTTGGCTCAATCAGCCTCAGGATGCAGCGCCCCGTGGTGGTCTTTCCACAACCGGATTCCCCCACCAGACCAAGGGTTTCCCCCTGTTTCAGGGTAAAGGAAACATTGTCCACGGCCTTCACGTCAGCTTCATGCCGGGAGAATACGCCTTTATAGATCGGAAAATATTTCTTCAGCCCCTTCACTTCTAAAATGGGAGCGTCACGACGATTGCTTGCTGGTTTCTCTGCCATAGCCTGCTCCTCAGATCAGCATGTCGGTATTGGCCTGAATATCATCGGATTCGTCTGCAAAATGGCAGGCGACCTTGTGGCCGGGGCGGATTTCGCGCAATTCGGGTTCTTCCAGAGTGCAGCGATGCTCAGCCTTTGAACAACGGTTGTGAAACTTGCAGCCACTGGGGAAATTCATCGGAGAAGGCACAAATCCCGGAATGGGAGTCAGCCGGTCCGAATCATCATCAATGCGGGGAATCGAAGCAAAGAGCCCGATGGTATACGGATGGCGGGGATGCTCAAAAAGCTCTTCCACCTTGGCCGTTTCCACAATCCGGGAGCCATACATCACAACCACCCGATCACAGACTTCAGCCACTACGGCCAAATCATGGGTGATCATCAGGATGGCCATACCGGTATCCTTCTGCAATTCCTGCATGAGTTCCAGAATCTGGGCCTGAATGGTCACATCCAGAGCTGTTGTCGGCTCATCGGCAATCAGAAGAGACGGGTTACAGGAAAGCGCCATGGCAATCATGACCCTCTGCTTCATTCCTCCAGACAGCTGATGCGGATATTCATCCACGCGGACTTCCGGAGAAGGAATCCCTACTTTTCTGAGCATTTCAATCGCCAGAACCCTGGCCTCTTCAAAGGTCTTTTCGGTATGAAGCATGATGGCTTCCATGATCTGATCCCCAACCGTATAGACCGGATTGAGAGAAGTCATGGGCTCCTGAAAAATCATGGCAATCTCACCACCACGGATTTCGCGCATCCGTTTTTCCGTGGCCCTTGCCAGATCTTCGCCCCGAAAAACGATTTCCCCGTGAGCAATCCTTCCGGCCGGCTTGGGAATCAGCCCCATGATGGAATGGGCAGTTACGGACTTGCCGCAGCCGGACTCCCCGACAAGTCCCAGAGTTTCTCCGGGAAAGATCTCGTAGGTCACCTTGTTGACGGAAGGAACAATGCCCTTGTCCGTCTTGAACTGAATCGAGAGCTCTTTGATTTCAATCAGAGCGGTGTTGGAATCAGTTTTCTTATCCTGCATGATTACCGCCTCAGTTTGGGATCCATGGCATCCTGAAGCCCTTCACCCACAAGATTGAAAATGGAAACCAGGAAGAAGATGGCAAGCCCTGGAGAAAGAATCAGCCAGAGTTTGAATTCCTGCCGACCCTGAGAAAGGATTTCTCCCCAGGAAGGTGCGGAGATATCGCCAAGCCCCAGAAAGGAAAGTGAAGATTCAATCAGAATCGAGGAGGCAATTCCAAAAATTGCCGTCACAATCACCGGCCCCAGGGCATTGGGCAGAACATGGCCAAAAATCACCCTTGGAGTCGGAAACCCCAAAGCAATCGCCGCCTGTACATAGTCCACGTTCTTGAGCTTGAGGAATTCGGCGCGAACCAGACGGGCCACTTCCGGCCAGCGGGTCAGACCGATGATGAACATCACGTGAAAGATGTTCTTGTTCTCAATCAGGGCAGATAGCGTCAGAATCAGAAAGAAAGTCGGAAAACAGAGCATGATCTCAATGGCCCGGGAAATGATCAGATCCCACTTCCCGCCAAAGAATCCGGCCAGGGCCCCCAGGACAACCCCGATAAAGATATAGATGGAAACCGCAATGATCCCAATCGTCAGGGAAATACGGGTCCCAAAGAGCATGCGTGAAAAGATGTCACGCCCCTCTTTATCCGTTCCCAGCAGGTGATCCGAAGATGGCTCCTGAGGGTGAGCCCCGGAGAGATTCGGCCGTCGATAGCTCACGGCCTTCATGGGCCAGAGCACATCAATCTGCTCTCCTCTGGAATGTGCCTCCACGGATTCCTGTTTCCAGTCCCGGTAAGTCTCCTGAACCGGATTGAACTGGCACCAGAAGAAGACACCCAGGGAAATCAGCATGTAAAAGCCGAGGCTGCTCGGCCCGAACTTGAAGAAATCATGCCCCAGGATCTGGCTTCGAATCAGAAGATAAAGAGCCAGAAGAGGCATCAGAAAGATCTGGAGATTGAAGAACAGATCCACTCCGTTCTCAAAATAGTTCCGATCCAGAAGGCTCTTCCAGAAAGGATGGTAGGTCTGCCCCCCAAGCGTGATGCGAAAGGGTTTGTCATGCGCCAGAAACGGAGCATAAGTCGCCACGCAGACCAGCACCAGAATACAGATCATCCCGAAGACGGCCAGCCGGTTCTTGCGAAACTGCTGCCAAACCAGGGTCCAGTAACTGATGCGCTCATCATCTTCCTGCTTGATGCCGGAAGGTTTGATCCCCTCTGGACGGAGGTCATGGTTATTAGACGCGATCTCAGTCATAGGAAATCCTCGGATCCACGATGCAGTAGAGAATATCGGAAATCAGCAATCCGATGAGAGTCAGAACCGCCGAGATCAGCTGAATGGCCATGACCATGTTGTAATCCCTCAGTTTCACGGCGTTATAGGATTCAAGCCCGATTCCGGGAATATTGAAAATCACCTCAATGATGACGGAGCCACTGACCACAGTCGGAAGAATCGTGCCCAGAAGAGTCAGAATCGGAATCAGACCGTTTCTTACCGCATGCTTCAGAATCACGACAGACTCCTTGAGGCCCTTGGCCCTGGCTGTCTTGACGTAGTCCGCATGAATGACATCAAGAAGTCCGGTACGGGCATACCGGGAAATCGATGCCAGGGACACATAGGTCATACAGATCAGGGGCAGAATCAGGTGGCGGGCAATATCAAGCCGGCTTTCAAGGAAGGTCATATTGTCGGCTGCCAGTGACTGATAGCCTCCGGTCGGAAACCATTTGAAATACTCCCCCCCTTCCGAGAAATAAAACAGAAGCAGGGTACCAACAAAGAAGGTCGGCAACGAGTAGAGCATGAACAAGGTCACGGTCAGCCCCTGATCCAGAAGACTCTTGGGTTTCACCGCCGAGTAGATACCAATGGGAATCGCCAGAACATAGGCCAGAAGAATCGAGAGCGTCGAAAGAAGCACCGAATAGCCCAGACGATCCATGATTTTGGGGAGAACCGGTCGCTTGTCCACGTGGGAAATCCCAAAATCCAGCGTCAGGAGATTCTTCATGTAGTTGGCAAAACGGGTGTCAAAAAGCGCCGTGCGCATATGATCCAGAAAGCTGGTATCCCAGCGATCCATCACTGTCCGCCAGTAGGCCAGCACCCGGTTTCTCAGGCCTGCCACCTCTTCATCCGTCATGCTGGTGCTGTAGGAAAGCTCCGAGACACGGCGATTCTCCGAATCAATCTCCCGGTTGAGAATCTTTTCATCCTCGGAAAGCTGCTCCCCATAACGGTGAATCAGGGGACGGCGGGCATTTCTGGGGAAGATGTAAAGGGCCCGCTTCACCGTGGCCTCATCCCCGCTGAACTGAATCAGCCCGACCAGCTGGGGAACAATGGCATTGCCAAGATTCTCCAGCTCCTCAATCGCATACACTTTACGGGAAACGGCATTACGCCTCTCTTCCCCATCGGCACTTTCATTTTTGGCCGTCAGCTCTTCCTGAGTCAGGCCGATTTCCGGCATGGCATCACTCAGAAGCTCTCGTACATTTTCCTGAGAAACCCCAACCCATCCCAACACCGGGACACGAAATCCGTGAGAGGACTGAAAACGCAGATTGATTAGAATCGGCTTATCCAGATGAAACTGCTGCTTGAAGATAAGATAACCACCCTGCTGGGTCTGGCTGGCACTTTCCGAATCCATCATCAGCGGACCGCCCGGCTTTCCCGGAGCGGCCTGCAGGATGACAAACACCACTAAAGTGATGAAGAAAAGCGTCGGAACCATCACCATCAGACGCTTGATGATGTACTGCTTCATGAAACTATCCTTCGCTCAAGGCTTTTCGATATACCAGTTCAGACTCTGGACATGGGGTCGAAACGGCTGGAACTGGATGTTTTTCAGGCGGGGCTGAGAAACATAGACCGTCTTTTCGGAATACATGAAAAGATAGGGCTGCTCTTCATGCACAAGCTTGTGAAAGCGATGCTGAAGCCGGATTCTTTCCTCTGGATCAAAGGTTTCCCTGAGCTTTTCGATGATTTCATCCGCTTCCTTACTGCGAAAGCCAACGCGATTGGAACTTTTGGGCAAATCGGCCTGGGAGCTATGCCAGATCTGGTAAGGGTCTCCGTCAAAATCAAGACCCCATCCGCCGGTATAGGCAATAAAATCGCGCTCTTCCATTTTTTTGAGCATGACCGACCATTCGGTCGAGACCAGGTTACACACAACCCCGATACGATACAGATCTTCCTTGAAAACGGTGGACCAGGATTTCACTTCCGGACGATGACCATAGACCAGAAGAGGGAATTCAAAATCCCGTTTCTGTCCGTTGATCTTCTTGTCGCGGATTCCATCGCCATCTGTATCACGCCAGCCCGCTTGATCCAGAAGTTCGGATGCCTTCTGCAAATCGTAAGGAATCGGCTGCACCGATTTGTCATACGCTGGAGAAAAGCGAAAGAAATTCGAAGTGGTCAGGGTCGCCAGATCATAGAGCACGTTCTGGATCACGGCTTCGCGATTCATGGCATGAGCCATGGCCTTTCTCACTTTTTTATCCGTAAACAGATAGTGATCGGCATTCCAACCAATATAGCGATAGACCATTTCATTCACGGTGTGAACCTTGTAGGTACCATTGCGATATGGAGAGTCCGCCGGAGAATCCAGAATCTTCTCGCGGTACTGGGAGACCGGCAGTTCGTGGATATCCAGAACACCGGACTGAAACTTCAGAAGCTGCTGGTTCTTGTCCTGAACCATCAGATAATTGACTTCCTTGATCGGAGGCAGGGTTCCAACCCATTCATCGTTCCGCTTCAGTTGAATCAGAACTCCCTGATCCCATTTCACAAACTCGTAAGGGCCACAGCCAATTGCCCGGTTGTTATACCAATGCTCATTGAATTTCAGACCCGAGGTTTCCTTGGGAAACGGTTTCCCATCCTCGTCATAGCCATAAAGCCATTCGGGAGTCGGCCAAAGTCCCAGGGTAAAGGAAACCGACTGATAGGTCTTCTTCTTCCAGCGGATGATCAGGGTTCTTTCATTCACAACCTTCACATACTCGATATCCTGATAATAGTTGGCCAGGTGAGATGCCTGAACCTGAGGATTCAGAATCAGATCCAGAGTGTACTTGATATCCGATGCCGTTACCGGATGGTCCTTGTTGAGCCATTCATAGCGGGGATTGGACCAGTCTACCGCCGGACGATGCCACTTCAGGCCTTCCTTCAGGTAGATCGTGTATTCCTGATAGTTGTCGGTGATTTCAATCCGATCCGCCAGAATGCCGTAAAACCGGGCAGGATCGACCGGAGAACGGGCTCCCAGAGTCGGATTGACATATTCCCGAATGTCCTCACTGACATCCGCCGCATTTTCAATCAGAAAATTCAGCCCTTTGGGATCCACTCCCTGAAAGGAGTAAACCTTATGCAGGATTCCATCCATGGGGGAATCCGAGGGAGCCTCCTGGGGAGGGGCTCCATCCAGGAAATTGGCGACCTCAGGGTGCAGCCATTTTTTAGATGGCTGGGCACCAATCTGTTCCCCGGAAGCATTCACCACAAGGCCATTGCGAATTTTCTTTTCCAGATCGCGAAAACCAAGCTGAACCCGGCTGACCTGACCCTTGAGCTCCTCATTCTGGGAACTCATCTGAATCAAGCGCCCCTCCATGCGATCCATCTGAAGAACCAGACAAACCAGAAAGAGGACGACACCAGAAGCAATGACACCTTTGATGACTTTATCTACAGTAGATTCTCGTTTCATGCGCTTTGAGCCTCCTGATTCTGTTCTTCATTCACATGAGGACAGGCGACCAGCCGACCGGATGGCTGGGGTACAAATTCGGGGATCTCCTCAGCGCACGACGGCTGGGCAATCGGACAGCGGGTCCGAAACCCACAACCGGATGGCTTGTTCGTCGGAGATGGCACATCGCCCTGAAGAATAATCCTCTGCTTCTTTTCCGCCCTGGGATCCGCACTGGGAGTCGCAGAGAGCAATGCCTTGGTATAGGGATGAACCGACTGGTGATAGACCTGCTCGGCTTCGCCAAGTTCCACCATATTTCCGAGATACATCACGGCAATGCGGGTGGAGATATGCTTCACCACGGAAAGTCCGTGAGCAATGAAGATATAGGTCAGTCCGAATTCTTCCTGAAGATCCATCATCAGATTGATCACCTGGGCCTGAACCGATACATCAAGAGCTGATACCGGCTCATCCGCAATGATCAGCTTCGGCTGGGTGGTCAAAGCGCGGGCAATCCCGATTCTCTGGCGCTGTCCCCCGGAAAATTCGTGGGGATAGCGCATGGCCTGATCCTTTCTCAAGCCCACCCGATCCAGAAGATAAAGAACCCGTTCCGCCCTTTCCTTCGAACTCATCTTGGGGGCGTGAATCAGAAGAGGCTCCTGCACAATATCCATAATGGTCATACGTGGATTCAGGGAGGAATAGGGATCCTGAAAAATCATCTGGATCTCGGAGCGGTAAGGACGCATGGCATCCCGATCCAGTTCCATCAGATTGACCTTTCCCCTTTCCGAATGAAACCAGATTTCCCCTGAAGTCGGTTCATTCAGCTTGATCAGGCAGCGACCTGTGGTGGATTTTCCGCAGCCGGATTCCCCGACAAGCCCCAGGGTTTCTCCTTCATAGACATCAAAGGAAACCCCATCCAGAGCTTTTACATGTCCAACCACCTTGCTCATGATGCCCCCGGTGATGGGAAAGTGCATCTTAAGGTTTTTGACTTCCAGAATTTTCTTGGGTGCTGACATCAGGTCTCCTTAAGACTTCGGCTTGTTTTCCAGGTGACAGCGCACCCAGTGCTCCGGCTTGACTTCCACCAGTTGAGGCTCCTGGGTATCACAGATATCAATCTTCTTGTCACAGCGGGTGCAGAAACGGCATCCCTTGGGAAGATCCAGAAGATTGGGAACAATCCCGGGAATGGCATTCAGACGCTTCTTTTTACTGCCAGGATTGGGGATCGATTCCAGAAGACCCTGGGTATAGGGATGCAGCGGGTTATAGAAAATCTCATCCGTGGTTGCGACTTCCTGCACCTTGCCACAATACATCACCACGATGCGGTGACAGGTTTCCGCCACCACCGCCAGATCATGCGTAATCAGAATGATCGCTGTTTCCGGTCTTTCTTCCTGAAGCTTGAGCATCAGTTCCAGAATCTGGGCCTGAATGGTCACATCCAGAGCCGTTGTCGGCTCATCAGCAATCAGAAGTTTGGGGTTACAGGCCAGGGCAATCGCAATCATCACCCTCTGGCGCATCCCGCCGGAAAACTGGTGCGGATAGTCATGCAGACGCTGCCTCGCTGATGGAATCCCCACCAGTTCCAGCATACGAACGGCCCGATCGGCAGCTTCGGTCCGATCCAGCCCCTGATGCTTCATCAGAGGCTCCATGATCTGCTCTCCAATAGAAAACACCGGGTTGAGCGAAGTCATGGGCTCCTGAAAAATCATGGAAATGGAATTGCCCCGGATCCGGCGCATTTCATCGTAGGTCAGATCCAGAAGGTTCTTGCCTTCAAATTCAATCCGTCCTCCGACAATATCTCCCGGAGGGTTGGGAATGAGTCTTAGAATCGAAAGCGAGGTTACCGATTTTCCGGAACCGGATTCCCCCACAATTCCCAGAATCTCACCTTTACGGACTTCAAAGTCCACTCCGTCAATCGCCTTGGCAACTTTGCCATCTCCCACATGAAAATGCGTCTGCAAATTCTCTACTTTCAGCAATACTTCAGACATGGAAGGCTCCTTAGCGCAGGCGGCTGTACTGTTTGGGGTCAAAGGCTTCACGAACGGCTTCCCCGATAAAGGAAACCAGCATCAGGGTGAAGAACAGCCCGCCAAGGGGCGCTCCCACCAGCCACCAGGAATTCAGATTGGCCGTGGCCTGACTCATCAGCTCGCCCCAGCTTGGGGTTGGAGCAGGAAGTCCAAAGCCCAGAAAGTCGAGCGATACCAGGGAATTGATATTCCCTACAATCGCAAACGGCATGAAGCTGATCACCGGAGTCAGGGCATTGGGCAGGATATGGCGGAAAATAATCGTCGTATCCTTGACCCCGATCGAAATGGCTGCGGAAACATAGTCCTTGGCTTTTTCCCTCAGGAACTCACCCCGGATGTAATACGTCATCCCCATCCAGCCAAATGAAGCCAGAAGACCGATCAGAAGCCCCACACTGGCTGTCTGCATGATGGAAACCACGATCATGACAGTAAACAGGAAGGGAATAGCCGACCATACTTCCACCACCCTTTGGACAACGATGTCAAAGATCCCCCCGTAATAACCCAGAAAGCCCCCGATGGAAACCCCGATCAGATAACTGAAGAAGGTCACCACAATCGCAAAGGTAATCGAAATCTGAAAGCCGTAGACCATGCGGGCGAAAACATCCCGCGCCCGATCATCGGTTCCCAGGATATGTCTTTCATCCGGAGCATGGGGAGGACGTGCCACATATTCGGTCAGGTTTGACTCGTTAGGAGAATAGGGATAAGGAGCCAGAGTTACCGAATTGGAAGAGCCTTCGGCCTCCCATTTCGCTTTCAGATCCCGATAGTTGGCCGGAGACAGATTTCCCTTCTCTCCGAAATCCTCAGCCGTGTAATACCATTTCACCTCAACGATTTCATCCACAAACCAGCTTGAGTAATAGCCTACAAAATCGCGGGCAGCCGGAAAGTAGCTGCGTCCCTCATAAGAGACATAAAGGGCCTGATTTGTCACCAGAAGTGGCAAAAGCAGAGAAAGCGCATAGCAGCCGATAATCAGGATAAAGCTGTAGTAACCCCTCTTGAGGGTTTTGAACTTCTTGGCCCGCTTCTGAAAAATCGGCGAGGTGAAATACTCCTTCACCGACAGAAACAGATTCTTCAGATGCCGGGGTGAATAGATCACCAGGTTGAACAAAGCCGCAATGAGGCTTGGCAAATTGCGGAAAAAAGCCTCAATCAGGCGGGGAATCCCCTCCCGAACAGGATCGATGACCGCCAAAAGCAGCACGGCCATGAAAATATCAATGTTATTCATGGGAGTCCTCTCACTTGAAGCGGATGCGTGGATCCACGGTAGCGTAAATGAAATCGGATAGAATATTTCCAATCAGGGTCAGAATCGAAGAGATCACCAGAATCCCTAATGTAACCGGGTAATCCCGGGAGATCAGGGCATTGAAGCCCAGAAGCCCCATACCATGAATATCAAAGACTTTTTCAATCAGATATGAACCCGCCAGAATGAAGGAAAGAAAATGTCCCAGACCGGTAGCCAGAGGAATCATGCTGTTTCTTAAGGCATGCTTGAAAATCACAACTCTCTCATCAAGTCCTTTGGCAAAAGCAGTTCGGACATAATCCTGCCCCAGGTTTTCCATCAGGGAGTTCTTCATAAGAACCGTAGTCGTGGCAAAACTTCCCAAGGTGTAGCACAAAACCGGCAGAATCGCATGATGAACCAGGTCCTTGACCTGATCCCAGAAAGCCATGTCCTCAAAACCGCTGGAAGTGATCCCGCCCAGTGGAAAAACATCCCAGTAGCTGCCCCCACCAAAAAGCACAAGAAGAATCAGGCCTGCCGCCCACCCGGGAACCGAATAACCAACGAAAACCAGAACCGAAGTCCCCCAGTCAAAGGGTTCTCCATGCTTCAGGGCTTTCCAGATTCCAAGTGGAATGCAGATCAGATAGGAAAGCAGAAACCCGATACCCCCAAAGAACATCGATATAGGGAAACGTTCACTGATAATGTCCCAGACCGGTCTCTGGAAGATATAAGACTCCCCCAGATCAAATTGCAAAACCTTCAAAAACCAGTCGATATAGGCAATGTGAAAAGGCTTGTCAAAGCCATAGATTTTCTTGAGCTCCTGAACCATCTCTTCAGAAATACCAACTTCTCCACCGCTGCTGGAACCACTGGCACCGGCCTCACCGGCACCACCTCCCATTGCAGCAGCCTTGTACTGCATGATGGCCTGCTCCACCGGGCCACCCGGCACAACCCTCATAATCAGAAAACACAGAAACGTAATCAGAATGAAGGTGGGAATCATCAACAGAGTCCGTCGGACAAAATAGGTAAACACGAATTCCTCCTATTTGCCCTGCTTGACGCAGTTTTCTTCACGGCCTTCGTGGCAAACCCGAATCGGTTCCAATGGAAGGCTGGAGTTGCTTGAGATTCCGGACTTAAGGGCTTTTGCTTTGTCCTCGTCATACCACCAGAGTGAGAAAACTGTGCGGTAATCCCCGGTCTTGGTCAAAACCTTCTCGGGCATACCAAACTTGTTCCAGTAGGCCAGCCTTTCTGCCGGGGCATACCAGGCATAAGCCATCAGGTAGTCGTTATTGACAATCGAATCCAGTTCACGAAGAAGCTTGACTCTTTCCTCAGGATCAAACTCCACCATATACTGTGAAGTGATTTCATCTACGCGAGCGTTTTTATAGCCCCAGCGATTGCCGGAATCCGGCTGATCCGCATAGCGGGAGTGAAAGGAATACTCCGGATTTGGAAAGGAGCTTCCCGTGTAGGCCCCATAGGTCAGCTTGAAGTTACGCTGACCAACTTCCTTGATATTGGTGGCCCAGGTGACTTCCTGAAGATTCAGACGGATTCCAAGCTCTTTCAAAGCTTCCTGATAAACGGTAAAGAACTTCTCTATTCCCTTTCCAACATAGTTCAGGGTTACAGCCAGTTCCTTGCCATCCTTCACAAGATAGCCATCGGTATTGCGCTTGACCCAGCCTGATTCCTTAAGGAATTTCTTGGCCTTTTCCGGGTCATAGCGAACTTTAGGAATATCCGGGCTCATATAGGCGGAGTTCTGGAAGTAGGAGTCTGTAAAGTCGTACTCATTGAACATGAGCTTATCCATCAGAAGATCCCGGTTCCAGGCGTAGGCAAAAGCCTTCCTTATGTTGATATCATCGAAAGGAAACTCACGGATATTGAAGGAAAACCCCTGGGTACCTGTCGGTTTGTAGTTGAAAACCTTACGCCTGACAATATGCCCCTGCAGAACGGAATCAAAATCCATTTCCTGAACCCAGCGACGGGCAATATTAATCACCGTATAGTCGGATTCACCCTTCTTGAATTTCTCCCAGTTAAGGTTTTCATCGGCTACGAACTGAAAGACAATCTTGTCGAAATTATAGAGGCCGGCAGCCCATTTCTTATTCAGCCCCCAGAAGTCCTTACGGCGTTTGAAGATGATATTTCTTGGGCGCTCTGCAGAATCAAAGGCATAAGGCCCTGAACCAAGAATCATGCGGTTGTTGTATTCCTTGAGGAATTTCGCTCCATCCATGCCTTTAAGCACGTGCTCAGGAAAGACGAACAGCTGAGTCGCCACATAGAGAAAGGTCTGCCAGGAGACTTCCTTGGATCTGACCATAACCACAGAGTCACTTAAGGCAACCGGCCGCTCAATTTTCTGCCAGAACTGGTTACGGAACGGGTCCTGAATCCCCTTGTCTGTCAGAAGATCCCAGGTTGCCACAAAATCCTGGGCCCGGACCGGCTGGCCATCAGCCCATTTCGCATCCGGATCCAGCTTGAAATAATACGTTTTCTTGTCTTCGCCAATCGACCACTGATCCGCAAGACATGGATAATAGTAAGTCGGGTTCGCATTGATGCTCAAAAGAGACTGATAAACCAAAGATTCAACGAGACTCAGAGTTGCATCATTCGAATTTTTTCCAACTGTTCTGACTGTCGGAGGATAGCTTTCAGCACCATAGCGGAAAGTCCCGCCCTTTTTAGCTCTTGGATCTCCATCCGCCTCGTAGGATTCATTGCTCTCCCAGACGATGCCCGCAATCATGTCATCTCGCTCACTTGCGGAAAAGCCCCCGAAATAATCCTTCTTCTTTTCAGTGACTTCTTCAGCAACTGTACTGGCAACCTGCTGGATCTGCTGTACGGGAACTACCTGCTGCTGAGCGGGCTGAAGCCCCAGACGCATGGCAAAATAGAGGAATACTGCCCCAAGGATCGCTGATTTCCAGCCTACCCAACCTGGATCTGTCTGCTGCTTCATCCTGTTTCTCCTTATCTCCTGTCTGGGAACCAAACTTGGCCAAACATGTTATTGGATCGAAAACAGGCAGTCAAACGATGCAAGAGCCCATTATTTACCAGATTCAACGATCTGAGTGTCCGGAAGAATTCCCCTTGAAAAGTAAAGTTTTTCCTTGACAGTCCATCCACTCGATGATAATTTCTCCCACGACCGCGGTGGTGGTGGAATTGGTAGACACGCAAGTTTGAGGGACTTGTGACCGGTTGGTCGTAGGGGTTCAAGTCCCCTCTACCGCATGAGTCGAAATACAGTTTCTGTGATTTCACTTTTTAAGGATTCCAGATCGGAGTCCTTTTGCTTTTCCCGGGGATCTTCAGAACGACAGTTCGTAAAGGGTCCTTGCAATCCGTACTGACTTCTCAAAGCTTCAAGGCGCTGCGCTGTTTCGGAGGGAATCGCACTTCCGTTTTCGCTCATCTTCACCAGGTACGAAATCCTGGCAAAATGTTCAACCGTTTCAATCCGGTTGAAGGCATCCTCCAGGCTTCGTCCCGAACAGACCAAGCCATGATTGGCCAACAAAACCGCCTGAGAACCGCGGGCAAATTCCCGAAGACCTTCTGCCAGCGCAGGAGTTGAGGGAATCGCAAGGGCTGCTTTAGGGACACTTCCAAGAACCATCACCGACTCCGTCATCAGACAGTCGTCCAGTCCATCCTCCATGCAGGCAAAAACCGTACTGAACAAGGCATGACAATGGATCACCGCTCTGGCCTCCCTCTGCTCTTCATAAAAAACCCGGTGCATGGCAAATTCCGAGCTGGGTTTCCCCAGGCCTCCAAGAATTTCTCCTTCCGGACCCATATGAATCAGATCTTGCGGCTGAATCAACCCCTTGTTACGACCACTTGGAGTCACAAGAAAACTACCATCTTCAAATTTCAGACTGAGATTGCCATCGGCGGCCGTCAGAAAACCTTTTGAATACATCAGGCGGCAAATCTGAATCAATACATTTCTCTCGGTCTGAATCTGCACGTCTTCCCCCATTTCCTAGCCGGCGTATTTCCTTTTCATTGCCATCAGCCGTTCCTCAGAACAGATTGAGCCCATCGGCTTCAGCCTCAGTCCAAATCCCTGCTCTCTTGAAACCAGCTCCAAAGGAGTTCCATCAAAAACAATCCTGCCTTTTCCAAGCAGGAGAATCCGATCACAATGAGCCAGCAGTTCTTCAATCTCATGGCTGATAACAACAGCTCCCCCAAGTTTCTTCTGAATCTGAATCGTCTCCCAGACTCTCTTTCTAGCCGGCCAGTCAAGACCGGCTACCGGTTCGTCCAGCAAAAGGACTCCGGGCCTGACCACCAGAAGACTTGCAAGAGCAATTCTTCGTTTCTGCCCTCCACTCAAAAGCAGAGGCTCCCGTTTAAGGATATCACCCGGCCACGGTCCAGTTGCCTCAAGAGCTTTTTCCATTCGCTCATCCCAGTCATCCCTTTCCACTCCGAAATTCTTTAGAGCAAAGCAAAGTTCCTCTTTCACAGTGCTGCAGAAAAGCTGGGATTCCGGTTGCTGCATGCAAAGCATGATATGAGGCGGTTCTAAGGGTTTGCCCTCCGCCTTCAACTCTCCCGATGAAGGCTTCAAAAACCCGCCCAACAACCGAAACAAAGTCGACTTTCCGCTTCCGGTAACCCCGGCAACACCGATAATTCTGTGTCTCAAGGAGAGATTCAAACCAGAAATATCAAGAGCTTCCGTCTGAAGCGGAGTTCCTTCCGACAATACAACCCGGATGTACTTCAGTTCCAGTTTCATAACGGGGCAGGAAGATCCAATTCAGGAATTCCCTGAAATAAAAAATCTTTCTTGTCCTTCTCCACAAGACGAGCATCATGAAGGAAAAAAATCCGGTCACACAGGGCCAGTTCTTCCGGGGAATGACTCACAAGAAGCAACAAATGATCTGGCCGGCAATTGATTTCCAGAAACTCCAGAATCTCCCTGCGGGCTTTTGGATCCAACATTGCAAAAGGCTCATCCAGAACCCAGAAAAGCCGCTTAGAAACCATCGCCCCAGCCAACGCCAGTCTCTGTTTCTGCCCCCCACTCAAAAGATTCGGCGACTGAGACTGAAATTCCTCCAGTCCACAGACCAAGAGAGCCTGACTGACCCTTTGAAAAAGTTCTTTGGGCTCCAAAGCCTGATTTTCTCCCGAAAAAGCAGCGTCTTCAGCCACCGTTGTTCCCACGATCTGATGATCCGGATTCTGAAAGATAAGATAACCCGGACAGGAAGAATCCTGGGATTTCAAATTCCCCTGGTAATGGATTTCCCCTCCCAAAGGAGTCAAAAGCCCCATCAAAAGACGAATCAGAGTTGATTTGCCACTGCCATTCAAACCACAAAGTCCAATCCATTCACCTGTCGAAAAGCTTGCCGTAGCTTCGCGAAGAAGAAGGTTCTCCCCGTAACCCATACTCACATTTTCCAGTACAACAGCTCCGCTCACTGAACACCATCCAAATTCGGATATAAAAAAACCCCGGCAAACCGGGGTTTTTATCTGGGCTACAACTGAATCAAACCAGACTCAGAATCGCCATTTGAGCATTATCACCCAAACGATTTCCAAGTTTCTGAATACGGGTATAACCCCCATTGCGCTCTGCATAAGCAGGAGCAATCTCTTGCATCAGTTTTTCTACAGGTCTCAGATTTACCAGGGAAGCCACTTTCTTACCCTCCCGACGGTCCTGACGACGCTGCTTGCGCTCAGCCTTGCTGACTTCTTTAAAAGTACGCTGATTCTGGCCACTGGTAAAAAAGGAAGTCAGATTCACAATAACTCTCTGACGATCCATGCCTTCCAGCACAGCACCCTTTTTCGCGGCAGTAATCAACTGCTCAACCACAGGCTGAACCATTTTGGCCTTAGCCAAAGTAGTTGTGATCCTGCCGGACTGAATCAGAGCAAACGCAAGGTTTCTTCTAAGAGCAATCTGATGATTATGATTGCGACCCAGTTTAGCGCTTCTTACTCCGTGTCTCATTTCACACCCCTTCCCGATCGTCCTTGAGTTTCAGTCCATACTGGGAAAGCTTATCACGGATTTCATTCAAGGATTTCTTACCGAAATTCTTGATATTCATCAACTCGTCAATCGAGATGTCCGTGAGCTGTCCCAAAGTCTTGATGTTGCCAATTTCCAGACAATTTCTTGACCGAACCGAAAGTTCCAGGTCCTTGATGGGAATATCTTCATTCGACTCAACATTCTCTTCCTGCTTGCCTTCCAATTGGAAATCAAGGCTTGGAAAATGCTGTTCAACTTTAACATCTGATAAAAAGCGGAAGTATTCCAGAAGCATTTTGCTAGCAAATTTCAGCACTTCTTCCGGATACATGCTTCCATTGGTTTCGATCTGCAAGGAAAGTTTATCGTAATTGATATCCTGACCTACGCGGGCATCGGAAACCTGATAGCTGACATTACGTACCGGAGTGAAGTGGCCATCAACAAACATTGTATTGAGGCTTTCTTCTCCCGTACCCTTGTAATTCTGATCATATCCGCGTCCGAACTTGATATCCAGCTCCATACTGATCTTGGCGCTGGATTTGGTCATTTCACAGATTGCAAAATCACCATTTACAACCCGAACGTGGTCGGCATACTCCCTGGGAAACTGAATATCAGAGGCAAGAACCGGTCCAGCCCCCTGCTTGGTCAGTGTCGCTGTGAATACAGTATCAACTTCCTTAGTGCTCGCCAGAACAACCTGCTTCAGATTCAGAAGAATCTCCAGCACGTCTTCCTGAACTCCATCAATGCATGAAAACTCATGGAGTACACCATCGATTCTGACACCGCATACGGCAATGCCCGGCAGAGCCGAGAGCATGGCCCGACGCAGGGAATTCCCTAAAGTCAGACCAAACCCTTTTTCGAGGGGCTCGAACACAAAGGTCCCCTTGAACGGCGAGTTATCTTCTGCACGTTCCAGTTTATAATTGGGCTCCTGAACCTTGATCACTCGGCTCCTCCTAGGCTTATCTGGAGTAAAACTCCACAATCAGGTTTTCTTGAACGTCCAGATCGACCTGGTCCCTGCTGGGCACGTGTACGAACTGGCCTTCCAGCTTATCTCCATCCACTTTCAGCCACTCAGGAATCCCGCGGCTGGCAGCGTTGGCATAATTGGCCTGAATATGTGGTTTGCAGCGGCTGTTTTCTTTCACAGTGATGACATCACCAGGCTTGATCAGGTAAGAAGGAATGTTCACACCTTTTCCATTTACCAGGAAATGTTTGTGAGTCACCCACTGACGAGCCTGACGACGGCTGGAACCAAACCCAAGACGATAAACTACGTTGTCCAGGCGACTTTCCAGAATCTGGATGAAAGCCTCACCGGTAACTGCGGATTTTTTCGCCATTTCATAGTATTTGCGGAATTGTTTCTCGCGAACACCATAAGCATGACGGAGTTTCTGCTTCTCATAAAGCTGTACACCGTAGTTCGACAGTTTCTTCAGGCGACGGTTTGGCTGGGCCCCGGGGGGCACTTCCAGACGACGGTCGAATTTCACACTGAAGAATCGCTCTCCCTTAAGGGGAAGGCGGGTCTTCAGACGACGAGCGATTTTAAGTACTGGTCCTGTGTAGCGTCCCATGACAACTCCTTATTACATTCCCCGGCGTTTTTTGGCTTTACAACCATTGTGTGGGTGAGGGGTGATGTCCCGCAGGCTCGCTACCTTCACCTGTGGAGATGCGTGGAATGTCTTTACTGCCGCATCCTTACCCTGACCCGGGCCGCTGATATAAACTTCAACCAGGCTCAGACCCATATCGAGTCCTTCTTTAAGCACTTTGTCCGCTGCCAGCTGAGCAGCATAAGGGGTGCTTTTGCGGGAACCTTTGAACCCCACATTTCCGGCACTGGACCAGGCCATGACATTACCTGTCATGTCCGTCAGGGAAATAATGGTGTTGTTAAAGGTGGCCTGAATATAAACCCGACCTTTATTCAAATGACGTTTTACTTTTTTGACTTGTGGTTTCGCCATGGCTCAATCCTTATTTCTTACGCTTGGATCCAACAGTTCTGCGTGGACCTTTGCGGGTACGGGCATTGGTACGGGTACGCTGGCCACGACATGGAAGACCACGACGGTGACGCAGGCCACGATAACAGCCAATATCCATCAGGCGCTTGATATTCATCATGCGCTCTTTGCGCAAGTCCCCTTCTACCTTGACATTTTCCTGAATGTCCTTGGCAATTTTGCCGACTTCGGAATCTGTCAGATCCTTAACGCGGGTTGTGCCATCCACACCCACACGAACCAAAATTTCACGGGAAGTTGTGAGGCCAATACCATAGATATATGGCAGGGCATACTCCACACGCTTGTTTTTCGGCAAATCTACTCCAGAAATGCGTGCCATATCTTACTCCTTACCCTTGCCTCTGCTTATGCTTGGCAGTCTCACAAATGACGCGAATAACGCCTTTGCGGCGAATGATTTTGCACTTATCGCAAATCTTCTTAACTGATGCTCTAACCTTCATTGCTACGACTCCTGAACCTATGCAATCGTTGCTTCTCTTTGATTGACTTGACTTAGAATGTCTTCCGTTACTAAATCTTTTGCTCGGCATCCATCGACTTCTACCACGCCCATTTTTTCCCGATAAAACGCTAAAATAGGCTCGGTACTTTCCCGATAGACCTGCAAACGACGTCGCACGGTCCCCTCATTATCATCTTCACGCTGGATCAGCTTTACAGTCGGATCTACATCGCTGTACCCCTCGACCTTCGGCGGGTTATCCGTGACGTGAAAAATCTGTCCCGAAACCGGGCAGACCCTGCGGCCTGTGATTCGGTGAACAATAATATCCTCGTCCGCAAACAGGGCTACTACTGCGTCCACTATCACACGATTCGTCTCAAACGCCGCCGCAAGCGCCTGAGCCTGTGGCAAAGTTCTGGGAAATCCATCAAGGATAAACCCTTTGCCTGTCTGAACCAGTTGCAACACCGGCTCAAGAATCATATCGATCATAAGATCGTCCGGTACCAGCTCGCCCGCATCCATGAAGGACTTGGCCTTGACCCCAAGCTCTGTCTGGCCTTTGACAGCCTGACGCAGCAGGTCGCCGGTACTTAGATGCACAAGCTTCAGTCGTTCGGTCAAAACTTCAGCCTGAGTCCCTTTTCCTGCTCCAGGAGGACCCATAAGAATCAGATTCATTAAGCCCCCCTCATAAAGCCGTCATACTGACGTGTCACCATGTAGGATTCCATCTGGCGGACAGTATCCAGCATTACCCCGACCACAATCAGGAGACTGGTACCACCAAAGTAAAAGGTCACATGCAGGTATTTCGACATGAGCGGTGGTACCAGGGAGATCACCGTCAGAAACAATGCCCCACAAAAAGTAATCCGGGTCACCAGACGATCAATAAATTCTGCCGTCTTTTTACCCGCCCGGATACCGGGGATGAAACCACCATATTTCTTCAAGTTCTCAGCCATCTCTACCGGATTCAACTGAATTGCCGTATAGAAATAGGTGAAGAAAACGACGAGCAGACCATAAATACCCAAGTGGAACCAGTGGGTATAGCCCATCCAGGTTCCGGCGGTATCCAACCATGGGTATTCAAACCTCGACTGCATATACTGAATCAACATGGTTGGAAACATCATCACAGAGCTGGCAAAAATCACAGGAATTACACCCGCCATGTTCACCCTCAAGGGAATGAAACTCTTCTGACCCAGCTGGGAAGAACCGCCCGTACGTCTTGTGTGCTGGATTGGAATTTTGCGAACCCCATCCTGAATAAACACAACTGCTGCAATGATCACCACACAGAGCACACCAATCAAAGCCAGACGCCCGACTTCCCCCAGATTATGGAAGTTTGTTGCCGCATACGTCTGAGCCACCGCCACCGGAAAGCTGGCCAGAATCCCCGTTGTAATCAGAAGGCTCATACCGTTACCGATTCCACGGGCAGTCATCTGCTCCCCAAGCCACATGATGAAGGCTGTTCCTGCGGTGAGTGTGATCACAGCCATTACAGTGAACGTCCACCCGGGAACCAGAACAACATTCCCCATGGATTCAAGCCACATGGAAATCCCCAAAGCCTGAATCGCTCCGAGAACCACCGTACCGTACTTGGTATACATCTGGATTTTCTTGCGCCCCTCGCTCCCTTCTTCCTTGTGCAGTTTTTCCAGATAAGGAACCACATACACCAGAAGCTGCATGATAATGGATGCGTTGATATAGGGGGCAATCCCCAGGGAGAAGATACTGAATCTTTCCAACGCTCCACCGGAAAACATATTCAGAAACCCCAGTACACCCTGCCCTTCAAACAGCTCAGACATGGCGTGGGTATCCACTCCAGGTGTCGGAATCTGACACCCGAGACGAAACACAGCGATCATGGCCAGCGTGAACAGGATACGGCTGCGCAGCTCCTCAATCCGCCAAGCATTAGAAAGAATTCGAATCACTCAACCACCTCAGCGGTTCCACCACAGCCATGAATTTTGGCCAGAGCGGACTGGGAGAAAGCGTGAGCCTTGACGTTCAGCTTGCGACTGAAATCTCCATAGCCCAGAATTTTCACAGGCATATCAGTGCGACGAACCAGGCGCTCTTCCAACAGGAATTCAGGAGTGATCTCAACACCCTCTTCGAACTTCTCAAGAGCTGCCAGATTCACGATCTGAAACTCGACGCGATTACGATTATTAAAGCCGCGCTTAGGTAGACGGCGCTGCAGTGGGGTCTGACCGCCTTCAAACCCAGCATAGGGCAGATGGCTGCCGGAGCGGGATTTCTGTCCCTTCTGGCCACGTCCACAAGTTTTAGAGCCAGCACCCTTGCCCAAGCCATAGCGCTTGGATTTTTTCTGGCCGGTTGTCTTCCAAAGGTTATCTAGACTCAGCATTTTATCCTCACAAAAACACGAATTCCCTACAAAAGAAACTGCACTCAATTAGCAGAGTGCAGGATTATATCATAACTATTTAAAAGATCAAGACTTAAACATCTTGAACATCCAGAAGATGATGAACCTTATCAATCATCCCCCGGATTTCGGGCTTGTCGTCCACGATCTTTGTATCGTCGCGACCCTTGAGACCCAGGGCCTCAACATTGGCTCTTTGACGTTGAGTCGAACCAATCAAACTGCGCTTCAGAGTCAGTTTCAATTGAGCCATGTTTTCCTCCTCAGGCCTTGTAGAGCTTACTTACAGAGCGACCGCGAACCCTAGCAATCTGCTCGGGAGTTTTCAGCTGCTGCAAAGCAGACATGGTCGCACGCAAAACATTGACAGGATTATTAGAGCCAGTGGACTTGGAAAGAATGTTTTTCACCCCGGCAGCCTCAACGACCGCACGTACAGCGCCACCGGCAATGACTCCCGTACCCGCAGAAGCAGGCTTGAGCAATACTTTACCAGCACCGAATTTGGCTTTAACCTCAAACGGAATTGTACCCCCTTCACTCAGAACAGTCTGAATCATACGCTTTTTGGCAGATTCAAAACTTTTCTGAATGGCCTGAGGAACTTCGTTTGCCTTGCCAAGACCCACTCCAACACGTCCCTTGCCATCCCCAACTACAGAAATCACCGAGAAACTGAAGCGACGGCCACCTTTGACCACTTTGGCCACACGGGAAATCCTTACCACGGTTTCAATGAACTCTTCTTCGGAAGCCGCTTCACGCTGGCGAAAACCCTTGAAATCTTTTTCGTCTGGTTGTTTTTCCAGATTCAAATCCATTTTTTCCAGTTCACTGGAAGCTTCAACAGTCTCATCCAAGACTACGGTTTCGCTTTCCACTTCCGGAGCTTTGATATCTTCTTTCGTCATAACTACTCCAATATTAAGCCAGGAGGTTTTCGGCACGAACCGCTTCAGCAATGGCTTTCACAATCCCATGATAGCGATATCCATTACGATCAAACACAACCTGCCCGATGGACTTGTCCTTGCAACGCTGGGAAATCAGCTTCCCGACAGCTTCCGCCAATTCCAGGCGAGTTCTACCTTCAGAAGCACCACGGATTTCAGGGCTCAGAGTACTGGCACCCACGATGGTGCGACTAGCCGCATCATCGATAACCTGAGCATAAAGGTGCCGGGCGCTCTTAAAAACAACCAGACGTGGCTTCTCCGCAGTACCAGAAACTACTTTGCGCACACGACTGTGCCGAATCTGACGGCGCTCTTTACGATTTTTGATGTCACTCATGGCGTCCCCTGTTATTTCCGTCCGGCTTTCTTGCCGGCTTTCAGGCGTACAATCTGGCCCGCATAGCGAATACCTTTGCCCTTATAAGGCTCAACAGGGCGTTGACGGACCACATCTGAAGTAAACTGACCTAAAACCTGCTTATCAATGCAACGCAGAACAATTTCATCCTGCTTTTTATTGACTTCGGCGGTGACTCCGGCTGGGAATGGCATCAAAACCTCATGGCTCTTGCCAACCTCCAGTTTCAGGGAGTTGCCAACCACACTGGCACGATAACCTACACCAACCAGGTTCAGTTTCCTCTCGTAACCCTCGGAAACACCGATAACCATATTCTGAACCAGAGCACGGCTTAGACCATGCAATGCACGGATTGTTCTGTGCTCGGATTCCACCCCCAGAACAACCTGCTGATCTTGAACAGCTACGCTGACACTGGGATGAATTTGTGTGGAAAGCTCGCCGAGCTTTCCTTTTACGGTAACAGTCTGACCTTCAACATCAGCTGTCACACCGGAAGGCAGCTGCACTGGGAGCCTTCCGATTCTGCTTGTGCGCATGCTCGTTTCCATGCCGCCTCCTACCAGATGCTTAAGAGAACTTCGCCACCGATACCAAGCTCTCGAGCTTTCTTACCGGGCATAATCCCCTGAGGAGTGGATACGACAGCAATTCCCAAACCACCGAGCACGCGAGGCAATTCCGTTTTCTTGGAATATACTCTCAGGCCAGGTTTGGAAACCCGCTTCAGACCATTGATGGCGCGAAGCTTGCCCTCGTATTTCAGTTTAATGACCAAGCTGGTGCGAGCTCCGTCAGTACCTTCTTCTACACCAGCGATAAAACCCTCATCCAGCAACACTTTAGCAATACTCTGCTTGGTTTTGGAGAAAGGAATTTCAACCACTTTATGAAATTTTGAATTTGCGTTGCGAATGCGGGTGAGCATGTCCGCAATAGGATCTGTCATCATCTTGGGACTCCTCTCACCAGCTCGATTTCAGAACGCCAGGAATCATCAGATTTCCTGCCAGCTCCCTGAAACAAATTCTGCACATATCAAAATCACGCATATAGCCACGTGGACGACCGCAAACACCGCACCGATTGTAAGCACGGGTGGAATACCTTGGCTTGCGCTTCTGTTTGGCAACCATTGATTTTTTTGCCATCAGCTGCTCCTTGCCCTAACAAACGGCATCCCAAGACCTTCAAGAAGAGCCAGAGACTCTTCATTGGTCTTTGCCGAAGTTACGAATGTAATGTTCATGCCGCGAACTTTTTCCAGATCATCATAATTGAGCTCCGGGAAAATCAGTTGCTCACGAACGCCGAGGTTATAATTGCCGCGACCATCAAATTTCTTGCGGGACAGACCCTGGAAGTCACGAACACGTGGAAGGCTCGCATGAATCAGTTTCGACATGAACTGATACATCAGCTCTCCGCGCAAAGTCACTTTGACCCCAATGGGCATTCCTTCGCGGATTTTAAAGTTTGAAAGAGACTTCCGGGCATTGGTGATCACAGGTTTCTGACCGGTAACAATCTGCAATTCCTTGGCAGAAGCCTCTACCAATTTGCGATTGTCCCGGGCATCTCCTACCCCGATGTTGACGACGATTTTTTCCAGCTTGGGAACCTGCATTTTGTTCTTGTAGCTGAACTTCTCCATCAGGCCGGACACGACTTCCTCACGATATTTGTTTAACAATTCGGACGCCATGACCTTACTCCTTATCGAGCTGCTCGCCAGAGGCTTTGGCAACTCGCACCTTGGTTCCGTCTTCCAGAAGCCTGAAGCTTACGCGAGTTGGTTTGTCAGTCTTGGGATCGACAACCATCACGTTGCTCACATGGATTCCGGCTTCTCTTTCATCAATCTGACCAGGCTGACTGTCGCGGCGCTTCACGTGCTTTTTAACCACGTTCAGGCGCTCTACGTATACACGATCCTTGGCCTTATCAACTCTTAGAATCTTGCCGCGCTTGCCTTTTTCTTTTCCGGCAATCACTTCAACAAGATCTCCTGTCTTAACTCTGTACTTGGCGTGTTTCATGGGTACCCCTACAGTACTTCTGGAGCCAGAGAAACAATTTTCATGAAGTTTCTGGCTCTCAATTCACGGGCTACGGGTCCAAACACGCGGGTTCCGCGAGGGTTGTTGTTTTTGTCAATAATGACAGCAGCGTTGTCGTCAAAACAGATTTCGCTGCCGTCGGCACGCTTGATCTGCTTCTTTGTGCGAACAATCACTGCTCGAACAACATCTTTCTTTTTGACCGTTCCGTTGGGAATCGCGCTCTTCACAGCCGCGACCACAACATCTCCGACCCGGGCGTAACGGCGCTTGGAGCCACCCAGCACCTTGAAACACATAATCTCTTTGGCGCCGCTGTTGTCAGCAACTCTTAGACGTGTGTATTCCTGGATCATCCTGCCACCTCTTCAGCACGTGCGCGTTCAGCAATGCGCACCAAAGCGTGGCGCTTGGTCTTAGAAAGAGGACGGGTTTCCACCACGTAGACCTTGTCCCCAACCTGGGCTTCATCTTTTTCGTCATGGAAAACGATATACTTGGTATGCTTCACATACTTGTTGTACAGCTTGTGCTTTTGCAGCGTTTCCACTCTGATTTTGCCCGTTTTCAGTGTGTTCTTGGCGCTTACAACGCCAAGGATCAACTTTCTTGACTTGCGATGTGTTGTTTCCATTGCCTGCCTCACTCAGCCTTAGCGGATTCTTGCTCGTTAATGACCGTCAAGATCCGAGCGATATCCTTACGGGCCTCCTTAACGGCGGCCTTGTTTGTTAGCTGCCCGGTGGCCATCTGGAAGCGCAAATCAAAGAGTGTCCTGCGTTGCTCGCTAAGCTTTGCTCGCAGGTCATCAAGATTCAGTTCTTTAAGTTCCGAAGCTTTCATTGTACCTTCTCACCACCTACGTCCTGCCTGGCAACCACCCGGGTCTGACAGGGCAGCTTATACGAAGCCAATCTCAAGGCTTCTTTTGCCTCTTCAGCCTCAACACCACCAACCTCAAAGATTACGCGACCCGGCTTGATAACAGCCACCCACGAATCCGGAGAGCCCTTACCTTTACCCATGCGGGTTTCGGCTGGCTTCTTAGTGATCTGAAGCTGAGGAAAAATGCGGATCCAGAGCTTGCCGCCACGCTTCAATTTGCGGTTGATCGTTACGCGGCAGGACTCGATCTGCTGGTTCGTCATCCAGAAAGACTGAGTCGATTGAAGACCGAACTCTCCGAACGCAACGTAATTACCCTTCTGGGCCTTGCCGTTGATCTTCCCTTTATGCGGCTTGCGGTATTTTGCCTTTTTGGGGATCAGCATAACTCCTCCATACTGTGAAAATCCCTCTCATCGAGAGGGAAGACGCGATTATAACTATGCAACAGCCAAATGTAAAGTCTTATTATTGAGACTTACGCTGATTACGTCCACCAGCCGGTTTGCGAGCTGGTTTTTCCGCTTCAGGTTGTGGCTGAGCCCCACGATCAAAGACATCACCTTTATAAACCCAGACTTTGACACCACTGGTGCCGAACGTCGTAAATGCACGAGACTGGGAATACTCGATATTGGCCCTGAGTGTATGCAGAGGAACACGTCCCTCCATATACTGCTCGGTTCTGGCCATATCAGCTCCACCCAGACGACCGGACACCTGGATTCTGATACCTTTGGAACCAATTCTGCGAGCCCTGGAAATAGCCTGCTTCATACACTTGCGGAACGAAACACGCTTCTCCAGCTGGAATGCCACATTGTCAGCAATAAGCTGGGCATTGTTAGCGAAATCCTTGACTTCACGAATATTGATCAGAACGGATTGCTGGACAACTCCCTCGAGTTCCCGGCGCAGCTTCTCAATTTCAGTACCCGCACGACCAATGATCATACCAGGACGGGCTGTGTGAATCGTCAGCTTGACCGACTTGTCGGACTTGCGGTCGATTTCCACATGAGAAACACCGTTCTTGTGAAACTTCTTTTCGATGAATTTACGGAGCTTCAGGTCGGAATGCAGCATTTCACAGAAACCCTGCCCTTCACCAAACCAGGTCGAAAGCCAGGTTTTGGTAATACCGCCCCTTAGTCCGTTTGGATTGACTTTCTGACCCATATTAGACTCCTGCCTTATCCGAAAGAACTACTGTTGCGTGACTCGAACGCTTGCTCATGCGATCCGCGCGACCGCGGGCACGTGGAAGTACACGCTTCAGAGTTACGCCTTCATTGACATAAATCGTTTTAACAATGAGGTTACGCCCATCGGAATCGTGGTTATTCACAGCATTGGCCTTGGCCGACTGCAATAACTTGCGAACTTCCTCAGAACCCGCTTTACGGGTAAAGGACAGTTCTGCAATTGCCTGATCCACCAGCTTGCCGCGAACCAAATCCGCAACCAGCCGCAATTTGCGTGGCGCAATCCTTAAATTTCTCAGATGTGCCTTGCTTTCCATGATTGACCTTCTTACTTCAGAGTAATCTTGCGCTCAGTAAAGCCCTGATGACCCTTGTAAGTACGGGTCGGAGCAAATTCACCCAGTTTGTGGCCCACCATGTTCTCGCTGACAAATACAGGAACATGCTTGCGTCCGTTATGGACAGCAAAGGTGATTCCTACAAAATCAGGAGTGATTGTACTGCGGCGGGACCAGGTTTTAATGATGGGTTTGCGGTCCATACCCCGGGCGTCCAAAACTTTCTTTTCAAGATGGGCGTCCACGAAGGGACCTTTATGAATGGAACGTGCCATGTTTCATTCCTTCCTATTTCTTCTTCTTGCGAGAAATGATGAATTTGGATGAATACTTACCAGGGCGACGGGTTTTGAATCCGCGACAAGGCTTACCCCAAGGAGACACCGGATGATGTCCGGACTTGGAACGACCTTCACCACCACCATGTGGGTGATCTTTCGGATTCATCGCCATACCACGGGTCTGAGGACGAATCCCCAGCCAGCGGCTGCGACCGGCTTTACCAACCACGATTTTCTCATGGTCCTGATTGGACAGGTTCCCCAGAGTTGCAAAGCAGGTCTTGTGGACCTTGCGCATTTCTCCGGAAGGAAGCCTGATTACGGCATAGTCCCCATCAATAGCCATCAACTGAGCCGAAGTTCCAGCGGAGCGTACCAGCTGGCCGCCCTTGCCTGGCTTCAGTTCAATGTTATGAACCCAGGAACCTACAGGAAGCTGATCCAGTGGCATAGCATTCCCTGGACGAACTTCAACGTCAGCAAGGCCAGCCATCAGGGTATCTCCCTCCTGAACTCCCTGAGGAGCCAGGATGTAGCGCTTCTCTCCATCTGCATATTGCAGAAGGGCAATGAAGGCACTGCGATTCGGATCGTATTCTACCGATTTTACGACTGCACTGATTCCATGCTTGTTGCGTTTGAAATCAATAATGCGATAACGACGCTTGTGCCCACCACCACGGTGGCGGGAAGTAATAATTCCACGAAAGTTGCGTCCCCCGCTCTTTTTCAGGGGAGCCAGCAAGCTTTTCTCGGGTTCTACTTTGCTCAGACCTTCCTGGCTTTTCACTGTCATGAAGCGACGAGCCGGAGTGAGCGGACGAAAAGATTTAACTGCCATTTGCTCTCACCTGCCTTAGGCTTTTTCGAAGAAATCCAGTGACTGACCTTCAGCCAGAGTCACAACAGCTTTCTTCCAGTCGGGGCGCTGGTGATCAAAGCGTCCAAAACGCTTTTTCTTACCCTTCACCGTCGAAACATTCACATCCACGACCTTAACGTTGAACAGCTCTTCCACGGCCTGGCGAATCATCACCTTGTTGGCTCTTGGATGAACGGCAAAACGAAATTTGTTCAAACTGCTCTCCACATAGCTTTTCTCTGACATCAGAGGGCGGAGCAGTACATCTGTGGCTGCAATCTTCACAGGACTACCTCCTTGAGCATGGGCAGAGCACTTTCCAGAATCACGACTTTATGGTGATTCAGAAGATCGTGCGGATTCAGATTACGATAAATCAGAGTCTTAACTCCGTACAGGTTGCGGGTTGCCAGCTCAAGGGAGCTTCCCACTGGAGCCTTTACACCTGCAGACACAAAGCCGGCAGATTCACGAGCAGCCTGTACAAACAGAACCTTCGCGGCACCCAGATTACTGACAATTGCCTTGGCTTCCTTGGTCTTGGAGATACTGCCCTGAATATCTTCCATAATCACAAGTCCACCACCACGAACCTTGTCGGTCAGGATGGAGCGCAGAGCCAGGCGACGGGCCTTCTTTGGCATGCGCTTGGTGTGATTCTGCCCTTTAGGACCCTGGGACACACCTCCACCTACCCAGTGAGAGGCACGAATCGAACCCTGACGAGCACGACCTGTACCTTTCTGCTTCCAGGGCTTACGGCCACCACCGCGAACTTCTGCGCGGGTCTTGGTCACCGGATTTGCCATACGGCGATTTGCCAGCTGGAGCAACAGCAGTTCTTTGACTGCTGCATGATTTACTTCCACATCAAAGATTTCCGGATCGAGCTGAGCCTTACCGATTTCCTTGCCTGTCTGATCATATTTCAATACTTCTACCATGGTGCCACCGCCTAGCATTTGACAGCTTCTGTCACGTAAACGATTCCGTTCTTATGGCCCGGAACAGCACCCTTCAGGTAAAGAAGGTTATTCTCCAGATCCCGTTTCACGATCTGCAGATTCTGAACCGTTTTATTGTCAGTCCCCATGTGACCGGGCATTTTCTTCTGCTTCCAGACTTTCCCTGGATAGGTACGGTTACCAATCGAACCGGGGATACGATAACAGTGACCACCGTGAGTTTTATCACCGCGATGCTTGTTATAACGTTTTACCATGCCCTGGAAACCGCGACCCTTGGTCACTCCCTGTACGTCGACCTGATTCATTTCAGCGAAAAGCTCCAGAGTCAGGACATCGCCTGCTTTGGTGTCTTCTTTGGGAACACTGAACTCTTTCAGAACCTTGAACATTTTGTCCGAAGCCTTGCGGAAGTGACCCTGCAACGGCTTGCTGACGCGGTTGGGATTCTGCTCTTCGAAACCGAGTTGAGCTGAATGAACCCCGTCATTCTCATGAGACCTGACCTGAACTACAGTACAAGGGCCCACTTGGACAACTGTCACAGGGATTGCCTGCCGGGCCTCGGCATCAAAGATGCGGGTCATGCCAAGCTTCTTGCCAATCAATCCTCTTGCCATCATTATCCTCTCTTGTTACAGCTTGATCTCAATGTTGACACCGGAAGGCAGATCCAAATGCATCAGCGCCTCCACGGTCATGGAGCTCGGCTCCATAACATAGATCATGCGTTTGTGAATTCTTTGCTCGAACTGCTCCCTGGAATCCTTGTTCACAAATACAGAGCGCAACACCGTGTACTTGCGGATTCTGGTGGGGAGCGGAATCGGGCCCACAACCTTCGCACCGGTACGCTTGGCAGCATTGACGATTTCTTTCGCCGACTGCTCAAGAATCCGATGATCGAAGGTTTTCAGATAAATTTTAATTTTACGTTTCATCTTGCCTCCGGGCATGAACCTTCGATGCGGAATTCAAAATAAATCCGATACTCGAAAAAGACGGATGGCAACCATAACACAAGTGCGTCATGGCTGCCACCACAATCCTAAGTTTTTATATATTTTATCTAAATTCCCTGGAGAATTTGTTATCTTGCGGGAAAACTAGAAGCTAAAAACCTATTCAACGGTTCCACGAACCTTTTTCACGATATCTTCCGTAATTTGACGTGGAACTTCTTCATAGTGGTCAAACACCATGGTAAATGCAGCGCGGCCCTGGCTCAAAGAGCGCAGACCTGTGGCATAACCGAAGGTTTCTGCCAGCGGCACATAACCGTTGATGTTCTGAGCACCTGCGCGAGCCTCCATACCTTCGATGCGTCCCCTGCGAGAGTTGAAATCACCGATAATATCACCCATGTACTCTTCAGGAGTTTCGATTTCCATTTTCATGATCGGCTCCAGAAGATAGGGTTCCGCCTTCTTCATAGCATCTTTCATGGCCATGGAAGCAGCAATTTTGAAGGCCATCTCGTTCGAATCCACATCGTGGAAAGAACCAAAGTGGAGGGTAACCTTGACGTTGACAGCCGGGAAGCCGGCCACAACACCAGTATCCAGTGCCTCGCGACATCCACGCTCAATTGCCGGAATGTATTCACGAGGAATCACACCACCAACAATCTTGTTTTCAAACAAAAAGCCCTTGCCATCCGGATCTTCTTCCTTGATCAGATGCTGAACTTTGATACAGACATGACCGTAGTTACCACGACCACCAGACTGCTTGATGTATTTCCCCTCCACATCGGCAAAACCCTTGATGGACTCACGGTAAGCCACCTGAGGCTGACCCACGTTAGCCTCTACCTTGAATTCACGCTTCAGACGATCCACGATAATTTCCAGGTGAAGCTCACCCATGCCGGAAATAATAGTCTGCCCTGATTCTTCGTCTGTTCTCATACGCAGGGAAGGATCCTCATCGCAGAGCTTACGAAGACCGTTGGACATTTTCTCCTGGTCATCCTTGGTTTTAGGCTCAATGGACAGGTCAATAACCGGCTCAGGGAATTCCATTCTTTCCAGAATCACCAGATTTTCAGGATCACAGAGAGTGTCTCCGGTAATGGTGTCTTTCAGACCCACTACGGCACCAATGTTTCCGGCGGTGATTTCCTTAACTTCTTCGCGGGTATTGGCATGCATCAGAAGCAGACGACCAACCCGTTCCTTTTTTCCTTTGGTCGAGTTGGTCACATAGGAACCGGACTCGATCTTGCCGGAGTAGACACGGGTAAAGGTCAACTTGCCCACAAATGGATCCGTCATGATTTTAAAAGCCAGGGCCGAGAAAGGGGCACTTTCATCTGCTGGACGCTCAACTGCCCTGTCATCCATATCCACACCCTTGATGGGAGGGATATCCAGAGGACTTGGCAGATAATCAATAACTGCATCCAGAAGGGTCTGAACGCCCTTATTCTTGAACGCGGTTCCACATATAACAGGCTGAGCCAGATTGTCTACACAAACGTGACGAATAACCTTTTTTAATTTTTCTTCCGCGATTTCCTGATCTTCCAGAAACATTTCTGCCAGCTCATCATCATAAGTTGAGAGTGCGTCGATCATTTCTTCACGAGCCGCAGCGGCTTCATCAGCCAGCTCAGGGCGGATGTCCTGAACTTCGAACTTGGCTCCTAGTTCTTCCCCGCCCCAGACAATTTCCTTCATGGTCACCAGATCGATACAGCCTTCAAACTGATCTTCGGCACCAATTGGAATCTGAATTGCGATCGGGTTGGCACTGAGACGATCTCTCATCATGCGCAGAACCTTGCTGAAATCAGCTCCGGTACGATCCATCTTGTTTACAAAAGCAAGACGCGGCACCTTGTACTTGGTGGCCTGACGCCATACGGTCTCGGACTGAGGCTGAACCCCACCCACCGCACAGAACACAGCAACCGCACCATCAAGCACCTTCAAGGAGCGCTCGACTTCAATGGTAAAGTCCACGTGCCCCGGGGTGTCAATGATGTTAATCCGGTTGTCTTTCCACTCACAGGTTGTCGCAGCGGAAGTAATCGTAATTCCGCGCTCCTGCTCCTGCTCCATCCAGTCCATGGTGGCGTTTCCATCATGAACCTCACCGATCTTGTAATTCCGTCCCGTGTAGTACAGAATCCGCTCGGTTGTCGTTGTCTTGCCAGCGTCAATATGCGCCATAATCCCGATATTTCTAACCTGCTTCAGAGGCTTCACTGCTGCCATGGCGTACTTCCTTAGAATTTAAAGTGCGAAAACGCACGGTTGGCATCGGCCATCTTGTGGACAGTTTCACGCTTCTTCATGGTAGAACCGACACCATTGGCAGCGTCTTTCAACTCTCCAGCCAGACGCAGGGCAAAGTTCTTTTCTTTGCGCTTGCGGGATTCAGCAATCAGCCAGCGAATCGCCAGACTGACCTGACGGTCAGGGCGAACTTTGACGGGAACCTGGTAGTTGCTTCCACCAATCCGGCGGCTCTTAACTTCGTTTATGGGGCGAACATTGCGAATCGCCTGCTCAAACAAGGAAAAGCCGTTTTTCTCGGGGGCGTTGATCGAGAGCTCATCAATAGCCTGATAAAACAGGGATGCAGCTGTCGTTTTCTTTCCACCCAGCATCATCTTGTTGATGAATTTAGCGGCCAGTTCACTTCCATACATTGGATCGGGCTGAACAACCCTTTTTTCTGCTCTTCTTCTTCTAGACATTTCCTACCCCCGATTACTTGGCTGCTTTTGGCCTTTTGGCACCGTACTTGGAGCGACTGCGCATCCTTTTGGCTACAGCAGCGGTATCAAGCGCACCGCGAACGATGTGATAACGAACACCTGGCAAATCCTTGACCCTGCCGCCGCGCACCAGTACGACGCTGTGCTCCTGCAGGTTATGACCTTCACCGGGAATATAAACCGTAACTTCCTGACCGGTTGTCAGGCGGACCCTGGCAACCTTGCGCAAAGCGGAGTTAGGTTTCTTGGGAGTGGTGGTGTACACGCGTACACAGACACCACGACGTTGAGGACAAGACACCAGAGCTGGTGACTTGGTTTTCTTGATGATTTTCTTCCTGCCCTTGCGGACAAGCTGATTGATGGTTGGCACTTTTACTCCTTCTGAAGCTATCAGACTCTGTTCTACCGGTTCTTTTGGGGCAACGCAACGAACCTTGCGAATCACACGGAACGCAGACAAGTCGCCAGAACAGACTCTAGGCCCAACCTCTGCGATCGCATGAAGGCGGGAATAGTATCACAGGGTACAGTAGCCGTCAACGCAGTACAGCAATTTTACGGACTTCCCGAATTTTGACATCGCCCAGACGGGCCACAAGCCTCAGGAAATAGACCCCGTTGGCCGCATGAGACGGCAGCAGTTCGTCCAGGCGAATCTTGCTGGAAGCCAGGCTCATATCACGATGAGCCATACGGGCTCCACTGGCATCATAAAGATAAAGAACAGCTGATTCGGGGGTGCGAGAAAACACCAGCTCCACCCATGATGTCCTGCGCACCGGATTCGGGTAGATTTCAAAGCGATCGAGAGCAAAAGGTCTCAGAACCGAAAGACTGTGAGCCAGTCTTCCCTCATTTCCGACAGCATCCCTGGCCAGAACAGCCAACTCGTACTCCCCAGGCTTAAGCTGAAGTTCACTGATGAATTCATCCCCTTTTGACCAGCTGGCTTCCCGGGGTTCACCATTTACAGAAAGGGCTACCCAGGTCAGAACCGTTTCCCGATCCACAGCTTCAAAGCTGAATTCACGGCGCCCCATCTCCACCTCTGATGGCCATAAGGGAGTATTTAATTCAGGAATGCCAAAATCCCTTACCAATAAAACGCTGTTTAACCTCTGATTCTGAATCTGGTACGAAATTTTTCCCATATTACAATCCAATTTCTGAGCCGGAATCCGGGGTATTTCCTGGTAATAATCCATCATGACAAGTCCGGTGCAGCTCCCGTCGCCCGGAATCGAGCCACTGACCAGGACAGGAAAACTCCCCTCCCCTTCATGAACATAGGGAAAATCAGGCATGGAAAGAATCTTCAATCCTCTGACGGATTCAATCGGCGATTCAAAGAGTGACTGACGCCTCAGGCCTTCCACTCTGCGGGGTATCTGGCCTTGAGAAACACTGAATCGTCCCGAAGGGACCGCTACATTAAGAAAGATTTCCTCTCTGACCCTGTGCCCCCGAACATCTTCCGCTTCAATCTCCAACCGGATATCACCCCGGTATTCAGGCTTGAGTCTGAAACCACTGGTAAAACCCCGAATCGCCGTAACCTGATTTCCAAAATCAATCGAGTTCACGGGAAGAATTGGAGCCAGAGTTCCAGCATTCAGAGACGCCTGGGTATAAGTGACTCTAGGCATCGGAACAGTTGCATCATAACGCAGAAGATCATCTTCTCCATTCCAGTCAAGCCCTTTCACCACAAAGCGGTATTCGTATGGGTCAGCCGGATTCTGAAATACCTGAGCTACCAGTTTCGGCCCCTGATCGAGCTTGAAACCGATTTTCAGACGCCCCAGTTCATTGCCGGCCCGATCCCGGAAATGCTCCAGGACCAGAAAGCTCAGGCCGTTCGGTGTCTGGGCAGGAATCGGAACAAAAAATTCCAGAAGATCTGTTTCTACTGTCAGGCCCTCCGTGGAGACTACACTCTTCTGACCATTCGGCCAGCTGACTTCAATCAGCTCTGTACTTTTCAGACGAACCGGCTCGGGTGGATACCAGCGGAAACGCACCGGATTCTCATTGGCAAACACCACTCCCGAAGCAGGATCAAGCTCCTGGGTCTGGTTCATGAGAAAGACCTGGGAATTCAGAACCGGCAGGACTTCACGATCATATTCGATCTGCTCCCCCCGACCCAGAATTCCCAAGGGGTCCGATGGAATTCCCAGCTGATCCACCGCTTCCACAAACCAGTAGAGCGTGTCCTTCAGGGGCATGGGAGCTCCTCCCAATGCTGAAGAAATCAGGCTGTAGTCTACCGAATGCTTAAGAATTCCCCCCTGGACTTCCACAAAGGTGGTTCTCAGTCCCGGAGTCAGACTCTGACGGCTCAGATGGATCCGGTACCTGGATGCCTGGGGCACAGGTTCCCATTGAAGATGCAGAACCGGTGAGGTCGTAAACGTCTGAAGTTCAACGCCCCGATAAGGCATGAACCTTAAGGGAGTCAGCCTTCTGGGAAGAGCAATACCTCCGGTCTGCTGACGTGCCAGACGGGTCATTGTGGTCACATTTCCGGCCCGATCCGAAATCTCGAAGACCATTTCAAGATGAGGAATCACTCCTGGCTGGGTCGCAGGTACCGGCAGGACAGATGTCAGGGTGTAGGCTGCCTGCATGGATTCTGCCGGATAATTCTCAGGATTCAGGAGAGACAGGGTACTTGCTTCGGTTGTAGCCAGAAGCTCCAGCCGGGAAAGAGTATCCGGATCATAGCGAAAGACCTTGAGCCTGACCGCATCCAGCCTGAGGCTCAAATCCGGATTCAGGGCAAAACCACAGCCCCGATCCTGGATGATTCCGGCCAGAGAAATCGCCTGGGAAGTCAGCCAGCCCCCATCCTCAAGTCCACTGACTGAAGCACTGGGAAACTCACTGTCAATCCTGAAAGTCACAATTCCCGTGGCACGGTTGGAAGCCTGATCCCGAAAAGTTGCAGCAAAGGACCAGATCCCGTCGCGGGAATGATCCCGGGGAAACCCCTTTCCCCCCAGACCATCGGCAACCTCCATCAAAGCGCTCAGGCTCGTGGAGCCCCCCGGTTCCTGACTCAGACTTTTGGCCCAGGCCTGGGCTTCAAACCCCGGATCAAGAAAACTACTGCCACTCATCGGCTCAATCAGGCTGACGCTTAGTTCGGTAAAGTAAGGATCTACCCGGGAAACATCCGGAGTCGTGAGAACTGAATCCGAGACACTGGCCTTGGCTTCCTTCAGATCCGACAGACAGGACTGATTTGGAGGCCAGAAAAGATTCACGACCGGAGGAAGGGTGTCATAGATAAAGGTATTGACCCTTGTGGTTGTATTTCCGGTCAAATCCACGGCACTGATGTTAAGACGGTAGATTCCATCACTTGTCCCGTCCGTTGCCGGATGAGAGGTAGCTACAAAGGTTCTGAAGATGGACTGGGTTCCCGGCTGAACCGATTTCACCGATTCAAGCTCTCCGGCAACAGGACCAAAAATAGTGAAGTCAGAAGCATTCAGATCCGCCTCGATATCTTCCATTTTTACTTCCACGGAAGAACCCTGAATTCCAAGCTGGGGGAAGGTATTCACCCTGGACTGATCTGCCGGATTGGAGAGAATCAAAGGCTCGGCCAAAGCCTGGGTATCCAGAACAAAACTGCGACGGAAGCGCGCCTGATTTCCCAGATTGTCCAGGGCCACAAACTCCACCCGGTAGGTCCCATCCCTTGTGAGAGGATTCGTCGGAGAAGCAGCAATTTCAAAACCGGGTTCGGCCGGGAGGAAAGTCGTCATTGGAACCTGGTTCAGGGAATCCGTGGAACCCTGCAAAGGCCCATAGAGTTCGATTCTCAGACTGGGAGTGGCCACTCCGGAAACCTGGGTGGTGACCAGCTGGTCCCGGAACCAGTCCTCGGTATCCACCCTCACCGAAGTAAACTGGAGCTGACGCACAGAATCATCGGGTGCCAGAACAATCAAAGGAGGTGTCGCAAACTCGGAAGGTGCAACCGTGTCCACGATCAGGGCTGGTCCCTGGGTCAGGGCTACCGGATTCCCGAAAAAATCGCGCCCCCCGGAAACCTCAAAATCAGCCAGTCCGTCGTAATCCTTCTTCCTGGGCTCCACTTCATAGGCGTAGCGGAAGGAAAAGGTTCCAATCTCAGCCGGAAAAACGCTGGGGAGTTTGCCCGCAGCCTTCTTCACAAAATCCGGCTGGGATAGAAACAGATTCGGGGCTTCCTTCATCGGGAAGAAGGAATACACTTCAAGCTGAACCAGATCCTGAGAATAGAACACTGTCAGCCAGGGAGAGGACACAGTCGAATCCGGAAAGATCTGTACCCTCTCACCGGTGCCTGGCGGATAATCCAGAATGAAGAGCCGATCCAGTGGAATCTCCAGATCACTTTTATGCACCTCAATCGGCCTGGCTGAAAGAACGGGATCGGTATTGTCAAAAGCGTCGATTTCCTGAACCCAGACAGTCGTTGCCGTGCTCAACGAAGTTGCTACCGTCGAAATATCCGCGGCTTCCACCCGAAAAAGACCGGTCTCATCAGCATCAAAGAACTGACAGGTCAGATTGGCACAGACCTGGGCCAGAGTATCAAACTGGGAGCCGGCAATCGGAATCGCACCCGGGGTAGTACGGGGAATTCTTGCTGTTGAAGGAATGTCAAAACCAGCCTGGGCTCCGATTGGAGGAGTCATCAGGACCAGACGGGAGAAAGGCTCGGCCTGACCCTGCAGAAGAAAGCTCGAGCTGTTGACAAAAAGAACCGGGATTCCCCCTCCAGAAGGCGGCGGGGGTGCCTGAAACTGGGGGCCTGTTGGCGGATTCACATCACGAAGCACCACAATATCCTGAAAATCCCCTCCATTACCCAGGTTATCAAAAGCTCTGAGCCTGAGCGTCTCCGGGGTTCCTTCCAGAAGATTGAACAGAGGGATCCGGGCCTCAAACTGGGTAATCGAAGCTACCGGAAAGGAAGGCTCGGGAACCTGAAAGACCTGTCCCTGATAATCCACGCTCAAATTGGTCTGAACCGGAACCGTCACATCATCGAAAAGCTGAATCGTCGGAATCCTGGCACCAGTGATTTCAATCCTGGTGGTATGACCGAAAGCTTCATCACTGCTCCCCCTTATTCGAAGAGCCAGGCCATCGACAGGATCCGGAAAGCTGGCAATCGGAAAGGATGGATCCTGAGTCGTTACCGCAATCGGGTCCACCGTTCTTTCCGGGGATTTCAGGGAAATAATGAAGCGGCTGTCATCAGCTCCTTCAAAGTTTGGAATCGTGGGAAAATTCGTTGTGTAGTTATCATCCGGACCTGATTCGGGTAGATTCAGACCAATGACCGGACCAGTCAGATCCTTCAGGACATCCGCTGATGTGCAGGGATTGCTGACGTTGCCCACCTGATCCAGAAGACAAAGACGGAAGCGCAAGATACCGTCTGGAACCGTACTCAGGTTGACCAGACGGTTCATCGTGAATTTTTCAAACACCAGTCCGGAAAAGCGGCCGGTCTGATCCGGAAAATTCACGGTGGCAATCTGACCGGTGGGAACTCCGTTTGGATCTGTAATCGGGAAAGTCAGACTTGCAGAAACAAAGGCATCATCCAACACCGAAATCGTGGACGGTATCTGACCACCGGTAGAAGCCGGAATCACAAAAGTCTGGACTCCTACGACTCCACTTGAAGTCAGGCGGAAAAGCTCCAGCTGAAAATTGACCTGACCATGTTCTGCCGTAACCAGGGTCGGATCATTATCAGCCTCGGCCTGCACCGTAAAAAAACTGGTCAGAATCGAGTCTCCATCTGCCAGATTCAAGAAGACTGGACTGGGCGGAGGAGCATAATCCTTGATAAAGAAAAACTCTGCGGGATTGCTGGTATTGGCATTGCCCTGCTGATCTTCAGGTACAAACAGGAACCGGTAGGCCGACTGAGCCGCCGGAGTGTAGGGAGGCACCGTCAGGGGAGGCTCAAAATTGGTGGCATTGACCTGTTCGACAAACTGTCCGGTCAACGGATCACTCAGCACAACCCGGTTGTTGTAAGGTCCTCCTGTCGGGTCAGCATCCAGGTCCGGACTGTCCTGGGAGAACATGTGAACTTTTCCCGGCTCCTGACGCTCATTGCTGATTACACCCTGGATACTGAAGATGCTGTCCTGAAAAGGCGGGTCCACAGCCGGGGGAGTGTTCCCGATGATGAAAACGGACTGGGGAGAGTTGATTACAGCTGCCTGCGGAGCCACTGTATCCTTTCTGACAATGATACGGGTTGGAATACCAGCCACCGGAGTGCTCAGATTTCCAAAAGCATTGAAGGCACCCGGAGAACGACCATTTCCAGAGTCCGCGTGTACAGCATCCTGGGCCCCTACGATGATTTCATAATCCCCATCCGGCAGGGTTTTGAAATCAAACCCTATCCGCTCGAAATTTCCGGGTGTCTGCCCCGTACGGGCCGGAACAATATTGGGAGTATTCTGTCCTGCAGATCGATCGATCAGAGCCACTGCAAGGGGTCCGGGGCCAGTGAAGGTGGTCGTATCCCCGACAAACTCCACCAGAAGTGGCGGCCCCGTTTCCGGAATTCCGGAAAGAAGTCGCCCCAGCTGGGCTGCAACCAAGGCGTTGGACTCGGGGCGGGAAGTCGGAGTCACCGGGTTTGGATTGGGAGGATTGTCGGGATCGGCATCAAACTTGGCAGGATCGTTAAACACCGAACCATCAAAGGTGATTTCCATCGTGGGTCCGGAATTGTCCACATCAAACTTATTGAAGAAGACGGCCAGGGTCACTTCATTGTTACTGGGAGCCGAATTGACAAAGAAAGCCCGCTGATTGGGATCGGGAAGGTTGGCTGTCCTGCCCCCTTCAATGTCGAAGTTGCCAATAGTCGGTGGGAGTGGTGGCCCCTGATCCACTCTGAAGACCAGATCCCCTCCTCCCTCAAAGCTTAAAGGCCCGAGTTCCCAGATACCTCCGGAGTTTCCGGGTGGATTGCGGGCAAAGAGGTAAATCCAGGTCAGCCCCTCAAAAAGCTGGATATCGACTCCGGTTTCAATGCCGTCATCCACATCAGCAATGATCACGCCATCCGCGGAAAAAACCGGGGCCGTTTCAAACTGGTTGTGAATTCTGATATCTGCGGGGGTGGATTCCACCGTATAGGTGAAGCTGGAAAGAATCGTCGGGCCTGGGTTATCGTTTCCATCCGTGACCAGACTTTCTCCCCCGTTCGGTTCCTCGACAAACTCAAAACGGGTAATCGCTGCCTGGGAACAGGAAATCAGAAAGAAAGCAAAAATAACGCCAAAGCGGACAAGATCGTACATTCCTGGCACAAATCTAGTGCCTTTTGTCAGGCTTTTCAACCAGATTCGCATGTCAACTCAGCGCAGAATCGCCAGTTTCCCTGTTTTTACGTGAATCCGGCCACTTATGGATTCAAATCTGGCCCGATACAGATAGACTCCATTGGCCACATCCGTGCCGAGCCGGGACCTGAGATCCCAGTCCCGACGACCAGGCCCGGCAGGAGAAGAGGCCTCCAGAATCTGAATCAGCCCTCCGGCGGTATCATAGATCTGGATTTTCAGATTCCTGGCTGGCTCATTTGCCAGATAGCGAAAGGAAGCGAAATTTCCGCGCACCGGATTCGGGACCGTCTGAATCCATTCCAGCCCCTCTCCTCCAAGCAGGGTTACCGACTGGCTGAAACGCTGTTTTTGCCCCGCCCGATCGGAGGCTTCCAGAATCATGGTTTCCTCTTTGATCTCACGGGTTTTTGGCAGTTCAACCTGAATCTTCTCTCCCTGAATCCTGGTTTTCAGTTCTTTGGATTCTCCCAGCAGAATGCGCACCTGCTCCCAGGCCACTCCGGAGCCCTGATCCTCAATCTGTACCGGCAACTCCTGCCAGCCCGAAGCCAGGTAGCTTTCTCCTTCCCAGTGAATTTCCGGCTGAACCAGATCTTCTGCCAGGACATATTCATGGCCAAGAGTCAGAACCTGGGCGACTCCCTCCTGAAAGGGAGCCGCAAATTTCAGCTCTCCCTGTTCCTGCCGATACCAGCCAAGCCAGGTGGAAGCCACCATTTTAGAAACCGATGGATTCAGACGGATGGAAGCCGTTGCCCCATGAAGGCCGGGAGCCGAGCCAAAAATTCTGGCATCCCATCTGAGCTGGAGTTCCCCCTGTCTCTGATTCAGAGGAATCAGCCCCCCACCGGCAAAGACCAGACCTTCTCCCAGTCCGGCTCCTATCGAAAGCTTTTCCACAGGCCCCACTTTTTCAAGACTGAGTGAAGTCTGAAGACTGGCTGTCCCAATCCTGACTTCCAGATCCCTGAGAATCTCCCGACCATCCAGATCCTTGCCTTTGGCTCGAAAGACATACCAGCCGGGCTGGTCACGAGCCATGATCAGGGGAACCGAAAAGGTGGAGGCCACCTTCTGATGAAAACGGGTTCTTTCTCCAATTGAAAGAGCGGAAAGAATCACATTCCCCCGATCCCGAATCAGTTCAAACCGGGGAAGACTCAGGACACTCCCTGTATAGGTCACCGGAACTTCGACGGGCTCCTGCCGGGAAGATACAAAGCGGGCCACTGCAATGACTTCCTTGGGATCCGCGGGATTCACAAAAAGGCGGATTTCAGCATCAGGTCCAAGATCGAGGCCTGCCCGAAACTCACGCCCTTCCATCACATAGGCTGCATCATCCCGAAAATCAGAAAGCCGGCAGATCACATCGGCTCTGGGCAAGGGGCTCGTTTGGCTTACCGGAATCTGAACCGTAACGGTAAGAGTTCTTGAAGTGGTGCTCGTAGCCGGAAGAACTGACTTCACCGAAGTGTCCTGCCCCTCAAGACCGACCTTGAAGAAGCCGAAGCGGGGAAGCATCCCGGCTGTTTTGACATAGGACTTGGAAAATTCAGCCTCCACCTGAAATGTGGCCGTACTGATGATCACCCCGGATGTTGCCAGGCTCTTTCTCTGCCCCCCGCTCAGAAGCCAGAGGTTTTCCAGCCGAAAAGGCAATGGATCCACAACGACCGTACGCGGCGAAGACCAGGGACTGGAAAGTCCTTTCGGGTCAATCGAGCGAATGAAAATCTCAAAATTTTCCCGTGAACTCAAAGTTGTCCCCGGCAGAATCGCCACACTTCCCGAAGAGAGCCGGGACATCGGGAAAGTCGCCCGATACACCTCAGGACTGGATGCCAGATTCAGTCGATCCACCCTGACTTCCACCAGGGGCCGTCCAGCAATTGGTTGCCAGCCGAAATCCAGAATCAGATTCTTCAGAACCGGCAATTCCCCATCTACCGGTTCCGGGGGGTTCAAAAGCCGGGGCACCGCATCAAGAGCCTGAATCACCCGCATATCCCGTTCTTCAATCCTCTGGTTTCCAGCTTTGTCTCTTGATTCCATCTTCAGGCGATAGTTTCCATCCAAAGGCAGCCCTGGGACAAAAGTCACATAGGAAAAGGCTTTCTGGGACTGATGGTAGGGAAAAGAAGGAGGACTCATCGAAGAGAGGGATGTGACTTCCACCTGGTTCAGAAGACTGGCCCCAACAACCTGATTGTCCACGTCCAGAAAATTCAGACTCAGGCTTAAGGTTGGGCCCGCATTGGAAAACGGTGGCTGGGAATCAAAATGACAGGGCCCGTCATCCATCACAAAACCGCTCAGATCAAGATAGAGCCCTCCGGTAGAGATTTTAAGGAAGTTTTCCGAAAGATCCGAAAGGCGAATCGTGGGAGCCTGGGAGTCATAGCGAAATCCCGAAAGAATTTCTCGCTGGTTCAGGGCATTGTCCACAAGAACCGCTTTTAAATCATAAACCCCATCACGGCTGCCATCCTGAATCAGGGGCTGATTCTGCCCTCCCTGAGTTGGCAGGAATGCCACCTGAAATTCTCCCGAAAGCCCGTTTCCTGTTACGGAAAGAACTTTTGATTCTCCCTGCAAAGGACCTGTGATCCATGGATCAGGAGGAATGCTGAAGGATTGAGTCAGTGCCAGGCTTAAACCTGAAGACGGATGCAGGCCTGAGGGAACGGCAAGATTATGGGCAACGGGATCCGAAACATTC
>CAZDAM010000014.1:0-42771 GCA_964503595.1 uncultured bacterium
GCAGTTTTGAGGACAAATGATCTGCCTTCTTCAGTAGATGGACTGGAAGATGATGAAAAATATGCTGTTTATGATGCAGTTCTGGGCTTTCTACAGGAGGAGATCCGGCGTGGGGGGGAACTGGAAATCAATACCAGTCTGTCCCCGGTTTCTTATCCGTCCCTGAATATGGCCTACGATGGAGGCCAGTCTTCCCGATCTGCTGTAGAGGGAAGTGCGGTGCGCCTCTTTGGCTTTGAAGGAGAGGTTTTTTACCGCGGTTTTCCGACTCTTGGGAGTGCCGGGAATGAAGGAAGGGCCTTCCTGTCTCAGAGCGTAAGACCCATGAATGAAGTGATTCGGAGGGAAGAAGGCATTCTTGCTCCGATGTCCGGGGTTGAGGGACTGACAGGGAATGATGATGCGATTGATAAGCAGGTTCCCTGGAAAGAGCCGGTGCTTTACAGCTATGTTTATTACAACCATAGTGGCATGACAGGCTGGGAGCACTTCCGGCGGGATCACACACTGAAAACCGGTAGTGGAAAAACCCATATGAAGGTGGATGGCATCATGGCAATCAATGGTGCAGTCCATTTTGAAGGAGATTACCTGGTTGAAGGCTGCGGAGTGCTTCTGGTGAAAGGTCCGATCACCATTACCGGAGAGATCGCCAAATCCGGGGGGGCTGGCAGTGCCGACTGCCTGATTTTATCCACTCGTTCCCAGAGTGTAGATGAACAGCCGGCGGGCGGATTCCTGATTCAGACTGAACAGGAAATTCAGGCCATGCTCCAGGCCCTTAGTTATAACGTTACGGAAAAAACGGCCAGTCTGAGAACTTCCGGTGGAGACTTTCATATTCTGGGTGGAGTGCAGGCAAATACACTGAATCAGCGGGATCTGAGCCCTGGAAGCACAATTACCTATGATCCGGTTTTCAGCCGGTCCTACAGGTCACTTACCTTTGCGGTTCCCGTTCATCTCTATAAAATCCATAACAAAAGCAGGACCCTGGAGCTTTGATGCAGGATTTGATGGAATGGCTTGAAGAACATGCAGTGATTGCTCTTGGAGGGGTTTTACTGGTTCTTCTCTTTTTGGGGATTCTGATGATACGAGGTTGTGGTTCTTCTGCAAAAAAGCCCGTGGAATTGCCCCAAAAGGCGTTATTTGAAAAAGTGGAAATTCAGGACGGGCAGCAGGGGGTTGAGGTTTTGCCGGTAGCGACCAAAAATTGGGAGAATCTGCCCAGAGTCTCGGTGGATTCCCGGGAACGAATCTGGCCGAAGAGTCCTTATGAAGCCCGGCAAAATCTGGAAAATGCCTTTGAAGATGCAAAGGCTTTGGGTGATCAGCAATGAAGAAGATTCCGGGAATCATCATTTTTTTGTTTGTCTGTTCTGCTTTGTGGTCTGAAGAAGTTCTTTTGCGCTATCAGTCCGCTGGGTCTGAGCCGTTGAGATTTCGCTTTGTCAGTGAGCTTGATGGACAGTATGTCAGTCCGGCAGAAATTCAGACGACTTCCCAGAAACTCAGTGGCTTCTTTGAAGATGCCTACAGCGGCATGAGTTTTCTGAAACGGCCCCTGATCCAAAGAAGCTATACTCTGGAAAAATATATTCTGAATGGTGAAAATCAGGAAGTCAGAGAGGCTTTTGCCAACCTCATGTCCTACCGTTATGAACAGGATCCCGTTCTGGGTATGGTTGCCAAGATTGAGTATCCAAAGTTTGATCCATCGGATGTCATGGAAATGGTGATCCAGTTTCCTCAAAAGCCCGTCAAGGTGGGAGAAACCTTTCCGGTGAAATGGGTGACCTATATGGGGCCGAAACAGGGAGAGAAATTTGATCCGACTCCCCTTCAGGGAGGATTTCGGCTGGTGGGAGTTGCGAAAGGAATGGCCAGGCTTCAAGGCCGGCTTGAAGCTCGTACACCTGTTCCGGATGGGGTCAAAATGATTGGCAGGGTAGCAGTAAAGGCCGAAATGATTTTTGATCTTGAAAAAGGGTTTTTCAGGGAGGGGCAGAGCATTCAGGAAGTGGCCTGGGAATCCCGTACCGAACTGGCCCGGATCTTTGCCCGTCAGGCCAAGGATGGGGAGAGGCTGGGCTATAAGGTTCAGTTCAAATACCGTTTTAAACTTGATGAGGATGCCAGGTGAGGAAATCAGGTTTTACTCTGGTGGAAATCATGGTGGCTACGGTCATCATTGTTTTGGCCGTGATTCCCATTTTTGACATGATTTCCGGAGCGAACAAGGCAATGGCGAGCATTGAGGAAGAAGCGATTGGTTTTGCCCTGGCTGCAGAGGGCATTGAGTTTTTAAACAGCCTTGGTTACAGAGAGCTTCTTGTGGTCAAGGACAGCGTACCCTTTCTTCCTTTTCAGAAAACGAAGTCCTCTTATATTGCCCTTGAAGAAGAGATGAAACCTCTTCAGGTGGGAGGCGTCGGTTTTGAATATGCCAAAGAAACTCACAGGGGTTTCAGCCGTAAGCTGGAAGTGGTTCTGCCGGATCCCAAGAACCCGCGGGCGATCCGGGTAGTGGCAACGGTTCGCTGGCACAGTCGTCTGCGCCAGGGAAAAGAAGGGGAAATCCAGCTCAGCTTCATGAAATTCGAGTTGGATTAGTTTTCAGACAAAATTCAGTCAGCTGCTGGTGGTTCTGTAAATCTTCGCCGGGTGAAGCCATTCATCGGGTTTTTGTTTCCCAACAGAATTTTCTCAGCCTCCGATATGGGATTTCGGAGGAGCATTATGGTTTCGGTTCGGGAAAAACTGATGGAAGTTTTCCCAGTCAGGCTTTGAGAACCAAGACTTTGAGGATGCAGATGGTCTTGTGTGAAGAGGTTGACATGGTACGTCAATCCAGTGTGGATTTGAGCCGATTGTCGGACGAGGATTTGCACCAAATGGGTGCAAGACTCCTGAAGCCTTCCAAGTATGGATTCTTCTCATAAGTAGAGTTTGGATGAATGTCGCGCGAATTGTTCTGAAAGAAGGAGAAGTCAGGGTGCAGCTACAGATACTTTTGAAACTTTTCTATTTGGAGGTCCTTGCCAAGGAAGTTGTCCAGCAAAAAAATGGGTGAATATTGGGAAAGGGTCGTAATGAAGAGACTTCTGAGTTGCTAGAGTAATTTGCATAAAAATAAAGAAACCCGGGTTTTGCGTATTCCCGGCCCCTTTCATGCACCAGAGCATGATGCCTGAAGCAGAGCGTCATCAGATTTTTTACCGTGTTCTTTCCGCCTTTTGAGACCGGAATTCTATGGTGGATATGCAAAAACCGCCTTCCTTCACAGCGCTTTCCTTTGAAGTGGAAAGTGCACTGGCCCTGATCGCGCAGATTGACAGCATGCTTTACCTCTGCCGGAATCGGTTTTCTTTTCTGTCCTGTGACAGACGTTTTTGACCCGGGATTTCCTGCCTGTCCCGTGACAGATTCCAAACGGCAAAACGAAAGGAATCGATCTGGCTGTGTACTTGTGTAAAGTGCTCCAGGAAAACTCTCTTAGAATTTTTGAATCTGCTGGAGAAGAACCCTCTCCATTCGCTTGGGTCGGTTTCTTCGCCTTTCTTCCATTTCATAGAGCCATTCTTCTTCCATTTTACGCAGTTTCCAGTCTTCCCAGGATTCCTGGTCCGGAAACATATCCCGAAGGATTTCCCGATGAGTGATATAGGCTGAAAGGCAGTGCTGGGTGAAGTCGATACGGGTATGGATTTCGTTCTTGATAGAATGGCGAAAGCCTCCGATTGCCAGATTGGGATTGGACATTGCTTTTTCGTATTCCTTACCATCAAAGGTCTGGGCTTTTGTTCTGGAATTGGCCTTGAGCTGGAAGGTTCTGAGATGTCTTAAGTGGCGGGTGAGGCGGTAGAGATCCTGTCGATCGACTTCTCCTGTCTGAAGCTGATTGGCTCTTAGGTAGTAGGCCCATCCTTCGGCCTGGGAGCAGGAGTTGGCAGTGGTTTCCTGAAGAGGCCAGCGGCTTTCAAACTGGAGGAGGTGTCTTGCTTTCAGAGTCTGGGCTTCGTCATACCAGTCGGGCTGCTTCCATTCCATGTGAAGGCGGGAAACCAGAGCAGACCAGTGAGATGTCTGGGCGACTTCAAACGGGGTCAGTTCCCGTTCATACATGGCCATGAATTCCTGGAGAATCGGATGCATGTGTTTGCGATCGTAGGCCATATGAAAAAGGGTGAAGGCCAGAAAGAACTGGACGGTAGCGTAGGGTTCGGCATCCCGGTTGATTTTTTCGAGGTAGGTTTCCTTGGTGTTGATCAGTTCAGGAAGGCCATGGTTGCGGTTGTAGAGATAAACCAGTGTATTCATCAGCTGAACATAGAGTTCCCCGCGAAACTCGAAGGCACCTGGATGTTTCCATTCCAGCCAGAAGCAGCCGGCCAGATAAAGGCAGATGGTTCCTGTATAGGCTTCATTCGTATCCGAAATGATTCTGAGAGTTTTTTCGATCGGGATGAAGGTACTGCTATTGCGTTCAAAGTACTGAATCGCTTTGGTCAGCATTCCCTTGATGGTCTGATCTTTGCCATCCCATGCCTGGGCGAGAGCAAAAAAGGTTCCGGCCTGCCGGACCATGATCCCGGTATTGATGCTTCTGCCTTCAAAGGGAAGATGATCGTAAAGCCATGAACCATCGGGTCTCTGACGATTTTTCAGAAACTGAATGGCGCGCGAGATTGTGGTCTCGAAGGTCTGGTTGAGAACCAGATCCTCGCGCACCAGAGGCTGGGCATGAAGAGGGGTCAGAATGAGAAAGAGAATCCACAGAAATCTCATGGTCTTTCTGTCTGATCGCCAATTGTCAGCTTTTCCTGAAGGACTTTGAGAATATAGAAGGGAAGCTGCCAGACTCGGGTCAGACGCCAGGGCTCCTTGAGGGTTCTCCAGAGCCATTCCAGCCCAAAGTCCTGAATGATTTTCGGACAGCGGATAATCTTTCCGGAGATGACATCCAAAGACCCGCCAATGCCGACACCAAGTTTGACCTTCAGTTGATCGCGGTGGCGATCCAGAAATTCCTCCTGGCGAGGAACTCCCATGGCAACCAGCAGGATGCCGGCTTTGGAGTCGTTGATGCGGGCAATGATGGAAGCTTCATCATGAGTCTTGAAATAGCCGTTGCGGGTTCCGGCAATCTGAAGTCCGGGGTGCTGTTCCCTCAGTTTTTCCAAAGCGGCCTGAAGGATTTCTTCCCTGGCCCCAAGGATGTAGACCGAAAGAGCTTCTTCCTCTGCCACTCTTAAGAGATCATGAACAAATTCCACACCGGGAATCCTCTCAAGAATCGGCCTTTCCTTCAAAAAGATCGAGGTCCACAGTACACCTGCACCATCGGGAATGGCCAGCCATGCCTGATTCAGGATACGGGCAAACTCGGAATCCTGAACGGTCCTGTAAAGACACAGGGCATCCGGGGTGACAAGATGGTGCATGTGACGAAACGGCTTCTTCAGAAGCTCCCGGATCAGTTCGACGGCCCGTTCCCGTTTTCCACGGAAAATGCGGGTACCGAATAAAACGATATGATCCTGGGAAGGAAAGAAAATCTCCCGGTACTGGATACGCCGCTTGAGAAAAATGGCTTGGGCCAGCCGCAGAAAGAGGACAATGGAAAAAAGGCTCATGCCGGCAATCCACAGAACCTTGCCTTCAAACAGAATAGCTGCCATCAGAATGAAATTCAGGCAGAGACTGGCAATGATGACAAAGATATTCACCGAACGGGTGGTGAAGCGCCAGAGAATCTGGGGCTTTTCGGCCAGGGTGCCTCCACCGAACTTGTACTGGATATGGGTGTAGAAGATCAGGAATGCGAAGAATACGACGGGAAGAAGGAAGATCCCAAGCGTCATTCCGACGGATACCAGGGCGATTTTTTTGGAAGTCGCCACAATCGAGAGAATGCCAATCAGAATGGAGATGGAGGAGGACAGAACCGGGGAAAACAGTCCTTTGCGCTGGCCCAGAATGGTGTAGAGCCAGAAAAGTCCGCAGGCGGGGGCCAGGGCCAGGGTAAAGGGGAGAGATCCTTCATTGATCGTAGGCTGAACCTGAAGGGCAAACAGGAGAGTATGGCAGATGATTGCAGCGATTCCCGGGAGTAGTCCATCCAGGATATTGACCAGGTTCAGAAGAGAGCAGAGAAAAAGCAGCCAGAAATAAGAAACAAACCAGGTTTTCTGGTCCAGAAAGTAAAGTCCTCCATCAGGGTTGGTAACAAAACCGATCGAAAGACCAAAAGAGACCAGCAGTCCCAGAACGATGATTTCGGCCCAGAAGAAGACATGGGTTTTGAGATCCCGGTCCTTGAGCAGAACATCAAGAATGAGGAAAGGAGGAAACAGAAGATGCAGATGATGCTCGATTTCGGGATTATCAATTGCAAAAACCAGTAGTCCATAAAGGGCCAGGGCGTCGAGAGTTCCCTGCCGGTAAAGGCGTTGAAGGCCCGATAGCCAGCTCATTCTGGTAAACAGAAATGAACTGGCTTCGATCCAGAGCCACATCAGAAAGAGGCTCTTGAGATAAATGGAATAGGCCTCGGCCAAGGTTTAGTAGGCTCCCACCTTCACATCATCACTGACCCGGATGCGGGCCTCTGTTTTTTCGAGAACCTCGTCGACACTGACTCCTTCAGAAGTTTCCAGAAGAAGCAGCCCATCATCGGTCACGTCCATAACGGCCAGATCGCTGACGATGCGTTTGACACAGGCTGTCCCGGTCAGGGGGAGCCCGCATTCCGGCAGAATTTTGGAGTTTCCGGCCTTGTCCGTATGCATCATGGCGACAATGACATTAGGGCTGGCGGCCACAAGATCCATGGCACCGCCCATGCCCTTGACCAGTTTCCCGGGGACCATATAGTTGGCGATGTCACCTTTTTCACTGACTTCCATGGCACCCAGAACGGTTGCGTCAATATGACCACCACGAATCATCGCAAAGGAATCCGAAGAGCTGAAAAAGACGGCTCCGGGAGCAGTTGTGATGGTTTCCTTGCCCGCATTGATCAGATCCGGATCCTCACAGCCTTCGAAAGGGTAGGGTCCAATGCCCAGAAGTCCGTTTTCCGACTGGAGGTGGATCGTGATCCCTTCGGGAATATAATTGGCCACCATCGTTGGGATCCCAATCCCCAGATTGACGTAAAAGCCGTCCTGGAGTTCTTTAGCGATGCGGCGGGCGATTTGTTCTTTTTTCGATACGCCTGTCATAGTGCTCTCCCTTGACGATGTAATCCACATAAATGGAGGGTGTGACAATATGTTCGGGATTGAGTTCCCCGGTTTCCACGATTTCTTCGACTTCGACAATCGTGATTTTGCCGGCTGTCGCCATCATGGGATTGAAGTTGCGGGCGGTGTAACGAAACACCAGATTGCCCAGCTTGTCGGCTTTATGGGCCTTGATGATGGCAACATCCGCTTTGAAAGCAGTTTCAAGAACATAGCCCTTGCCATCAATGGTGCGGGCTTCCTTGCCTTCGGCAACTTTGGTTCCGTATCCGGTTGGGGTGAAAAAAGCGGGAATGCCTGCTCCGCCGGCCCGGATGCGTTCGGCCAGAGTTCCCTGAGGAACCAGGGTGACATCCAGTTGTTCTGCCAAGAACAGCTCTTCCAGTTCTTTGTTCTCTCCAATATAGGATGCGTAAAGTTTGACAATCTGGCGGTTGGAGATGAGGCGTCCATTACCCCAGCCATCCACACTTCCGTTGTTGGATATCAGGGTCAGGTTCTTTGTGCCCTGATCGGCCAGGGCGTGAACCAGATTCTCCGGAAATCCACAGACCCCAAAGCCACCAACCATGATGGTATCGCCATCTTTGACAAATTTTACGGCTTCCTTGCTGGATGAAAGAATTTTTGCCATCTCTTCTCCAATTCTGTCAGGTTGCCTGTACCGGTGCATTCTAGCAGAAAATCGAACTGAAGTTCCTGCTATCTGCAGCCTTCAGGATCAGTCATGCCTCAAGGCTTCGATCGGATCGAGTTCGGCTGCTCTCTGGGCCGGGAAATAGCCGAAGAAGAGGCCAACGGCGACGGAAACTCCAAAGGAGATGACCACAGCCATCGGGCTTAGAACAGTTCTCCATCCCGTGTAAGTGGCAATGGCTTCGGAAATTCCGATGCCGACCAGAATGCCGATCAGGCCTCCTCCAACGGAAATCAGAACAGCTTCCAGAAGAAACTGTGTGAGGATATCGCTGGTGCGGGCACCAATGGCCATGCGGATGCCGATTTCCTTGATGCGTTGCTGGATATTGGCCAGCATGATGTTCATGATGCCAATGCCACCGACTACCAGAGAAAGACTGGCAATGAAGATCATGACGAGATTGAAGATGTCCTGGACTTTCTGGCTTTTGGCCAGAAGATCCAAAGGAGCAATGATTTCAAAATCATTGACCCCACGGTGCCGGAATTTCAGAAGGTCTGCGACCATATCCCGAACAGCTGGCATGTCCTCGTCGCTCTTCAGTTTGAGGATGAGGGTTTGAACCAGGTGATAGGTCGGATCCTTGTCCGAGTCTCCGGAGCTGTCGTAGCGCATCATGATGCGGCGGGTCAGGGAAGGCCAGGGCAGAATCACTTCCCGTCCAGGCTCACGATCCTGAATGTTGTTGCCACCGGTGTTTCCCTGAACGGAGCGGGACTTTTTCTTCTGGTTGGCAATCACTCCGATGATTTCAAATCTTTGATCGGAAAGCTCGATCAGTTGGCCGGAAGGATCGATATTGCCGAAAAGTTCGGTGGCGAGTTCTTCCCCAAGAAGGGCCACCCGGCTTCCCCAGGTGAAATCTCTTGCAACAAAAGGGCGACCAAATTTGAGCGGTGTCGGAACGACCTGAAAATAATTATCCCCGACAGCCAGGAGGGTGGCTCTGGGTTGAGTGCCATTGACTTTCACCGGAACATCCCAGGTGGTTTCAAAGGATGCGGCTTCAATCTGCTGGATATCCTGAAGAATCTGATCGACGTCATAGGGTGTCAGACCCTGACTCTGTTTCTGGCGGGCTTCTTCAAGGGCGGTGCCGGAGAGACGGGAGGCTTTGACGTAGAGGTTTTTGGAACCTAAAGCCCGGATCTGTTCCACAGCTTCTTCCCGGGCACCGCCTCCGATACTCATCATGGCAATCACGGCAGCAACCCCGATGATGACTCCCAGCATGGTTAGAATGGAGCGAAACCAGTTGCCTTTCAGGCTTCTTAGGCTTTCACGGACTAAAAAACCGGTCATTGGAGCTCTCCTTCCATCCAGATGGTTTCTCCTGGTTTGAGGCCGTCAAGAATTTCAATTTCACCTTCCTGCATCATTCCTGTTCTGACTTTGCGGGTTTTTTCCGGGCTTGTGAAAACCACGGTATCTTCGCCAAACTGGTGTACGGCACGGGCAGGAACCATGACGGCATCCTTGGGTTCGCTGGCCATGAGTTCAAATGTTACGCTGGTTCCTGGCTGAAAAGCCGGGGATTTTTCCAGAACCTTCATGCTCAGTTCAACAACAGGTTCTTCCCGGCCAAAAATACTGCGTTTGACCGGAATCGGAGAAACTTCAATCACTTCGGCCTGAAACTGGGAACCGGGTCGGGTTGTCAGGGCAAACTCGACTTTCTGTCCGGGGCGGATCCGGTGAAATTCCGGCTCGGCGACCCGGCCACGAATCAGAAAATCCTTCATCTGGACAATTTTTCCAAGAACCAGTCCTCCCCCGACCTGATCACCTTCGGAAATCGGTTCCAGACTACGGTTTTTCCATTGTTCTCCAACAATGAAAACACCATCAACAGGGGAAGGAATTCTGGCTTTTTCAATTGAAAGACGGGTTCTTTGGGCTTCAAACAGGGCCAGTTCGGATTGTTCTTTGGCAAACAGAGCACTGGTTTTTGAAATCTCTTCCTGGATCGTCAGGCCGGTCTCAAGACGGCTGACTTCAGCTTCCATTGACTTTCTCAAAGCCCTTTGACGCTTTCGCTCCAGGCTGGATTTGGGGGACTGAGCCAGATCCAGTTCCAGAAGGGCGACTTCTTCTTCGATCAGGGCAGCCTGCAGTTTTTCAAAATTCTGCTGGTATTCCTCAGCTTTGAGAAATCCCTGTTTTTTCAAATCGGACTGAACATCAAAACGCTGGGTTTCAAACTGCTTTTCAAGATTTGCGATACGAAGAACGATTTCTTTCTGCTTCTGCTCCAGTTCAGGATCCGGGGAGTCCAGAAGCTTCAGGCGGGCATCCTGTTCTTCCAGTTTCTGTCTGGCCTGCCGCAACTCTTCTTTCATGGCCAGCAGATCCTGTGAGGACTGGAGTTCGGCCTTTTCCATTTCGACTTTCTTTTCAGCGGCTTCTACTTCCCTGGCCTGAAGCTGGGTGATGAGTTCTTCGGTTTCCAGGGTGATAACAGTTTCCCCGGATTTGACTTCCATTCCGGACTGGGCGATGGTTTCGATTTTGGCGTAAAGGGCGGGGACCAAAGGAATTTCCTGAGTGGATTCCATTTCCCCGGCACCGGGAACAAAATCGCGGATTTGACGGTTTTTGACGGTGAGTTTGGTATCGGGGTGGACAGAATCGGGAGAATACCGGAGAGACTTCTGAAAGCTCTGGTTTTCGGAAACTTCTGATTCATCAAAGGCAGCCCAGCGGGTATTGGCAAAAATTGGCTTTGGCCCCGGTGTGCCATCCGGATTCTGTGGCAGGCCACTGGAAGTGAGGCAGGTGGCTGGCAGGCGCAGGGTCCGGGTCAGAACACTGGAACGAATCCTGGCGGTCAGAGACATTTTGGGGCGCATGCGTTCTTCGATATCGTCAAAGCGGGCCAGAACCCGCAGGGTTCTTAAGCGGTAGCGATCCTTGTTCCAGCTGGCCATTTCATCCAGGACTCTTCCGACTTCCAGAAGGGTGGCATCCACTTTGAGTTTTCCCAAAGGCAGAATCTGAATCGAAGCTTTCTGGCCTGGCCTGAGGCGTCCGGCATCGGCTTCGTGGGCTTTGAGTTCGGCAATCAGTCCCCCAGGAAGGGCCAGACGGGCGAAGCGCTCGGATTTCTGAACCTGGTGGCCTTCGTCGTAGGCACTGATGCCGGTTCCGCTCCAGTGAGTTTCCAGCACCAGAATTCCGCTGGCGGGAGCCTGAATTTCGGAAGAGTCCAGAGCTTTCTGATTTTCTAAGACTTCATCATCAAGCTCCTGAAGTTCGGCGACCAGTACGTTTAAAGTCAGTTCCCTGAGTTCAATATTCTCCTGGACGCGCTTTTGGGTGGCTTCGAGTTTCAGCCGGGATTTTTCGACTTCACGCCGGGCCTGCTCAATCTCCAGAGGCTGTCCGTCAATGAGTTGTTGAAGTTCGATTTCAGCCCGCTTCAGACTGATTTCCGTGCTGCGGACCTTAAGCCGGGTTTCTTCCAGTTCAGTCTGGGAATAAGCACCCCGATCGGCCAGTTTTTCGAGCTCTTTGAGGTAGTTTGAGTAGAACTCCCGCATCTGTTTCTGCTTGCGGATTTCCAGTTGTTTGCGGGTCAGTTCGACGGCGTCACGGGCCTTGAGTTTGGTTTCCAGCTGGAGTTCAGCGGCTTCCAGTTCAGCTTCGGCCTTGATCTGATCTGCTTTATCCTTGAGTTTTTCCAGCTCCTGTTCAGCTTTGAGTTTGTCGATTTCGACTTTCTTCTGACGGGCCAGGATGATGGCTTTGCCCAGTTCTCCTTCAATGCTGAAGGTATCAATACGGGCGATCGGTTCGCCGGTCTTGACCGAGGTTCCATCGGCAATCACCCAGGTGAAGGCTCCATCAAAGGGAGCCACAATATCCAGAGTCTGGACAGGCTGAATTGTTCCGTCCATGAGAACTTCTTCAATCACGTCTCCGCGAGTGATTCGGCATTCTTCAGCCCGCACCATGGAAGTGCTCAGAAAAAGCCCGAAAAGGAGGTGTTTAGCCTTCATATTGAATTTCCTCGCGGGATTCCAAAAACCAGTGATCCGTGCTCTGTCCCACAATGGGATATTCCTTTTCACCCAGCTTCAGGGTGTCTTCAGCGGTTTTCTCACCTAGAAACCGCGGGACGGCCACAGCATTTTCGAGTTGCAGGACAATCAGAGTGGCTCTGAGATTGCCCCCTGGAGTCAGATCCACTTTCTCGTCAAACTCGACGTGAATCATGTGGACTTTGGGGGATTTACGATCTCTTGGATTGATGGGGCGGGCAAAGGCTTCGATTCTTTCTACCGTACCCCCGATCTGAAGCATGGGATTGGTATGAGGGCTTAAAATGACTTTCTGCCCGGTTTTGACATGCTCAATGAATTTTTCCGGAAGCATCAGACGGGCTTTGGTATCGGAGTAGTCAATGATTTCAGCGATACGCCTTCCTCCCCAGGAATTGGAGCCGACTCCAATGGCTCCCATCCAGTCATAGGCCTGAATCATGGTTCCTGGATGGGGGGCTTTGATTCGGGCTTTTTCCAGTTCCTGCTGGCGTTTTTCGATTTCCTTTTCCCGTTTTTCAATCACCAGTTTGAGCTTTTCCTCATCGAGCTTGAAACGTGAAGAGAGCTCTTTCAAATCGACATTGAGCTGTTCAAGTTCCTGACCCAGGCGGGTTTTTTCGGCTTTGAGGATATTGAGTTCAGTCCCTGATTTACCGCGTTCCTTCAGGGCCAGTTCCTTGATTTTCTGTTCTTTTTCGGCGGTACGGGAATTCAGATCTTTCTGAACCTGAGCCAGATCCTCGGCACTGACAGCTTCGCTTTTGGCCAGGTTTTTATAGATCTGGAGCTTGTTGGAAGCCGCTTTTATCTGTTCATCCAGAAGTTCAATCTGAAGTTCCAGGTTTTCAATGACTCTGGGATCCTTTTCCCCGGAACCGTAGAAAATTTCCTTGTCCTTGATTGAGACCTCGAATTTCTTTTCCAGAATTTCAAGTTTCTTCTTGAGCTGATCCCTTTCCTGCTCCTGGCGGAGTTTTTTCAGGCGGGCCAGGGACTGATCCAGGCGGCGCTTTTCCTGTTTCAGGCGTTTTTCTGCCCTTTCGGCGGCCACGGTAATCATCAGCTCACCGGTCTGAAGACGGGTTCCCGGTTCAGCCATGAACATGATCGGACCGTTGATTCCGGGGGGTCCGGTGATCGAGGTCTGGCGACGGGATAAAACATCTCCATCCAGCTCGATTTTGAATTCCTGAGGCCCGGGGGCAAACACGAATTCAGTGGCCCGGCAAAAATTGGTGACTAGAAACAGAAGCAGAATTTTCATTTAGTGTCTCTCGTGGATCAGGCGGTTGATTTCATTGGTGACCATATCAATCGCAACCTTGTTGTCCCCTCCACGGGGAATGATGATATCGGCCCAGACCTTGGAAGGCTCAACAAATCTTAGGTGCATAGGTTTGACGGTTGCCTGGTAGCGGGAAAGGATTCTTTCCAAAGAGCGTCCTCTTTCAATTGTATCTCTTTGGATCCGCCGGATCAGACGCTCATCCGCATCAGTATCCACAAATATCTTGATGTCCATCAGGTCTCTCAATTTTCTATCATGAAAAATCAGGATTCCTTCCACAATCACGATTGGAGCCTGATCCATCAGAAGGGTTTCGGATTTACGCCGGAAGGTGGTGAAGTCATAGGTTGGCTGTTTGACGACCCTGTGAGCTTTCAGATCGCGGACATGCTGGATTAAAAGCTCGGTATCCAGAGAACTTGGATGATCAAAATTGATTTCTGCAGGATCCTCGATTTCAAACTGGGCAATATCCTTGTAATAGTTGTCATGACTGAAAAGACAAAGACGGGTCTGATCCAGCTGTCTTACAATCTTGCGGGTTACGGTTGTTTTGCCGGAGCCACTGCCCCCGGCGATTCCGATGACGATTGTATCCTTGGCTTCCATGATGTTTCCTCTCCAAGTATGTATTCGATGATGTCAGACAATTCCTCATCCCGCAGAAAAATCGGGTTAAACGGTGGGTGTGTTCCTGGATTGAACCAGGATGGGGCGGGAGTTTTCGGCCTGGAAGGCGGTTTTTTCAGGCCCCGCACGATCTGATAGATGGATTCCCGGGATTGAGCAATCCTGCGCAAATCACCCGATTTGATGCCATCGTGGCAGGCGGCACAGCTGAGCTCCCACAGGATCCTTCCACTCAGGGAATCGGGGCTGGCTTCCCAAAGAACCGGGCGGGCCAGCTCGGGATCTGTTTTGACATAGGGGAAAGGCGAGGATTTGTCTGGATGGGAAATGCTCTTCAGCCAGTGAGTGACATGGATGGCCTCACCAGGACGATCGAGTCCCTGATAACGGACCATACAGTCGTTTACGGCTTCCTCTGGAGAGGTGAACCTTCCTTCCTTGAAGCTTTCGCGGTACCAGGAATTGTAAAGAGGGGGGCCGCTGAGGCGGCGACGTTCTTCAGGGTTTTCCTTTAGGGCGTGACAGGTCGCACAGTTCGGCCTGAAGTAACCGGCGGTGAACTGACGCCCGGCAAGGAAGCGGCCACGGGTTGCAGAAGGCCGAACAGGCAGATTCGAAGAGGAGGCGATAGGCACCGGATATTCTGGTGGAAGTGCCATCGGGGTGTTGAAGGCCAGAAGAACCAGGGCCACGAACTTCAAGGGGTTCATGGATCGCCATGATACCAGAGATGCCACAAATCTTCCTGTCTGGTATGATAACTGCGTTTTCCGTTTATGCAAAAAAAGGAAGGTGTTTCATGAGCAAGGCGTATATCGTTTCTGCCTGTCGTACTGCGATTGGCTCGTTCCAGGGCACTCTGAAGGACGTTTCACCGGCTCATCTTGGTTCTGTTGTGATTGAGGAAGCTTTGAAAAGGGCTGGCCTTGAAGACCATAAGGACCGGGTCGATGAAGTGAATCTGGGCTGTATTCTTCAGGCAGGTCATGGACAGGGCATCGCTCGCCAGGCCGCTCTTGGGGCAGGTCTTCCAGTGAGTGTTCCTGCCGTGACGACCAATATCCTTTGTGGCTCCGGTCTTTTTACCGTAGTGCAGGCGGCAAGAGCAATTCTGGCTCAGGAAAACCATCTGATGATTTCCGGAGGAACGGAAAACATGTCGGCTGCTCCCTATCTGATGCCCAAGGCCCGCGAAGGCTTTCGCATGGGGCATGCCAAGGTTGTGGATTCCATGATTCAGGATGGGCTCTGGGATGCCTTCAATGATTATCACATGGGTATCACTGCGGAAAATCTGGCGGAAAAATATGAAATCAGCCGGGAAGAGCAGGATCTTTTTGCTGTAGCGTCTCAAAACAGAGCAGAAGCGGCCCTGAATGCCGGCAGGTTCGAGGAAGAAACCATTGCAGTTACGATTCCGTCCCGCAAAGGAGACATCGTTTTTACTAAAGATGAATACCCTCGTCCGGGGGCGACTCTGGAAGGAATGCAGAAGCTCAGGGCGGCCTTCAGAAAGGATGGCACCGTGACAGCCGGGAATGCTTCCGGAATCAATGATGGAGCGGCCGCTGTGATTGTGGCCTCCGAGACTGCCGTCAGGGAATACGGTTTGAGTGTCCTGGCTGAGATTGAAGGCTATGCCACCTGTGGCGTGGACCCTTCCATCATGGGAATCGGTCCGGTGGATGCGGTTCGTAAAACCCTTCATCGCACGGGAACAGATCTGGCTTCCATTGATCTGATCGAGGCTAATGAGGCTTTTGCGGCTCAGGCTCTGGCCGTTGGAAAAGAACTGGGGTGGAATGCTGAGAGGGTGAATGTCAATGGGGGGGCGATTGCCCTGGGCCATCCGATTGGTGCCAGTGGAGCCAGGATTCTGGTCACTCTTCTGCATGAACTGAAACGCCGTGGCGGAGGTCGTGGACTGGCGACTCTTTGTGTCGGGGGTGGCATGGGTGTTGCTCTTCAGGTGAAAGTTGGCTGATCTTGTGAGGATGGTTTTTTGGAGGCAGACGGATTCATGCAGGTAAAGATTCTTTATTTTGCCGTTTTTGCAGATTTGATGCATTGTCGTGAAGCCGAACTTATTCTTCCGGAAGGAAGTACGGTGGAAGATGCCTTTCAGGAGGTTTTTGCCCAAAACCCTGTGGCTCTTTCCCTAAGAGAGCAGACGGTCTTTGCGGTTGAGGACGAATATGTCGAGGCCGATACCGTTTTGAAGGAAGGGCAGGAAATTGTCTTTTTGCCCCCCGTCAGCGGAGGTTGAGATGGTCGGGCTGAGTCGGGAAGTTCTGAATCTTACCGATGGACTGGATGATTTTGTCGGTGAGCATTGCGGGGCTCTGGTTTCCTTCTTTGGTGTGGTAAGAAACCGTCATAACGGGAAATCCGTGGACTGCATTGACTATGAATGTCATGAAAGCATGTGTCTGAAAATGATGCATAAAATCGAGGATGAGGTGGGCAGAAAATGGCCGGATGTCAGTCTGGTCCTGATTCATCGCATTGGTATGGTGAAGCTGGGTGAGGCTTCCATTCTGGTTCATTGCGCATCTCCTCACCGCAAGGATTCCTATGAGGCCAGTCAGTACGTCATGAACCGGGTCAAGGAAATCCTGCCGATCTGGAAACGGGAATTTCATCCCGATGGAAAGACATCCTGGGTAGGCCTGGGAAGTTGACCGCCGGAACAGAAAACGTCAAAAATGGGTCCTTCGGGGCCCTTTTGTTTTACCTTGAGTTCTGAAAGATAGGGACTTTGATTTTGCTGTGCAGGGTTCTTTTGAGGGAGTCGAATCTTCTGGTGCGAGAGAATCTATGACATCAAAGAAAATGCCCCTGACGATTTCACATTCTTCTTTTTCCAAAGCTCTTTCCCGGAGGGACCGACGACGCATTCGCAGCTATCTTCGCAGAAGAGAACTTCTGACCGTCTGCCTTTTGATGCTGATGATGGGCTGTTCTTCGCAGGAGCCCATTGAGAAGAAATTCCGGCCCACCCTTCAGATTCTGAACAGTCGGGAAGAGAGTCCGGCAGTTCTGGCTTCTCAGATCGCCAGAAGTGTCCAGTTTGAGAAGAACCCCAAGGGAGAGCTGGCGGCCCGGCTGGAAAACATCTTTCATCCCCAGGTCAGAGCAAGCCTTCTGATTCCGCTTTATGATGAATTTTCCAGAAACGGGGAGCTGGTTTCCGTATTGATCCGTCATTTTCAGTCCCAGCCACCTGAAGAGCTGGATGAAAAGTTCCTGGAGGAAATTCTCAGGCGCCAGGAACATTTCAGCGAACTCCTGGAAATCTGGCTGAACCTTGGACGTAAGGAAGGGTTTCCCCAGATTGAAAAGGAGCTGATGCGCCGGGCGAATCTGAGCCCACTTCAGATGCTTCAGTTGGCTGAAGTCATGTTTGAGCAGGCCAAGTTTGCCAAAGGGGCCCTGGCTCTTTCCCGAGCTTTGCCGGTATTGAATGGAGACCTTCTGCAAAGAGCCGAATTTTTGAACGGAAAGCTTGATTTCTACCAGAAGGACTTTCCCTCCGCTGTGGAGAAATTCAAGCCGGTTCTGATGCATGGAAAGCATCGGAACGAGATGGTTTTTATGCTGACTGATGCCCTGATTCTGATGGAAGATCTGAATCGGGCCTTTCGTTACCTGAAAGTTTACGGAACCTATCTCACTGAGGGAGATTCTTCGATTCATGTCATGCGGGGGAAACTTTTTTTGTTTGCAAAAAACTACCGGGAATCGCGCAAGCAGTGGGAAAGAGCCCTGGAACTTGGAAGCCGTAGCGAGCAGTCCCATCTTCTGGCTTTTTTTCTGTCCCACTATTTTCCGGAGATTTCCATCGATCAGATGGGAACCTTTGCCAGCTGGAAAAAGGGTCGGATTTCCGGCACCGGCTTAGGTCTCACCCGTTATGACATCTGGCTGGATCAGTACTCCCGTCTGTCCCGTCACGATCAGGATCTGCTGGCTCGCTTGAGGTCCCGGATTCATCAGCTAATGTAGGCAAACTCGTGGTATTCTGCTTCCCGTATGAATCCACAGGAAGCAGAAATTGAAGGAGTTGTGGATTCCATCGTTTTCTATAACGAGGAAAATCACTTCTGTATTGCCCGGCTGATTGTTAAGGGGACCCGGGAAAAACTCACGATCAGAGGCACTCTGGTTCAGCTCAAGGAAGGGGAAACCATCCGGGCTTCGGGCCGCTATATGGAAGACCCCCGTTTTGGCCATCAGTTTCAGGTTCAGTATTTTCAGGCCATCAGTCCGAAAACGGAAAAAGGGATTGAGAAGGTTTTAGGCTCTGGTTTGATTCCGGGAGTCGGCCCGAAAATGGCCGAAAGAATTGTCCGGAAATTTGGCGCGGAAACCTTTGAGGTCATCGAAAACCAACCGGAACGCCTGGCTGAGGTAGAGGGAATCGGCAGGCACCGGGTGGATTCCATTGTCAGCTCCTGGGTTGAGCAGAAGGCTGCCCGCGATGTTCTGATCTATTTACGAGGGCGAGGGCTTGGAGAAGCCCATGCCATGAAGATCTACAAGATTTATGGGTCCGACTCGTTAGCCAGGATTCAGCGCGACCCCTATCTTCTTTGCCGTGAAGTCAATGGTATCGGTTTCAAGACTGCCGATCAGCTGGCTCTTGAAATGGGCTATGGAGAGGATTCTCTTGAGCGGATCAGAGCCGGGCTTCTGCATACACTCAGGGAAATGACTTCCGACGGCCATACATGCATTGAGAAGGAACTTCTTCTTCAGCGCATGGCAGAACTGCTGCCAATCGAACGGGAACGGCTTGAGATAGCTCTTGAACATTCCGTCGATGAAGAAGATCTGGTTCTTCGGGAATCCCTGGTCATAGAGAGGATCATGGATAAGGTCGAGCAGGCCGTAGCCATGCGAGTTGCCACGCTTCTGATGATGGAAAGGGAAGGTTTCAAAACCAACATTCAGCTGGATCACGCATCACTGGACCTTGTTCGTCAGGAATTTCCGGAAATCATTTTGTCCACAGAGCAGATCAATGCCCTGAAAATGGCGGGTTCCCATTCCTGTTCGGTCATTACCGGGGGGCCGGGTGTGGGGAAAACTACCCTGCTCAAGTTGCTTGTCCATCTTTTCAGGAAAGCGCGCTGCAAGATTCGTCTCTGCGCTCCAACCGGTAAAGCCGCCCGGCGTATGGAAATGGCCACCGGCCATGTTGCGGGCACCTTGCATCGACTGCTTCAGTATAAGGGTGGCGATGAGTATGGGGCCAATGAAGAAAACCCCCTGGATGGAGAAGTCTTTATCCTGGATGAGGCCTCTATGCTGGATATCTGGCTTTTTCATGCCTTTTTGAAGGCTCTGCCCACGGATGCGACCCTGATTCTGGTGGGCGATGTGGATCAGCTTCCTTCCGTTGGACCGGGCCATGTTCTAAGGGATCTGATTCTTTCCGGTCATGTTCCTGTAGCCCGTCTGAAGCAGATCTTTCGCCAGAAGGGCGGCTCCGGCATTGTGGATGCTGCTCATAAGGTGAATTCCGGTCAGTGGTTTGGGGAGAACCACGAGGGGGATTTCTACTTCATTGATGCCGATCAGCCCCAGAAGGTCCAGGATTTTCTCAAACGTCTGCTGATCGAACGAATCCCCCGTCGCTTTGGCTGGAATCCCATTCTGGACTGTCAGGTACTGGCTCCGATGTATCGGGGCGATGCCGGAATCGATGCCCTCAATCGCATGCTTCAGGATCTTCTGAATCCCAATGAAGAGGATCTTGAGGTGGGAAACCGTATTTTCAGGGCTGGTGACAAGGTCATGCAGCTTGAGAACAATTACGAGAAGGAAGTCTTCAATGGGGATCAGGGCCTGATTGAATCCATTCATTACAAAGAAGGACGGATCCTGGTTCGTTTTGATGAGGAAAGACTGGTTGAGTATTCCCGCAAGGAGCTGGATGAACTGACACTTTGTTATGCTGCATCCGTCCATAAGGTTCAGGGGAGTGAATTTCCCTGCATCGTCTTCATCCTGATGAATTCTCATTGGAATATGCTCAGGCGCAATCTGCTTTATACCGGACTGACCCGGGGTAAGAGTCTGGTTCTTCTTCTAGGCCAGAGGCAGGCCTTTGAGCGGGCAATCCGGGAGAAGGACTCCGTGGAAAGACGTACCCTTCTTCGGGAGAGACTGAGCCAGATTCTGGCCGATCTTGAAATCTAGAGCAATTTTTTCAAACCAGGATTCTTTTGACAGAGATTCAGAATAATATGACCCTGAAGGTCAGCAAATAGCCAAAGACAATGCCGGATTGACGGTGATGTCGTGTTGTTTCACGGGGATTTTCTGGCAGATGTGGCCGGGCCAGGCAATGCCAAAACGAGGACAGTTGAGCTTGCTCAGCAGACGATCATAATATCCTCCTCCATACCCCAGCCGGTTCCCCTGAGGATCCAGAGCAAGGGCTGGTACCAGTATGAGATCAAGCTTCTGGGGATTCAGATGTTGCAGGGAGTCAGTGGGTTCATCAATTCCGTAGGGGCCTCGCCTGATCCTGTGTGGCAGGTAGGGAAGGACTTCAAGCCTTTTCCCTTTCCGGATACGGGGGGCGAAAAACCTGACAGAGGGTTCCAGCCTGAAGAGGGGTCGCAGATTGGGCTCGTCCGGGAGGCCCAGAAAGAGCAGCACTCTTTTGGCCTGGATTTTTCGAATCATAATCCGGGCCCGAAAACAAATCAGATCGGACAGATGTTTTCGGGCCCTTCTGGAAAGCCTTTGGCGGCGTTTTGAGAACGCCGCCCTTAAAGCCTGTTTTTCAGTAGCCGTAGACGGCAAGATCATCCAGTTCCTCTTCAATTCTCAGAAGCTGGTTGTACTTGCAGATTCTATCGGTACGGCAAAGGGAGCCGGTTTTGATCTGGCCGGCATTGGTCGCAACAGCAAGATCCGCAATCAGGCTGTCTTCGGTTTCGCCGGAGCGGTGGGAAATCACATTGCTGTAACCGTTGCGCTTGGCAAGTTCGATCGTTTTCAGGGTTTCACTTAGGGTTCCGATCTGGTTGACCTTGATCAGAATGGAGTTGGCGGCACCTTTTTCAATGCCTTGGGACAGACGGGTATGGTTGGTCACAAACAGATCATCCCCGACAAGCTGAATCTTGTCACCGATACGATCAGTTAAGAGCTTCCAGCCGTCCCAGTCGTTTTCATCCAGTCCGTCTTCAATGGAAAAGATGGGGTAGTCCTCACACCAGCTGGCGTAGAGTTCTACCAGTTCTTCGGAGGTCAGGCTACGGTTTTCGCCTTTGAGTTCGTATTTGCCATCCTTGTAGAATTCGGTGGCTGCGGCATCAATGGCAATGCGAACCTGCTCGCCAGGGGTATAGCCTGCGGCTTGAATGGCGGCCATGATCATGTCCAGGGCCTCGCGGTTGCTGGCCAGATTGGGGGCGAATCCACCTTCATCACCTACACCGGTAGCATGGCCCTTGCTTTGCAGAACCTTTTTGAGGTGGTGGAAGATTTCCGCACCCATTCGCAGGCCTTCCTTGAAGCTTTCTGCCCCAAAAGGCATGATCATGAATTCCTGAAGGTCCACACTGTTATCAGCATGAGCCCCTCCGTTGATGATATTCATCATGGGTACGGGAAGATGACGGGCACCGACACCGCCAAGATAGCGCCAGAGAGGAAGACCGGCATACTCTGCTGCGGCTTTGGCTACTGCCATGGATACGCCAAGAATTGCGTTGGCGCCCAGTCTGGTTTTGTTCGGTGTTCCATCCAGTTCGATCAGAAGGGCGTCAATTCCGCTCTGATCGGTGGCTTCACAGCCAATCAGTTCAGGGGCAATGACTGCGTTGACGTTTTCGACAGCCTTCAGAACGCCCTTGCCCAGGTAACGGGACTTGTCTCCGTCCCGAAGTTCGCAGGCTTCGTACTGTCCGGTGGAGGCTCCGGATGGTACGGCAGCCCGTCCTTTGGAGCCGTCCTCTAAAATGACATCCACCTCGACAGTGGGATTTCCTCTGGAATCCAGAATTTCACGGGCATGAACTTCAAGAATAGTGCTCACTCTTCACCACCTTTTCGCTTGCTGAAGAAGCGTACCTGGTTACGGCCATTTTCCTTGGCCATATATAGGGCGTAGTCTGCTTCCTTCATGAAAGCAGCAACATCCGCCGGTTTGTTTTCTGGGTAGGACGTCACCCCGATAGAGGTGGTAATACGTACGGGTCCGGTTTCATGATCGATTTTCAGACCCTCGATATTGGCCCGGATTCTTTCGGCAATGATCATGGCGCCTTCCTTGCCCGTGTTGGGCAGGATGACGCAGAGTTCCTCGCCACCGTAGCGGGCGGCAATATCGGTTTCGCGGACAGTCTTGCGGAATTCGTCGGAAACAATACGCAAAACCTTGTCTCCCATGGCATGACCATAGGTGTCGTTGAAATTCTTGAAGTGATCGATATCGCTCATCATGAAGGATACGGTTCCCCCATAACGGGCGGCGCGCAGGAATTCCTTCTGAATCTGCACATCGAGAAAACTCCGGACAAACAGACCGGTCAGGCCATCCACCGTAGCAAGGCGATAGAGTCGGGCATTCTCAAGAGCGGCGACAATGATCTGTCCCAGAGTGGAGTGAAAGCTGTGATCCGCCTCCTGCAGAAATTCTTCAAAATCCTCTTTCAAGAGCATGATGGTTCCGTAGGGTTTGTCTTTCAAAATCAGAGGCAGGAAAAGGATATCGGTTTCCTGATGATGATTGAGAAAGGTTCCCTGTTCTTTCTGGACATTGCCAAGAGTCATTACACGGGGCTCTTTTTTCCAGCATTCAAAAAGAGCCTGGCGGAATTCCGGTCGAGAAACTTCCACCATAAAATCATCGCCAAGTTTTCCGAATGTGGAGTACTCGGTCTGTTCTGTTGCCGGATCACAGATCATGATGATCCCATGGGAAGCTCCGGTCCACTTGTGAAAATGATCAAAAATGGTATTACAGAGAGTGTCCTGCTCAAGGATGGTAAAAAACTGGTTGGCAAGGGAGTTGAGGGTGCTTAAATGCACCATTTTCTTTCTGAGAGAGAGAGTCACCAGCAGGAGGCGCATCATCAGAAAACTCAGTATTCCCTGAATCAGAACCGGGGTGAAATCGAGCAGGAAAAAGGACTTGCAGAAAAGAAGCAGACTTAAGAAACCGAAGGCTGCGATCAGGCCGAACTCGGCCATGAATGCGGCTTGAAAGCCCAGTCTCAGATTCAGAATCAGACCAATCAGGGTAGTGACGAGCAGGGTCAGAAAGATCTGGGTATTGCTGTTTCGGATCAGAAAGGTTTTGTGAATGAGGTTGTCAATCACTGTGGCCTGAATTTCAACTCCGGGCATGATGCCAAAAGGAGTCAGCTTCTTGTCGAGAATCCCCCCTTCGGCATTGAAGCCAATCAGCACAACTTTGTCCTTGAAAATATGGGAATCCACTTTTTTGGAGAGAACATCCCTTACAGAGACGGAATGAAAAGGGGATGCCGATGAGGAATCCAGAAAATTCAGGTAGACCAGCCGCTCAAAAAGAGGTTTATCAATGGATGTTGTCAGAAGATTCTGCGCGATGTTGTAGCGGTCTGCACGGGCATAAAAAGGAACCTGGTAGTCGCCAATCTGAATCCGATCTTCACCCAGGATTTTGACATTGGTGCTGCCGACCCATTCCATGAAGAGCTTGAGGCCCAGAGAAGCATGAATTTTACTCTCCGAGGATTTGGTCAGGGGGGCCTTGCGTAGGACTCCATCGGTTCCGGCCAGATCGATATTGACGAAGCCGTGCCCTCTGGCGTGACGCAGGAAGGCTTCAATGGCCTGGTTGACAATCAGGACTTCCCGCCCGATACCTTCATCAGCCATGGAAGGAAGGGTGAATGCGCCATTTTCATCCTGCATGATACGGGAGCGGCGAGACAGCTCGGAAGCCATGACGACGTTGCCAGCCCGTTTCAGGGCTTCGGCCATCTGTGCATCGTCACGGGGATGGTTGAGATCGACATCGAAGAAGGAAATGTCAAAACCGATGACTCGGGCTCCGGTGGCCGAAAGCTGCTCGATAAGATCGGCAAAATAGGCCCTGGTCCAGGGCCATTTTCCATAAGCATGCAGGCATTCATCCGTGATTTGCACCAGAATGACTTCATCGGAGCGGGAGCGGATTTTGGGATTGCCGAAAAGGCCGGGCATACTCTGGCTTAAGCGATTGCGCGCACCAAAGCGGAAGTCGTGGAAGCGGGCTTCCAGAGGTTCAAGAATTCCGATCAGCTGAAGCCCGAAAATGAAGAGCATCAGAATGATGGAGGCCAAGAAGGCCAAGAGACGGAACCTGTCGATGAAGACAGTATCCATAAGTTTTTCTAAGCGTGTGAATCCGGATTTCATGATTTTGGTCGGCCCGAATAAGGTGGCTCATTCTAACTGATCCTCAGATAGGAATCAAAAGCCGCGGGAAGGAATCTCTCATTGTTGTTCGATTGCCTTTCCGATGCTAGGATTGCTGTATGTGGGGCGCTCTAGCCAGTATTTTTTTTCTCAGTTTTGTTGCATTCTATCTTGTCGCCGGAAGAGCCGAATGGATTTTCCTGGTGGCGACGGCCTGGTTCTGGTGGATGGACAGAAAGCATCAGTCTCAGGATCTGCCTCAAAAATTCCTTCATCTGCCCTCAGAAAAAATGCTGGATCTGAGAGAGCCTTTGATTGCCAATCCTCTGGTAATCGGGGAAGAAAGCCTTTTGATTTTTCGGAATCAGGCGGCCTGGCTGAATCAGGAAGGTGAGCTCAAGGCCTTTGCCTTGCCCGGAGAGGCTCATGCCTTAAATCCGGTTCAAATTGGAAATCTGGTTGTCATCGCACTGAAATCCGGGTTTTGTGTCATCGACTTTCGGGGAGAAATCCAGCGTGATTTTGGAGGCCCTGGAGTCTGCTCCATTTTTCTGGAAGTTTCCATGGATGGGAGGGCTGTTGTTGGATTGACGGATTTGAGGCTTGTCCTGGTGGATCCGGAAGGAAAGACGGAGGAGATTCCTCTTCATGCTCTGCCTCTGGATTTTTTTGCCGGGGAGCCTGACTGGGTGGCCCTTTGCAACGGTGAAATCCACGCTCTTCCCGATCTGAAAAGTGGCAGTCGTCCCTGGTTTCGTCTGGATGAGGAGCTGCTTTCCTTTCAGCGCATTGGCGATGAAATGGCCGTTTTGGATGCAGATCACAGTCTGAAAATGATTCGTGAGGGCCTGGCCCGTTTATCGGTTTCGGTGACTCTGGAGCGTCTGGTCCCGGTGGCCCGGTTGGAAACGATTCTGTGGGAATCCCGTCAGGGGCATCTGGCCTGCCTCAAGGCTCATGATGTCGAGCCTGAGACCCTTGAGATTCAGGGTAGGGATCTGGTGTTCTGGAAAATTCTGGACACGATGGCCTGGCTGGTGACCGAATCGTCCAGGGAGTGTACTGTGTACCGCTTTTTCTTCGAGGACAAGTCCCTGCACCGGCAGATTTTTCACGGAAACTTCCAGCCTCTGGGGCTTCATGGTCAGGGACTGGTTTTCCGGGTTGGCAAGGAAAGCTATCTCTGGAGTCATGCCGGGGAAGCAGCCACTGAACTTTCTGCTCTTCATGAAGAAGCATCCAATTTTTATCTCTTTCATGGGCGTGCTTTTCAGCGCCGGGCCAATCTTCTGGAGGAAATTGGCGAAGAGGCTCCCAGGCTTATCAGCAATCAGGCCAAAGAAGTGGTTTCAGGCTATCTGGTCCAGGATGCCGGGCTGATCCCGGTCGCCTAGTCGGCAGAACCTGAATAAAGCCTGGTTTCAAACGGAAGATTTCCGACTTCCGAAAAAAGTTCCTTCATTTCCAGAAGAGTCAGGGGACTGACCCAGCTTTGGGCTGGCTGGCGGGCAATGGTGTAAATCTGAACCCTTGAGATCGAGTGGCTGGAATGGATGTTCAGAAGACGTTCATACCAGGCCTGAATTTCAGATTTTGATGGCTTCTGATCCTTGATTTTCATGAAGCAGGACTGAATGATCAGGGTTACACCCCGGGGAGTGGAACGAATGCGGGAAACAATCGATTCAATCTTTTTGCGGGTTCCGGAAACGGTTTCAAAATAACTCTGGGTTCCGGCATCCAGCTTTGCCCAGATCTCCCCATTCATCTGAGCCAGAATTTCCAGGGCCTTTTGTGTATTGGGGCGGTTCAGTCCCGTGGCATTGCTGATGATCACCACTTTGGGAATGCTGAATTCATCCCTGAGCCCGGAAAGAAACTCAAGAGTTGGCAAGAGCCAGCGATTGACAGAAGGTTCTCCGTCTCCGGCGATGGCGATATCACGGAAATGACGGAAACTCTCCGGAGTTTTCTCAAAACGGGGCAGGGAAAACAGGTCATGATCCCTGAGGTATTCGAGGGCCCAGCGGATTTCCTTTTTCAGGGTTTCAAAATCAAAGCTGTCCAGGGGCATTTCCCGCCGGTTGACCTGACAGTAGGGACAGTCGAAATTACAGGTTTTGTCATAATCCAGATTGATGCCCAAAGAAAGACCCTCCGAGCGGCGACTGATGACCGGGTAGACAAAGCGGGTTTCGGGGAACTGGCGATTGTGATCGGCAAAGACGGCTTCCATGCCCTTATTTTAGACCGTGAATCATGGAAGTCACAATTTCTTCCTTGTCTGTACCAGAAGTTGATGTCACAATCAGATAAATTGTTAATTTTATGCTATTTGACAAGAATAAATTTTTATACTGATAAATCGATTCTAAAATGCTGTCCAGAACAGAATCGGTAGGCTTCAAGGCTGCAGTCATCGGTTTTTTCGTTCTTGTTCTCATGATCCCCACTGCCATGGTGTCGGAGCCTGTCAGGGAAAGAAAAAACTTCGCAATGATCTGAGTACCAAGCAAGTGGAGGGGCAGATTCTCACGGGCCCGATTCAGTCCATCTTCATCGGTCTGGCCATGATCATTTTCTACACCCTGCTTTTATCCATGTCGGAGCACATCCCGTTTGAGCGGGCCTGCTGGGTGGCGACAGCCTGTGTGGTGGCCAAGATCGGACTTTTATGCCAAGTCGATTCCAAGAAGTGACAGAATGGCCTTCTGTGTTGCCGTGATATTGACTGGTATGGAACGGGATCTTCCAGTGAGGATAAGAGTTGATGGGGAATCTGCCGGGTGATACTATCCGCCCATGACCACAGATACGACTGAGAACGATTTCATCAGCCAGGGCTTTGAACTGGCCATGCAGAAACTGATTTTTTCGACCCACCTGAATGCCGCCAACTGCCTTTATGGAGGCCAGCTTCTTTCCTGGATCGACGAGGCTTCGGCCATGTTTGCCATGCAGCATATGGGAACCCGTCTTCTGGTCACCAAAAAGATTTCCGAGGTCGAATTCATTGCCCCGGGCCTGGTAGGGGACTTGATTCAGTTCTGGTGTCGCCCGAAAAAAGAGGGCAATTCCAGTCTTGTTCTTGAGATGGTGGTTCAGACCATGAATGTGGACACCAGGCGTCAGCGCCGAATCTGCGCCTGCGAAATCGTCTTTGTAGCAGTCGATGAGCTAGGCCGGCCCGCTCCATGGGGAGATCCCCAGAATCGCAAGTTTCCCTGAGCCTGCATCTGTCTTTCATTCGTCCCGCGACAGATTCCACCTGCAAAACGAAAGGAATCCATCTGGCTACATAGTGATGTAAATTGCTCAGTAATTGGTGATCACGTACTGGGATTCCATGAAGTGGCGAATCCGGTTGTAGATGTCATCAAAGTGGATCCGGGAAGGAGCATCCATTTTCTGGTAGATGCCTTCTTTCTGGAAGTGATCAATCCGGTAGAGGATTTTCTTCAGGGTGTAGCGGGCCATGGTTTTGGCTTCCCAGGGAATGTTGCGACCAGCACGGCTGGGTTCGTTGACAAGAGTCATCAGCTCCTTGACGTAATAGCGCTGTAAAGCCCGGCGGTTGGCTGAAACAAAAGGAGTTGTTTTTGGGTAGCTTCCTCTGGCGTCCGCGTACATTTCCGAGAAAATGGAAGACATGATGGTGGTCAGCATCTCTTCAAGAGTCAGAGGGTTCTTTCCTGCATAGAGATGTTCCTGATCCACAATACGGGCCAGGACTCTTGGGTGCAGAAGCCTCTGGAAAGGCTCGGTCTGGACATAGTGGATCAGGCCCTGGATATTCTTGTCCATGGGCTTCATCCAGACATCGGTTCCCCAGTGCATCCAGCGGGAAGGGGGGATACTTTCAGCTAGGCTGGCGGGAATATCCAGATACCTGTCAGAGAACACGTAGTCGGCCAGGGTCTTGAGAGCCTGACGCTGTTTTTCAAAGTCCACAACCTCAATCGGACGGCGACCTTCGGTGGTGCGGTGCATGCGGGAGAAAACCTTGCCCCCAACGTATTTGCTGACATAGCGCACGGAGCGCAGGTATTCGTTCAGAAGACCAAAAAACCCGCCTTCGGCAAACTGGAAGGAGTCACCAGGGCGAACGAGTCGATCCACGATTTTATCCCAGCTTTTGTGGACCAGCTGAATCTGCCGGGTTGCGTAGTCCATTGGCTCGGCACCCAGATCATAGATGTTGGCGTAAGGATCAACATCGGAGGCATCGGCACCGTAGGTGTCTTCATCTGTGGCGTAGACCAGATCCGGCTCAAGAGAACGGCTGGCGATCTCATCCAGTTCCTTCAGAGGATCCTTGCCCAGTGGCTTGTAGGCATATTCAATGGCCCAGTAATCATAGGGTCCAAGAGTGGGGGTGAAATAGTAGGTCGGGCCGGTTTCTGCCGGAAGGTTGGCACCGGGGTATTCCATCACAGAGTTATAAAGACCCTTTTTCTCCACAATTTCAGGGTCTTGCATCTGATCCAGAGTCAGCATGGTGGATGCCTTGAAATTGTGCCTTAGACCAAGCGTGTGACCGACTTCATGCATGACCGTCCATTTCACGGCCTGGCCGATGAAGCGCTCCCGCTCTTTTTCGTAGTTGGCCTGGGCTTCGGTTGTGCTGGCGGATTCGGAGCTTGAGGCACCTGCCAGAAGAATCAGGCCAAGCTGATGAAAAACGGCTTCGGAAGCTCGGCAGGGGAGTTGTTCAAATGGGGCATTGCTCTGGCCAAAAAGGCGGCGAAAGGCGGTCTGATCGGGACTGAACTCATCCTGGTCCGGCTCTTTTTCATCCTCCATGGGGCGACCGAACATCCGGTCATACTGATAGGCCTTGCCCCGGATCATGGATTCATCCACCAGAATATCCGCATCCAGAATTTCCCCGGTCAGAGGGTTGACTCGGGAGGGCCCAATCGCACCATAGCGGGGGGTATCCGTGGCAATCCAGGAGATGGTGTTGTACATATTGTTTTCCGGATCAAAATCCTCTCCATCCATCTGAATCCGGGCTTCGACGGCTCCGATGAAGCCGATTTTCTCGAAAGCCTTGTTCCACTCCAAAACGGCTTCCCGGACCCAGCGGCGGTATTTGTGCGGGATCGTGCGGGAGAGATAGAACACGATGGGTTTCTTGGGGAGGGACATTTTGGCATCTTCATCGGCTTTTTCCAGGCGGAATCGGTTCACGTAGCGAACGAAGAAATCCGGACGATCAATGATGCTGTAATCGCGAAGGGCGGTGACAAAGTGCCCGACTCTCTGATCGGCGGGGCGGGCTTTGAAATCCTCATCAGGATAAGGGAAGAAACTGTAGTGAACCAGGGTTTCCACACTCCGGGTGTTTCCGCTTGATGTACGGGCTGTGAAAACAAGGTTGGAGCGGATTTCAGTATTGCCCTTGAAGTTCTTGACTTCATCAATGCGGGAGAGTTTGGGATTGAAGGAGGTGCGCGCTCCAAAGGCCGATCCAACCCAGGCACCCAGATCGTAAAGATCCTGGGCAAACAGGGAAGAGGCATCAATCAGGATGGCATCACCTTCTGTGGCCAGAATGGGAAGAACCTCAATGATACTGTCCTGAAAAGCAATCTTGACGGCTTCTTCTACCTGGGCATCGTCCTTGGACTGGTTGATGACGTTACGGTAGAGAAAGTGGACTTCATCATCGACCCGGCGAAAGCTGGCGACCTTGGATTTGAGCATGGTGCCACTGAAGAACCCGGCATCCCCAAGACCACGGGCAATTGATGCGGTAATCAGAAAATCTTCGTTGAGCTGGTTGGCATCCAGTTTCAGATACCATTTCTCTTCATGATTGAAGAGAGTCAGCCAGCCGTTTAAGGTTTCAGCTTCCTTGATGAAGGATTCAAAACCTTCTTTTGGCTTGGCCGCCAAGGAATTCAGAGGGATAAGAAGCAGGACAAGCAGCAGGATTCGACGCATGAAATTTTCTCCCGGATTTTCTGAGTCCCAGAGTGTAGCATGGAATTCAAAATTTCAAGGAGGGATTGGGCATGAAGTTTGATCGGGTCAAGATCATGGTCAATATTCCGCATGAAAATGTGGAAGCTGTACGCCTTGCGGCAGGAAAGGCGGGGGCCGGAATTCTGGGAGAGTACAGCTACTGTGCCTTCACAATGGCAGGACTGGGCTATTTTCAGGGTTCGGAAAAAGCCAATCCGGTGGTTGGTGAAAAAGGCCGGATTGAAAAAGTCGAAGAAATGAAGCTTGAAGTGGTCTGTGACAAATCTGTGGCTTCCCAGGTTGCGAAGGCCATCATTGAGGCTCATCCATATGAGGAAGTCCCCCTTGAGGTTCTGCCTCTGATCCGTCTGGAGGATCTGGTTTGAAATCGGTCGATATTCTGGTCTCAGAACTTCAGGGTGATATCAATCTGGGCTCCATACTGCGCCTGATGGAAAACTTTGGCGCCGGAGATCTGCATCTGGTCAAACCCCGTTGCCCAAGGGGAGAGGATGCAAAGAACTTCTCCTGCCGGGCGGCTCACCGTCTGGAGACCATCCGCTACTGGGATGATTTTCAGGAAGCGACTTCCCAGGACCATGATCTGATTCTGGCAACCACTGCCAGGCATGGCAAGGATCGTCAGGTCCTGTCCCTGCATGAGCTTCCGAGTCTGGGTGAGCGTCTTCAGGGCAGGGTTCTTCTTGTTTTCGGGCGTGAGGATCGGGGGCTTTATCATGAAGAAGTGGCCCGCTGTCATACCTCTGTGCATATTCCACTGCCGGATGCCTATCCGGCTCTGAATCTTTCCCATGCCGTCAGTATTGTTCTTTATGAGCTTCATCGTCTGCGAAATCCTGATCAGCGCAAACCCGACTTTGAGGGAATTGCCAATGTGGCCGAAGTACAGGCCCTGGAAAATTCCATCCATGATTTTTTGAACAGCTTCGGCTATTTCGAAAAACCCGAGCGAAGGCGGGAGCCCGAAGAGCTGAGTCAGCTTCTGCGTTCTCATCCTTACCGTTCGGATCAGATCCGCTTTGTCCAGGGCCTTCTGCGAGCCTGGCGGAATCGAAGGTGAGTATCATGAAGAAATGGATTCTGGTTTTACTGATGGTTCTGCCCTTTCTGGCTTGGTTTCTGGCTCCATTTGTTGTGGGTTCAAGACTGAAATCGGCCCTGGGACAGAATGGCAGGTTTGAAGTGGAACTGAACGGAGTCGAGCTTGGAATCAATCCAGCCCTTGCTCTTACTGAAATCACGCTGAAAAACTCCCAAACCCGGAATCTTTTCTTACAGATCACAAATTTTACGGCATCTGTGAATACGGGTTCGCTGACCTCGGATGTCAGGATCGTGGAAAAAATTTCTCTGAGTCGGCTTTTGATTCATCCGGCTGAAAAACCGGAGAAAATGACTCAGGCAAACTGGGTTTCCGGTGAACCTTCATTAAAGACTGAAAAATCTTCGGCCTCGATTCTGATTCGGGAGCTGGTGGTGGAGGAGCTCAAGGTGGTTTTTTCTCAGGATAACGGGGTGGCTACGGTTGATTTGGGGGAATTTCGTCTGAGGAATCTTCTGGTTTCCAGAGAAAACCGTTCCGAGATGGTCCGCAGGATTCTTTCGGAAATTACGGAGCAGGCATTGCGTCAGATCGCAGATCGCAAGGCTGAAATTCTGGTAAATGTTGCGGTCGATAAGGCCCGCACAGAACTCGAGAAAGGCTTAGGGCGATTGAAGGAAGTTCTGGATTCTGATAATTTGAAGGAGAGATCTCAGGCCTTGAAAGACAGGTTCAAGGGCTGGCTGAATTGAAATGGAGTTTTCATGACCCCACAGGAACTGGCCTCAAAGATTGCGGAAGCTGTCCCTGGAGCCAAAGTTGATGTTGAAGATATGACAGGTACCATGAACCACTATTCGGTGGTCGTGGTGGCGGAAGCCTTTGAGGGAAAATCCAGGGTTGAACGTCACAATATGGTTTTTGATCCCCTCAAGCCCTACTTTTCTACCAATGAGCTGCATGCTCTGACTTTAAAAGCATGGACTCCCCAGCAATATGAGGCCCGCAAGGGCTGAAACGTTCAAGGAGAATGGTATGTTTTTTAATGATGTAAAGATGTCCAAATCCCGTGAAAATGGCAATTCCCTGATGGAAGAGCTCGAATCCATCGTGAAGGATAACCGGATTGTTCTTTTTATGAAGGGCAATAAACTGATGCCCCAGTGTGGATTTTCTGCTCATGTTGTAGGTCTTCTGGATCAGTATACTGAGGATTTTGTGACCGTTGATGTTCTGTCCGATCCGGAAATCCGCCAGGGAATGAAGGACTACTCCAAATGGCAGACTTTTCCCCAGCTTTATGTTCAGGGAGAATTCGTTGGAGGCTGCGATATTGTCAGTGAGATGGATGAAGACGGAGAGCTTGAGCCAAAAGTCAGGGAAGCGTTGGCTTAAATTCCGCATTGGTCGGAAAATCAGCCCCTGCTTTGGCAGGGGTTTTTTATAAGGGATCAACTTTTTCCGATTTTTTGCGTAGAAGTCTGTGAGCAGTGTCTTCTTTGTGATTCGTTTTTCAACAGGTAAAGGTCTTCCTGGTGCGAAAAATCCTGGCGGTGGTTTTGGGCTTTCGTCTGGCTTTCCTTGTCCATGAGGATCTTATGGAAGGGGTTTCAGCAGTATTGGAAACTCCGGTTCTCAGGTAGTCTTCAACCCGGATTGTGGGGATATCCGGCGCCGGCAGGGCTGCAATCACGATAAAATCGGTTTGACTCGCAGTGAGGCAAACCGGCACAGGCTGTATTTGCAGGACCTGGAAAATCAGGGGCCGTTAAAAGTAACTGTTTCGGAACCTTAAAAATAAGCTTTTTTCCTGCTAGATCTGATAGCTATAGCAACTGACGGGGAGTTCTGATGCGAAAATTCTGGATTGCAGGCTGCATTTTGCTTGGCCTTCAGGGAAATGCTGTCTTTGCGGATCTTATGGAAGGGATTGAAGCAACCGGGGAAACCGGCCAGGAATCCGTCACTCAAACCGCTGCTGAAGAAGCTGCTGTCCTTCCCCCGGTCTGGGCCCGTTTTGAAACCGGAGAAGCCCCCAGAGCCAATGTCTACCGTTGGGTTCACAAAAGCGTGGTCAATCTCAATTCCCAGGTTGTTTCAACTCGCGGTGGAGTGAATATCCGTAAAATTCCTCTGCTGAACACAAGGGAAAATCCCACGCTGGTCCGTCAGGCGACCGAGTTTCCTCTGCTGGGTCAGGAAGGGGATTGGTACAAGATCGATGTGACCCGTGCCTTTGAGGATATGAGTGTGGCCAAATTCCGCATTGCCACCGTAGCCACCAATTCCAGTTCCCTGGCCCTGCGTCCGTCTCTGAACAGTTCTCGCAGTTCGGTAAGGGAATGGATGGCCAAAGGCAGCCGGGTTCAGATCCTTGAAACTCACGGGAGCTGGTGTCTGGTGAAGTTTGAAACCCAGTCGGGATTTGCCTCCTGTCGCTATCTGGGGGAAATCGGAGAAGAGGAAGAATACTGGCATCGGGATGTCACTCCTAAGGAAGGGCAGGCTCTTGCTGAGCTGTCATCTCTTCGGGAAGAAGTGCATTCCACGGGTCCCATCGATCCCCAGAAGATTTTTACCTATGCAAGCAAGCTCAATAAGGCCCTTCCAACCATGCAGCTTCATGAGTTAAGCGCTGCCGTCCAGGAAATTGAAGGACAGCTGGCTCGCCTCATGGATCTGAACGGTAGCGATGAAGAGCGCCGGATGGCTGAGCAGGCCAGAGAATACCGGGAACAGGTTTTTTACAATATTGAGGCCCACCAAACAGAAGCAAGAGCGCTTCTGGATGCGGGTAAGCTCGATCAGGCTCTGGTTCATGCCCAGATTGGTGCTTACAAAACCCGTTATTCCAACCGGGAAAATCTGGAGCTTCTGCATACGGTTCTGGAGGCCCAGGCCCAGGCAGAAACCGATCCTGAGCGCAGGGCTGGCCTGGAAGAGCAGGCTCAGTTTGTTCAGAGAACACTGGGTTCCAGCATTGCTGCTCCGGCTCCTGAGGTTGATTTTTCCCAGTCCGGAGAAGAGGGTGAGACAGGTGGACTGCCTTCCCAGAATGAAATTGACGAACTTCTTACGGAAGCGCGCCGTCTGAATGATCAGCAGAAATATCAGGAAGCTCTGGATCTTGGTCTGTCCCTTCTGGACAGAACTGAGGGCAAGTCGGTGAAGGTCAAGCTGTTCTTGGGAGTTCAGCTTCAGCAGATGGCAGCCATGCCCCAGTATGCCGAGCAGTCGGCTTCCTTTCGTTCCCGTTCCACGGTTTATATCGAAGAAGCCCAGGAGGGCCTTCAGGAAAACCTGGATGTTTACCCGGATAACTTGGAGTGGCAGGAAGATATCGAGGAAATTCTGGCCCATGAGCCGGAGGTTCCTCTTGAGCCGACAGCAGAAGATCGGGCTATTGATGATGTGATTGATGATGTTCTGGAAAAAAATCGTATTCGCTACTACACCAGGGGCAAGGATCGTCTGGAAGCCCTGGATCGGGAAATTGAAGCCAAAGCCTCCAAGGTGAAATTCTATCTTGCCCAGCAGTATGTCATTTTAGCTCGGGTTTACCGGGGCCAGGCTTCACGCTGGCTTGAGAAAGCCGTGACTGAACTGGATGCCGCCACGGCTCTTCGGGGGCAGTATCTGCAAACCTTTACTGAAAACAGCCTGTGGGCAGATCGGGCTTTGGAGCTGCGGGCTGAGCTTGCCGGCCGTCTGGGAAATCGTCTGAATGAGCCCGTCGGTGAAGGTGAGGAATCCACAGATACGGCAGTAGAGGAAAGCACCCCGGAGGAAACCGGGGGCAATGAGATTTCGATTACCCGTTTTGAAATGAATGCCCTGACAACTCTGGCAATTCTTGAAGCCGGGGCCCTTTGCCAGGAAGAAGTTCTGGATGTGGCCCAGGTGGTTTTCAACCGGATTCACTCCCCACCATTCAATCAGAGCAATGTGAGTGCCGTGGTCTTTGCCTCCGGTCAGTTCGAGCCTTTTTTCACAATTCTTGGGCGTTCCAACCGCAGTCGCCGGGCCAGAATTTTTACATCTCAGAACGAGTCGGCCGCTTTTGCCTCGCAAAGGAGAAGGGGCCTGTCCCGCAGCATGGCCTTAAGTCGTATTCGTGGAGTGGAAACCGATTTGCAGGATGTCAGCAAGATGAGGGCTGCCAGAACCTTTGTTGGAGGCCGAACCTTCTTTCTGGGAGCTAATATGTCCTTTCATCCGGATCGGGGGGACAAGCGCCGCCGCCGGGGCTGTAATCACTACAAGATTGGGCTGAGCCGTTCCGATGTCAATCGTCACCGCCGCTATCTGGAGCGTCTGGAAGAGCAGGGTCCTCTGAAAGTGACAGCCCGTGGTTCCTGATTTTTTCCTGCGTCTGATTCTTTTTCTGATTTGTACCCGGGGAATCCATGCCTATGAATTTTCCTTGCCGGTAGGGCTGGAAAAGGGTGGGCTTCCCATGCCGGCAGATGAAGGAGTCAGCCTCTACCCCCCTCCAATGCAGGTTCTGGATGACAGTCTTTATGTCTTGCATGCGCCAAAGCAGGAAATCAGGGTTTATTCCAAGGACTCCGAACTGATTCGCACGATCTCGACTCAGACCGAGACTCTTACCACCTGGGGACCTTTTCAGGATTTCACGGCAGCCCATGGCCAGCAGTTTTTTCTGGCCGGATGGTCTGGCCGTCGTTTGGTCAGTCTTGATACCAGTATGGGGATTTCTCGTCTTCTGGCTTCAGGAGGTGGACATCGGGATTATTTCCGCTCGGTAGGCCGTCTGGTCTTTCGGGATGGCTTCCTGTTTGCCAGTGACTTCCGGGAAGGCTCGGTACGTATTTTCTCCACGATCGGAAATCTTCTGGGGAATATCGCCGGAGGGGGAGTCCAGTTCTACCCTCTTTCGGCCAATGAAGTTTTACGGGTTGTGGAAAGAGGCGAACTTTCGATTGTCCAGACCATTCAGCTGGGTGGTCGGGCCCATTCCTTTTTTGAGCACGACAAGGGCAGTGACAGTGCGGCCAACAGTCTTCAGCTGATTGGAGCGGATCTTTATCGCAGAATCTATCTGGAAAAGGTTTATGCAGCTGAACTTGGCCTGCGCAAAGCTGAGGTTCTGCAGCTGACAGCCACCGGAAAGCTTCTGGCGCGCCAGGATTTTGCCCTGACAGAAAAAGAGTATTTTGAGTTTGAAACCCATTTTCTGATTCTTCCCAATGGAGTGGCCCGGGTTCACCTGAACGAAGCAGAATCCGGGAACGAACTTCAGATTACGGAAGTGCAGTTTCAGCGTTGAAACTGGTTTTCCAGAACAGTTCGTAGCGGATTTCCCCGCGCTTGAATTCGTGGACCATCAGGCGTTTTTTGAGATAGAGGCTCTTTTCTTGAATTCCGTATTCTTCCTGAATCAGTAATTCGGGATTGAGGCGAAACAGGGCTTTAGGTCCTTCATGGTAAAACACGGCCTTTTCAAAAGATTGATCCCCTGGTCCGGTAAAGGTAACGGTTTTTGTGGTTTCTCTTTTTTTACAGGTGGAGTGAACCTTTAGGACATGAGCATACAGATTGGGAGGGAATTCCGGAAAAACATAGTCGCTCATGGAGGTGAAATCACCCATCTGGCGAGGCTCTTCTCCGTTCTTGAAGATTTCCGTATAAAGAAGTTTTTTCCTGAGGCTTAGCGGAGAAACAATCTGATAGAGGCGCAGAGTATAGGATTTGAGCTCACCAGTTGAGGCAGCCCGCGAAAGATCTATCCCGAAGCTTGGGGGGATCAGGCATAGAATCAAGCATACTCGCGACCAAAAACCCAATGATTCTCCTTGGACAGATCCGCTAAAAATCGGTAGCCACCACCCTGAAAGTCTTTCAGTTCATCTGCTTTTTCCAGTTTTTCCCGTACCAGAAAATCGGCCATCATGCCCCGGGCACGTTTGGAGTTCAGGGCAATCGTGCGCCATTTTCCAGCCCGCATTTCCTTGAAGTCAATCTGAATCACCGGAAGCCTGAGAGCCTTTTTGTCCACCGCAGCAAAATATTCGTTTGAAGCCAGATTGATGATATGAGTGGCTTTGCTAGCCTTGGCATCGTATTCCAGAGCATCCGAAATTTTCCTGCCCCAGAATTCGTACAGGTTTTTGCCCTTGGGGTTTTGAAATTTCGTACCCATTTCAAGACGGTAGGGGGCTATCAGATCCAAAGGTCTGAGAAGACCATAGAACCCACTTAGAATCCTCAGGCTTTTCTGGGCATGTTCAAGCTCCTCGGGGCTCCATTCACGGGCTTTGAGATTCTGGTACACATCGCCGGTAAACATGAAGGCCGCAGGACGTCCGCTTTCCTGGCTTTCAGGCATGGAAAATTCTTGGTAGCGTTCGAAATTGAGGAAGGCCAGCTTTTCACTGATTCCCATCAGCCGCATGAAATCAGCCGGCTTAAGTTTTTTCAGACCTTTGAGCAGTGTTCCGGCCTCTGGAAGAAAGCGGCAGATGGTGGCGTTTTCAGACTCAGGACAGTTTTCATCAAGAGATTTGGCGGGAGATAGAAGAGCGATCAACATACAAAGCATAGACTAGCCAAAATTTAGGCTTCTGGCAAGTTCAGGGCAATTCTGGGTAGTTGTTTTCTTCGGGAAGATACTGAAGTAGAAGACGGGCGGTTTCGCGATTGTTGAATTCCAGCACATAACGGCGGGCAAAAAGAAAATAAGGCAGATTCATGATGACAATGGAGATCAGCATCATCCCGCCAATGACAGCGGAGGTACTTTGAATCGGCGTGAGGAAAATCAATCCGATAGCGGTCAGGGCAATGCTGATATCAAAGCCGGCCAGCCAGTACTGGCGGAGATAGAGATGGTGGGCTCCTGCTCCAAAAAGCCACAGAAGCAGAGCGAAGACCCCGGGGCTCCGAAGAGCTCTTGCCTGCTGTCGCCGAAAATCACAGCGATCTTCGGCGGGAAGCCGGGATATAACCATCTCCAGACTGGACTTCTGCTCTTCCAGTTCTTGGCGATCTGGCAAGGAAAACATGCACATATCATATCTTTATATGGGGTTTCTGTCCAAACACGGTCCCCGGATTTTTGTTTCGTGCCAGGATTTGATCATGCAGCAGAGGTTTGAAGTGAAGAAAAAACTGGTGCGTTTTGACTGGGCGATCAAGAAAATTCTTCGACAGAAACCCAATTTCAAGGTTCTGGAAGGTTTCATTCCCTGCATTCTGAATCAGAAAATCAAAATCCGGCAGACTCTTGAGAGCGAATCCAACAAGGATTTTGAACTTCAGAAATACAATCGTGTGGATATTCTGTGTCTGGATGAAATACTTGAAATAAAAAAAGCGGCGAAAACCCATCGGTTTTCGCCGCGTGATGGTCATTTTTGGGTTCAGTATTCGTAAAATCCACGACCGGATTTACGGCCCATCCACCCGGCTGCCACCATTTTTCTTAAAAGTGGGCAGGGACGATATTTGGTATCCCCCAGATCCTTATGGAGTACTTCCATAATGAAGAGGCAGGTATCAAGACCAATCAGATCCGCCAGGGTCAGGGGCCCCATAGGGTGATTCATGCCGAGCTTCATGACGGTATCAATCGATTCACGGGTAGCAACGCCTTCCATGAGACAGTAAACGGCCTCGTTGATCATGGGCATGAGAATACGGTTACTGATGAATCCCGGAAAATCGTTGACCTCGCAGGGTGTTTTTCCAATGGCTTCAGAAAGCTCCGTGATGGTTTTTGTGGTTTCATCAGAAGTCTGAATGGCACGAATGACTTCCACCAGTTGCATCAGTGGGACCGGATTCATGAAGTGCATGCCAATGACTTTATCTGGTCGCTTGGTCGCAGCGGCAATTTCCGTAATGGAAATGGAAGAAGTGTTGGTGGCTAAAATGGCGTCCTTTTTGACGATTTCATCTAAAGCTGCAAACAGTTCCCGCTTGATCCGGGCATTTTCAACGATTGCTTCTACAACCAGATCACAGTCGGCCAGATCGGAAAGCTCAGTTGTGGTCGTCAGACGACTTAAGCTGGCATCCCTGAGCTCTTCTGGAATTTTGCCCTTTTCCGCCAGTTTGGAAAGAGATTTTGTGATGACCCCGATACCTTTTTTGAGAACTTCTGGACTCAGATCCCGCAAAATGACGTCATGCCCGGCCTGAGCAAAAACCTGGGCAATTCCGCCCCCCATCTGTCCAGCACCAATGACTCCTACTTTCATGCTTCCTCTCTTTTTACAATCATGGCGACAGCATTGCCGCCTCCAAGACAAAGTCCAGCCAGCCCTATGGATTTTTCATGCCTTTCAAGGGCATAAAGCAGGGTTGTCAGGATTCGGGCACCACTGGCTCCGATGGGATGTCCCAGAGCAATGGCTCCCCCGTGGACGTTGATTTTTTCAGGGTTCAGTTTCAGTTCCTGAGCAATGGCACAGGAGGCAGCGGCGAAGGCCTCGTTGATTTCAAACAGATCGATTTCATCTGCGCTTCTGCCGGTTTTCTCAAGGAGTTTCTGGATGGCATCCACCGGAGCCATCATGACCCATTCAGGAGCCATACCCCCGGTGGAATAACCCTCTACGGAAGCCATGATTTTAAGCCCGAGTTTTTTGGCGTGTTCACGGTGAGTAATGACCAAAGCCGCGGCTCCATCATTGATGGTGGAGGCATTGCCAGCTGTGACTGACCCGTCTTTTTCAAAAGCCGGACGCAGTTTAGAAAGTGATTCCAGTGTGCTTTCCCCCCGAATGCCTTCATCTTCACTGACAAGGGTGCTGCCTTTTCTGCCCACGACCTCAAAGGCTTCGATTTCGGCTTGAAGGGCTCCGTCTGCCAAAGCTTTTGCGGCTTTGAGCTGGGAATTCAAGGCATATTCATCCTGCATTTCCCGGCTGATTTTATGTTCCCGGGCAGCCAGCTCGGCAGTGGAACCCATGTGAAAATCGTTATAGACATCCCAAAGACCATCAGAAACCATGGAATCCTCGATCTGTCCGTGGCCCATTCTTAAGCCATCCCGCCCCTTCCTTAAGATATAAGGGGACTGGGACATATTTTCCATGCCTCCGGCAACAATCAGATCCGCATCCCCGGCTTTGATGGCCTGAGCTGCGAGCATGATGGCCTTCAGGCCGGAACCACAGACCTTGTTGACAGTGAAAGCACCGACAGAATCAGGAATCTGGGCTAATCTTGCGGCCTGACGGGCTGGATTCTGGCCAAGGCCAGCCTGAAGGACATTGCCCATAATGACTTCATCAACCTGTTCGGGTTTGGCTTTGGCCCGCAAAAGAGCATGTTTGATGACATGGGCTCCAAGTTCGGTGGCTTTGACACTACAAAGCCCGCCCTGAAATTTCCCCATAGGGGTGCGGCAGGCGGATGCAATCACGATTTCACGCATGTGAGTCCTCCGTATCAGATGAAAAAATGGCGGGGCCATGCTACTCCCAAAGCCCTGAAAAAGCAAAAAAGCCCCCCGCTGGAGCAGGGGGCTGATTTGTATCCTTAGAAGGTTACGGTTGCCGTTGGCATAGGCAGGGTGTTCAGCAACTGAACAGTTCCGCTGGTTGCGCCACTGGCAATGGCTCCTTCACCAATCACAAGACCTTTGATGCCATCGCGATAGGATTGGGAATTATCCATGAATGGATCCCAGACAACCTGAACCTTGTGAGAACCAGTATTCAGATCGGTTGGGAGCAGAGTCGGGCGAACCTGATGAGTGTTGATCAGATCCATACCGCGTGAGCTGTATCCATAGCGACGCAGAGGTCCCTGAGTTCTAAGAATTCCTTCGTTGACGGTGTAGCAGCGGGAGCTGTTGCAGACCACGACATAAACATAACCGGTTTCACCTTCGCTTGGGTCGGTGACACGGGTTGTGATTGCAGTGGAAGCAGTACCCGCAGGCTCAGGGATAACCCAGAAGCCCTGGCTTTCGTTGCTGGTTTCCTTGTCTGTTGGAGTTCCCAGAATGAAGCTTGCAGTACCGCGGGAGAAGAAGTCTGTATAGCTTCCTTCCAGCATGGCAACTGTGCTAGCAGTCAGAGGGGTTCCGGAGCGGGCGGAAACCAGAGTTCCAACACTGGTTACATGCTCGTAATTCAGTGGGCTCAGTTTATGAATGGCTGCAACAACATTGGTTCCGGTGCTGAGTACTGCAGCTACCATGGAAGCTTCTGTAGTTGTCGCACTGTATGGCTGGCATTTGCCATCCAGAACGGAGTTGTTGCTAACGCGGCTGCAGGCCTGACCGTTCATCATGCCACTAAAAGAACTGCTGGTACTGGTGTTACTGGCATCCAGAGAGAAGCTGAAGCTGTCTACAGTTCCCAGTTTGGTGCCGGTAATGCGAGTCAGAGCAGAAGTCGTAGCAGTGGGGGAACCATGACTGAAGACTTCTCCAGCCTTGTTCACGCTGATGAACTGGGCTCCGGTGTAGGTGCCATTGCCAATCACAACAGCATACAGACCATGGCGCAGACCGGGATCAGCACTTACGAGCTGGCCACTGGCATTCTGAACCATGATGGGGCCGCTTTGAGCATCCAGAGTCTGAAGCTTGGGAGCTTTTACAGTAACAGTAGTGCCGGACATCTGGAAAGTTGCTGTCAGACGATCTGAGGTGGCAACGCTTGTCAGGCTGACCGACTCGGTAGTTTTACCGGAAGCCAGGTCAATCTTTGCCAGAGCAAAGGCCTGATTGTAGGTTGGGTTGAACTGGTTGATGTCACCAGGCAGATCCCATCCGGTCAGCCAGGCTGCAAAGCCACTGGTCAGATCGGCTGGAGTTGGTCCGGAGACGGCATTTTCAGTATGAACCAGATCCACACCTTTCAGGCCGTTAGCAGATGGAGCACGAAAGTTACCACGGGTATCACGGCGATAGTCGGACATATAAGTGGTCTTGGTGCCATCATTCAGGTAGTAGTGCAGGTAGTGGGAACTGGTGCTCAGGCCGGTTACAGCAGTGCTTTCAAAGCTGCTGTTAGTGGTGAACCAGATTCCGTAGCTGCTGTCTACATCTGGCTGGGCTCCATCGTAGTTGGTTGGGGTGCTCAGCATGAAGCGGGCACTGGATACCAGATGATCGCCTGCAAAGTCATAATGACCGCTGGTGGAGGAAACCAGAGGGTTACCACTGTTTGCAATGGTGAAACTGCGGTTGCCGATTTGAACAGTGACACTGCGGATATTGGTGGTGGTAACATTTGGGTTGGTGCTGGCCGAGACAATATCTACGGTATCTGTGGTGAATTTCGAGCCAAGGCGGCTGTAGACAGTGTGGTTGTTGTCATTGGCAGTGGTGTCGCCAATTTCATAGAACAGACCATCAGCCATGTCGCGTACATACTTCATGGTGTCGGTATGGGCAGTGGTGCCAGTACCGTAGGTTACGCTGATGGTTGTCGGGTATT
>CAZDAM010000015.1:0-42169 GCA_964503595.1 uncultured bacterium
AGCAGTGCCGCGGCAGCCAACCCCGGACATCCCCTCAATGGTTGATTTCGCCACATAAAAGAGAACAAAGACCCCAAAGAATGAAGTGAGCTGTTCCAGCTCCGCCGTCTTGGCTGCATCCGCGACATGCCTGGCCATGACAGAAGTCTTGAGATCATCCGGAAAGGCCAGATCCAGACCCAGCCATGACTGGGAAACAATCCCGTGAATTTCGGAATTAAAGCCCTTCACCGAGAGATAGATGGCGGCAAAGGAGAGGATGATCATCTGGATCACGTCGGTAAAGACCACTCCGTAAATCCCGGACATCAGGGTATAGGTGAGTCCTACGGCAACCATAATGGCCGTACAGGTCGTTTTGCTGTATGGCAGGAAATATTCCAGAAACTTTCCGCCTCCGACACAGAAGTACACGATCATTCCAAGCGAAAACAGACACTGGGCAATCGCGGAAAGCAGATGCGCTGTTTTGCCCTGATCATCGGTGCCAAACCGGATTTTCATCCACTGGGCAGAAGTCATGACCCGGGAACGTCTCAGCCATTTCCCTAAAAAGACCATCAGGAATGCAAGGGCAAGTCCCACCCCTCCCCGCATTTCGATCAGAAACCCGCGATAGCCAAACTCATAAACCATCGCCACGATAATCATGGTCCCGGTCATATCAAAATTGGATGTGGCGGTAGAAATCCCCAGAACCCACCAGGGAATTTTGTTTGAGCCGAGGAAGTAATCCTCAATGCCCTGACTGGCCACATTGGACATGTAATATCCCACAAGTGTAACCACGACCAAGAAGCCCAGCACAATGGCAGCATCCACTGTGGCCAGGCCGGTTACGGCAGCTTCTGGAGCCGTCATGCATCCTCCCTTTCTGTTGTACAGGTGACCCCCAAGCCTAGCCTGACAGTCTCCAAGCGTCAAAGGAACGCGGTAATTTTCTTGCTTCGCGGGAGGAAAAATGCTCCCCCGGACTCTGATGCCTTTGAAGCAGGCTTGTGCTAGCATTCCGGCATTATGGAAGCAAAAACTCTCGGTATCATGGTTCCTCTCTTTTCTCTCCCTGGTCGCTTTGGCTGCGGAGATATCGAGTCCCTCCACACCTTTTTGGATAACCTGGCCCAAACAGAGTTCCGGCTAGTCCAGTTTCTGCCCCTTAATGCTCTGAGTGCAGGAGACCCAAGCCCTTACAGCTCTCTTTCTGCATTTGCCTGCAACCCTCTTTTTCTGAGCCTGGAGCGTCTGCCCTGGCTAAGAAAGCTGCCCCAGGAACTCCCGACGGATGAGCCCATTGACTGGCAGAGGGTTTATGACATCCGCATGAAGGCACTCAGGGAAGCCTGGAAAGTGTTTCAGGAGCATCCCGGCGGGCGGCAGCTCGTGGAATTCAATATCTTCCGGGCCGAGCAGGGTCACTGGCTTGAGGAATGGAGTCTTTTTGCCGCCATCTTCACCAAACAGAACAAGGCTTTCTGGGACTGGCCAAAAAAACAGAGAGGTCCCCAGTGGGCCTACGCTTCCATGACAGACAGTCTGGCCAAAGAAGCCGATTTTCAAGCCTTCCTTCAGTGGCTTTTCTTCCGTCAGTGGCGCGAGGTTCGTATGCATGCCAACCAGCTTGGCATCCAGCTTATGGGAGATCTTCCCATCTACGTCTCCAAGAATTCCGCGGATTACTGGTCCCGGCCCGAGATGTTTTTGAAGGGTGTCAGGGCTGGAGTTCCACCGGATCTTTACTCTGAAGAAGGTCAGGACTGGGGCAATCCAATCTATGACTGGGAACTGATGGAAGAGGAAGACTTTGACTGGTGGCGGGATCGCATGGGCTGGCTCAAACAGCTTTATGACTGCGTGCGCATGGATCACATCCGGGGATTTCACGGATTCTGGGCCATTGAAGATGGCAAGAAGAGCAAGGACACCAAAGAGTGGACCGAGGGTCCGGGTACGCCTCTGATTGAAGCTCTTCAGGATTCCGGCATCGGCCTGATTGGCGAAGATCTGGGTTATATTCCGGAAGATGTCCAGAACTGGCTTCAAGAATTCAATATTCCCGGTTACCGGGTAAGTATTTTTGGCTGGGGCTACTACGCTTCAAGCGATGACTACGGTGGAGCCCTGCGCTATCGAAAGCCCGAAGAGTGGCCCCAGAATTCCTATTCCACCACTTCCACCCACGATTCCGAATCCCTGATGGAGTTTCTCCAGGCTTTGGGCTCTGAAGATAAGAAGGCCCTGATTGAAGACTGCGGACTCCCCGCAGGCACTCAAGACTCCCTGCTTGCCGACAGCATGCTACAAAGAATCCTGAAAAGCCCCTCGCTTCTGAGCGTCTTTCCACTACAGGATATTCTGAAACTTCCGGTTCGGATCAACACCCCCGGCACGGTCTCTCCCAAAAACTGGACGGCCCGCATTCCTCTTGGAGAAGACGAATGGAATATCCTAAAAAATTTTGGAGCCTCTTCCTAAGAATCTTCAAAAGGACTGACGAGCAGGATTTTGCCGCCCATGTCCTGGGCATCCTCTTCATCATGAGTCACCAGAATAACCGGGATCCGGCTTTCCTGAAGAAGCTCGCGGACTTCTGAGCGGAGCCGTTTGCGTGTCGGGCTGTCAAGAGCCGAGAACGGCTCATCCAGAAGCAGCAGATCGGGAGAAAAAGCCAGAGCACGGGCCAGGGCAATCCTCTGTTGCTGTCCTCCGCTTAACTGGGCTGGAAACCGGCCCTGTAACCCCCTAAGACCCGTCTTTTCAAGCAGGCTTTCGACCAGAGTTTCATCCTTACTGCCATAGGCAATATTCTGCCTCGCCGTAAGATGAGGGAAGAGGGCCAGATCCTGAAACAGAAAACCGATTTTTCTGGTATGGGGCGGAAGCTGAAGGCTCTGGCCCGTATCTGTCAGAGTGCGGCCATTCAAAACGACTCGGGCAGAATCAGCCTCACTCAAACCCGCCAGAATTCTTAAAGCCGTACTCTTACCACAGCCACTCGGGCCCATCAGAGTCAGAGTTTCGCCTGCCCCCAGGGCAAACTCCAGATTCAGCTCAAACCAGCCCTGATTGCCCTGAAGCCTTTTTTTCAGGACAGCCTCAAGCATGTCTCTCCCGGTTTCTGTTACGGGCGTGAAGACTGTATACCATCATCAAGGCCGCAAAGCTGAATAGAAGAAATGCAAGGGAATAGGCATGAGCCTGGGAGTAATTCATGGCCTCGACTTCTTCATAGATTGCGATTGAGGCAACCCGGGTTTCTCCCTTAATGGAACCCCCAATCATCAGAATGACCCCAAATTCTCCAAGGGTATGGGCGAAGGTCACGGCACAGGCTGTCAGAAGAGAGGGGCGGATATTGAGAACCACAATTTTATAGAAGGTCTGCCAGGGAGTTTTCCCCAGAATCAGGGAAGCTTCAATCATGGATCTGGGGAGGGCATCCATGGCTGAAATCAGGGGTTGGAGCATAAAGGGCAGAGAATAGAAGCAGGAACCGAAAACAAGACCGGTAAAGCTGAAGGCCAGCTCCAGACCGACCGTTTCCCGAAGCCATAATCCCACTCCGGAGCGCGGCGAGAAGGCAATCAGAATATAAAAGCCCAGAACCGTCGGCGGCAGAACGATGGGAAGAGAGGCCAATGCTTCAAGGATTGGCCGAAAGGGAGATTTCATGCGGGACAGAAGCCAAGCCAGTGGCAAACAGCCGGTGAGAAGCAGGAGAGTGACACAGGCGGCCAGCTTCAAGGACAAAAGAAAGGGCTCCCATTGGGCCCAGAATTCGGAATGGTTCACTTTGACTTCGGTATCCAGTAACCAGAGCTCTTGAAAATGCCCTGAGCCTTTTCCCCAAACAGAAACTGATAAAAATCGCGGGCTTCCCCGGAAGCCCCCTTCAGGAGAACTCCCCCCTGATCCAGAGGAGTATACGAAGATGGAGCCGGGTAATAGTGGTACTCTTCGGAATGATAAGCCTTCAAATCTTCGGAATAGAGACTTGAAGCCGCAACAAACCCGGCATCAGCGGCTTTGAGCGTAAACTGAAGGGCCTGCCCCACGCTCTCCCCAAATACCAGTTTGGGCTGGAGTTCCTCTGCCAGACCCACTGCCTCAAGAATTTCCATCGCGGCTTCTCCATATGGAGCCAACCGGGGATTTGCCAGGGCAATCCGGCGCACTTCAGGAGCCCGAAGAGACTGGATTCCCGAGCTTAGAAGACCCGGTTTCACAGATAGAAGCAGAAGCTTTCCCCTCGCATAAGGCCGAACTTCGCCAAGACAGTGGCCTTCATCGCAGACAATGCGGGGCCTTTTCATATCTGCTGCCAGAAAAATATCGTATGGAGCCCCATTCAGGATCTGGGCGGCCAGCTTGCCTGAACTTCCCAGGGTAAATGCCACATGGCAGCTGGGGTGCAAACGCTCGAATTCATCGCCTATCCCAGAAATGACATGGCCCAGATTGGCCGCCGTCGCCACCCGGATTTCACAGGCGAAAGCCGAAGAGCACCATAATAGTGCCAGAAGCCATTTCATCCCAAAGCCTCAAGCCCAAGAATGACAGAGGATGCCTTGAAGCAGGCCCAGACCGCCTGGCCTTCAGCAAGACCCAGACGTTTGAGACTCTCGTTTGTAATCGAGGCCGCCAGCTTGGTCTGATCCTGAAGACCCATGTCCACCACAGCTCCGATTTCATCATGATGGATTGCCTCAATCGTAGCCTTCAAACGGTTTCTGGCCGAGATCAGGGGCTCTTCCTCTCCGGTGAACAGCATCACCTGGCTGGCTTTGAGGCTGGCCTGAACCGGCATTTCTTCCCTAAGACCCAGTTTTTCAAGCGATGCCTGAGTAATCTGGGCGGCCAGATGTTCTCCTGAGGCCAGTTGGATCAGGATTTCAGCCTGAACACTGCTGCTCTGAATTCTGACAATTTTTCCCTGGAACACATTGCGGGCACTGGTTTGCATGACCATCCTCCGAAGAACTGAAAGCCCTGCCTGACCAGAACCGAAATTCTGCTCCAGAACCCCCAGAAACTGTTCATGGATCCGGGTGAATTCCCTCCAGGTGGCCAGCATTTTTTCACCAGCTTCGGTCAAGAATGCCCCGCCTCCACCTTTTCCTCCCACAGCTGTCTGAATCAGGGGGTGAGGATGAAGATTGGCCAGAAAATGAATTGTATCCCAGGCTGTCTTATAGCTCAGATTGGCTTTGCGAGCCGCTTGGGAAATACTGCCTTCTTCTTTCAGGGCGATCAGAAGACGCATGCGGTCTTCGCCAAGCTTCAAGGATTCGGGAGTCTGTAAGAACAGGCTGCCACTTAATTTCAGAGGATCCATAGATCGCAATATACCTAAAGATATAGCGATCCTTCAATCCTATGGATGCGCAGTCGCAAAGAAAGATAGAATTCCAGCCAGATCACTTCTGAAAAAACTCCTCCCGCACTCGAGAGAACTTCCTGAATGTCACGGTTCATCATCACCCCCGCTTTACGTTTATACCTCAAAACCCAATTTCATCTGCTCCTGGAGGTGGAGGCGGTGGACCATCAAAATCTCCCATCGGAGGAAGCCCATGTCTGCCCCCCTCCCGCCGTGGACGACGCTTCTCAAACCTGCTCATGATTTCCTCAAGCCGCTTTTTCTGTTCCGGGTTCAGGACTTCCCGAAGACTCTGCATGAAATCACGGGCCTGTTTCTGGGTTTCAACCCGCATTTCCTCGCGAATTTTCTTCCACTCTCCCCGGCGGGCTTCCATCTTTTCGTGAATTTTCCTGCTCTGTTCCTCATTCAGATCCAAAGCCCGGACAAGGCGTCTTTCCATGTGATCAAGGGGCATCGGACCCCCTTCAGCCATTTTGCGCATACGCTTGTGAAAATCATGCCGGGACCAGGCAATACCACTTAAACAACCAACTCCAAGACTTAAGACCAGAAGGGCAATCAGCTTAAAGCGCTTCATCGCTCACCTGCCATTCCAGCCCCAGATCGGTCTGCATTGCCGTATCACTCAGATAGGAAATGGTTTCCGGTTGCAGAATATCCAGACCTGCATCCGGCATTCCGAAGAAAAGGACCAGCATGCCAAGAACCGCAGGAGCCGCCAGTTTCCAGAACCAGGCTTCGACCAGATCCTCAAGGGAATCCCTGCTTGGCAAAAGATGCAGAATCCGGGACGAATCCATGACTTCTGCACGGCAGGCCTGAACCTGATGCAAAGCCTTGAGAGCTTCCAGAGTTTTTTCTGTATCTTTCATCTTTCCTCCCTGATGGAATGCTGGGTCTGCAACCACCCCTCAACCCGATCCTTCAGCCGGGATTTCATACGATGCAGCCTGACTCTGGCCCAGACAGCCGACTGGCCCAGACTTGCCGCCGCCTCCGCAGGCTTCCAGTCCTCCAGAAACACCAGACGGGCCAACATACGGTCTTCGGGTTTAAGCCCCGTGAAGACCCAATCAATCAGCCCTTCAAATTCATGAGGATCACCCCCATGCAAAAATGCCCGCATATCCTGGGATTGCAGCAAAAGCTCGAACCGGGCAGCTCCTTCCTGGCCCAAAGCCGCCTGAGGGGTTTCGCGCTGACCATTCTTGCGCCACCAGTCATGACAGGAACGGGCGGCAATCGTGCGGCAAAAGCCCAGAAGTTTTCCCTGATCCCGGTAAGACTCCATAGCCTTCCAGATCCGAATCCAGGTTTCCTGCTGGACTTCTTCCACAGCCGAAGCCGGAACATGGCGGGCAATCAGGCTGACAACCCCTTTGCCCGTGTATTCCATAAGCCGGGCGAAGGCTGTCTTATCCCCCCTCCTGACGGCATCCGTAAGCTCATGTTCCAGCATATTCGATGAGTCGGCTCTTAATCATCCAAGTCATCGAAATCATCATCGTCCTCATCGTCCCAGTGGCGATTGCCACGTGACTGACGCAGACGTTCTCTTAAAGCCTCACGTCGACTGGAATCCCCTGCTCTTTCCCGAAATTCACCCCGGCGACCTTCCCGCCTTTGAAGACGCTGCATGGCCTGACGAAATTTTTCTCTCTGCTCAGGATTGAGCATGGCGTCTACTTCATTGCGGGTTCGGATCATGCTGGCGAGCATATCTTCAAGCAGTCTTGCTGATTCCTGGGCTGCCGAACGAATCTGCGCTTCAGTGGTACTCATATCCTGCATCAGTTCCCGGATTTTCCCTCTGGATTCCTTGATCTGCTCCCGCAGATCCTCGCTGGATTCCTTGACCGCTTTCAGCTTGACTTTAATCGCCTTCGCAGTTTCCTGATCCAGCCCCATTTTTTCGATCATTTCCGGACGAAGGCCCTGAGGCATACCAGGATCTGCCTCGCTCATGGACACCATCATCATTCCAACCCCAAGTAGCAATGCTTTCAGTTTCATCTTCTTCCTTCCTTTATTATCCGTGGTTTCTGATTTTTGAAATTCTCGCGAGACATCCTATACATCGCAAAGCATTTGCGGGATGTTACACTCAGACGAAAAAATGTTTCCCTGTAAATTTTTAACTCCGCCACCTTTGAAAGCAGACCAGGTCGAACTCAGACTGATCCGCCCGATCAGGCCCGATGAGAAAACCGATCTTATTGCTTCCTATTCTGTTTGCGATTCATGGGACCCGCCATGCAAACTCTGAAATATATACCTTCCAAAAGCAGGGCCTTTTACACGACCGAAAATGTCTCTTTTTTAGAAGCACCTCCCAAAAGTAAGGAAAAACCACCTGAGCGGTTCTCCAGTTTTTCATCTGCCAAAGCGACTGAAGCCCGGAATCAGACTTCTTTCAAAAGCCAAAATGGATTTTCCAATGGTTGACTTGCTGATTCGTTCATTTGGCCAGACTTCTTCAGTTTCCTCACTCAATCTCTGAATCAGTACTTGTGCGGACAGATTCATCTGCCATCCCACATGAAACAAACCTGCCAGGAAGAAGACCACAGGCTCGGAATATGGCAAGTCAGGAGCACCCCCATCAAAACTTTTGGAAAAAGATCGTCCACCCCCAAAACCAAACCCTGGGTTATGGCAGGTTACGCAGGCTGTCTTGAAAACCCCGGAAAAACGCTTGTCTACAAAAAGGGATTCTCCAGGGGCCCTCCAGATAAGTTCCAAAATTCAAGCTCCCAGGAACGCAGAAAAGCCCCGACGATTGTCCGCCGGGGCTTGGAAATCTATCGCTTAGTGAACGTGACCGTGATCAATCTCTTCGGCAGTTGCCTCCCGGACTGTATCCACAGTCAAATCAAAATGCAGGGTCACTCCGGCCAGTTCATGGTTGCTATCCACAGTCACCATCTCGCCTTTAACATTGGTTACTTTCAGAAGAATCGGACCATGCTCCGTCTCAGCCTGAAGGCGCATACCCACTTCCAGGTTCTCGATTCCTGCAAACATATTCCTGGGCAATTCGCGCACAGCTTCGGCATCGTGCTCACCGTAGGCATCCTTGGGCTCAACGGCCACATTGAACTTATCCCCTGTTTTTTTTCCCAGAAGAGCATTTTCCAGCCCCGGGATGATCTGACCCGCACCCTGAATCAGGGCCAGAGGCTCACGACCTTCAGAGGAATCCAGCACCTCTCCGGCATCATTGGTAAGGGTGTAATGAATTTTTACAACCGTATCTTTCTTAATTTCCATGAGCTTCTCGCTTTCCTGATTCAAAAGTGAATTCTAACTCTCTTTTCGTACATAGCATCCCGGTACAAAAATAGACGAAAACAAACAAGAACTTTTGTAACTTTTGCGCAACTTTGTCGGCCGGCGCGCCTCCTGATATAGTAGAAAAGTGCCAAATTCGGTGCTTTTTAAGCGCCATGTGCGGAATACCAGTTCTAAACACCCTAACGTCCTCAACATAAAATCGCAAATGATTCTCCAAATCTTTGCCTGGAGGCAAATCTGCTAAAGTGTCAGGATGGATATCCGCACTCTGGGGATTTTTCTTCTTTTCACGTAGGGTAGGCAGAGGTGGTCCTAAAAATTCGGACCACCTCTAGCTTTGTCCAGAAAACCCGTGAGATTCAGTACCCACCGATCGATCTTAAGGACGGAACCTCGAAATTCAGTCCTGTCGGCAGATGATTTCCACGGATAAGATAGGCAATGATGACAAACAGATAACCTATCATGATCATGCTGCCCAGAATGTGGATCAGCCATATATTCAGAAGAGGTTTTCGTACAACCAGAGTTTTTGTTCCCGTCATCTCATCATGCGGAAGGGTTCCTCCGCTTCTTCTGTGATACCACACCGCCAGAAGCAGCAGGACAATTCCCAGCATATCGCTTCCAAAGGTCAGAACCGTCCCGGAAAAGGTCAGGACATAGCGATAAAAAGAAAGGGCCAGATCCAAAGGCTCGTCTTCCTGAGTCTTGATCCGCATTCCCAAAAGCAGCTTGCCGGGAGTGCATGCTACAGTGCCCAGCCCATCTGAAAGCGTAAAATACACTGCGGATAAAGGCACCATAAGATAAAGAGATGGCCAGGGCCCCAGCACAGGAAGGCACAGAATTCCGATTCCAAGCAGAATCAGCCAGTCCACCATGATGGCAGTACCCCGGGCGTTGATTCCGGCTGGCTTGATTTCAAAATCTGAATCCATGGTTCAAGGCTACTCCTCGAAAAAGTTTCCGGCAAGCGGGCGTACATTTTCTGAAGACGTTTGAAGCGACTCCCTGAACCTTTGGGCCAGATCGAGATGGGAAGGCAAAAGCCCCGACTTCAAACCAAAAGGACGAAATGCCCTGTCCACAACCGATTGGGCCGGACTTCCCTTGTCCCCTTCCAGATCCGATAGAGTACGACGGCTGATATCCACAAGCCTGGCATATTCTGTCTGATTCAGGCCGAGTACTTCTTTGCGGAGGATCCTTAAGAGCTCTCCCTGGCTGATGTCCCCCATGAAAAGCTGACCCATAAGCTTCAGCAGATATTCCTGCCTTTCTTTGGCAGACCATTTCATAGAAGCCCCCAACGCTTCAGCTTCTGATCCAGAAAATCAAAGCCCATGGATGGCATCTGAAGAATCGTCTGAGGCACTCCCCTGGCCTTGAGTCTTTCTCTGAGACCTTCCAGTTTTCTGGCGGTGTCCCTGAGTGCATGCATGATTCTATCCGAATCACAGAGATGAGCAAGGCTCACGGCAATCTCCTGCCAACGGTATTCTCCCCCCATTTCCAGGGGACTGCCCCAAGTCGTGGTACGAATCACTTCCCCCGGATCTGCTCTCATGGGAGCAAAATCAAAGACAGGAGACAGCTTCATACCTTCCGGAGTTTTTAAAATGGCCGAATTCCGTCCGTGATTGTCCGAATTTCCAAAGGAAACATTGAGAAGGTCCCGGCAGAGCCATTCAGACACAAGCTCTTCTGCTTTTGAACTTTTCGGCGCAAGTCGTAGCAACTCAATCAGTTTTTCCAGAATCTCAAAGTGACTCAAATGTGTCCCAGTAGGCTTTTTCAGGATGGAAAACAATGATTCCATACCCAGTCTTTTCCATCTTGTCCCAGTCCAGAGAGCATCAAAACGGGGAAGCCACAAGGATGGGAATCTGCTTCCTTCTTCAAGCCTCATACCAATTGTTGAAATCGTGCTGACTCCCATCTGATGAAGCTCCTGATAGAAATCATACTCTGCCCGCAATACATCACAATCCAGATCGGATCGATCATTACGGGGAAATTTCACCAGAAAATAGCCGTCTGGATTTTCCTCCTGATCCTGAAAGGTATCAATAAAGACCTGATCCTCTGAAGAGCAGCGCAGCAAAAGCTTGGGGGCCTCTCCGGATGCCCCGGTGGCCCCTCCACTGATGGCCCCCATCTGGCTGGCATATTCAAGAAAATCAGCTTGCCTCTCCACGACTTCTTTCACAGGAAAATATCTCAAGGATTTCTCTGTTTGTTCCGGAATCGCTTCCTTGAATCTGAGATTCCCTACAGGGGCAATCACACCCCGCTCAAGAAGGGCAAAGTCCTGAGTTTCCGGAGTCTGATTTGCCAGGCCCAAAGCCCTGACCAAAACCCTGCGTGCAGCTCCTGAGGGGATCAGGTCTTCCAGAAAAGGAAACCATGAATTCTCGGTGTATTCCCAGAAAAGGCGTACTGGACAATTCAAACTGACTGCATGGATGCCATTATCCTCAAGATGCTTGATGGCATAGTCCTGCTCATAACCCAAACGGCAGGGACTCAGCCGCCCCTTTTCCGGGGAGAGGACATCAAGAGTCGCAATATCCTGCCAGCATTCGGCACCAAGAACCTGAATCGTAAACTGTTTCATAATTCATATTGAGAAATATTTTACTCAATACTAGCACTATTTTAATTATTTGAGCAAAATTACACTCAATAATAAAGAATCATCACCCATATTGAGAAATATTTTACTCAAATACAAACCCTCGGCCTCAGGCTAAGAATTCAGGCATTCTCATTCATCTTCAGATGCAGCACTTCAAGGAGCCTGGAACTCTCTTTGGAATCCGGCCTGGAGTAGAGATAGATGGAATCCCCCCAGGTAGGGACAATTTCAATGACATCAAAGCGGCGACTGGAATAGTCCTCGCTGATTTTCACTTCCTGAATCCGTGCATTGTCAAAAACAGTGACTTCCGGCCCCCTAATATCGGAATAGATGGAATAGATTCTCTTTGGCGTGATGATTCCAAACACCTCAGAACCATTCACAAACCCTACGTGGCTGAAAAACTGAACTTCATTTTCCTTCAGAAAACGAAACCTGGCCTTCCACTGTTCCACCATTTCGGCAGTGATTTCCTGTGGCAGCCAGATCTCGGCGATATAGGTCTTCTGAACATGCTTCACAAAGCGCAGATGAACCATCAGAATCAGAGGCAATAGAGGTAGCAGCAATAAGGATTGCCAGTTTCGGGAACCACCTCGCCTCTCTTTTTTGATCTCGCTTAGCCCATGAATTCCTCTTGCCAGAATCAGAAAAATACTCAGATATCCAAACCCGGTAAGAACGCAGAAAACCAGACCATAGCCAAGCCGGGCAAAAAACCAGATCTCAAGGGCTCGTGAAACCAGAAAATGAAATCCAAGGGCATAGCCAAAGGCCAGATTTCCCACGCTGTAGCCAGTCAGGAAGAAAAGAGATGCCAGAAGATCCAGAAAGCTGTGGAACAGATCCGCATCCAGAACGGAAAGCCCTGATTTGAACTGCCAGAGCAGCCAGAAGGACTGAAGCAGGAGGCCAAACCAAGTCACTCCAACGGAAAGTCTGTATCTATTGTTTCGTTCCGTCTGCATGGCACCTTTTCAAAATTTCCTGCTGTATCTGATATAGAGAAATCGCCATAACTCCGTCTTTTAGAGGATAGGTATCCTCGCCTGCATGAACTACAAATTTCCTGGCTGGATTCAGATCCTCACAGGAACTGTAGAAGCCCTTGGATATCTTTGGGGCTGAGCTCTTTTTGATTTCAATCGCCCAAAGTTCGGAGTCAGAAAATTCAAGAACCAAATCCACTTCGGCGCCACCAGAAGTCCGATAGTAGCCACTGGAAACCAGTTCCGGCAGAGTACCCAGAATATTTTCAATAACGAAACCTTCAAAGCTGCCTCCCACAACAGGATGACCAAGAAGTTCATCCAGCGAGCCAATACCCAGTAATGCATGACAAAGCCCACTATCCCGAAGATACACCTTAGGGGCCTTGATCAACCTGCGCCCCAGATTGCTACCCCAGGGCTTTAAGCGACGCACCAGAAGTAAGTCCACCATCAGCTCCAGATATCTTGCTATGGTAACACCACTGACATCCAGCCCCCGGGCCAAAGAAGCTGCGTTCAACTGTTGCCCCTGATTATGGGCCAGCATGGTCCAGAAACGCCTCAGAGTTTCAGAAGGAATCCGAGGTCCCAGTTGCGGGATATCCCTTTCGAGGTAAGTCTTGATGAAATGGGTTCTCCAGTTGAAGCTTTCAGCTTCCGATTTAGCCAGAAAACTCTCAGGAAAGCCTCCCCGATTCCATAGTCTCTGAACTTCCTGGGACTTCACTTCAAGAGAACTCAAAGGAAAGAGTTCAAGATAGGCCAATCTCCCGGCAAGGGTTTCGCTGGACTGACGCAGCAAATCAAGTGATGCTGAGCCTAGAAGCAGAAATTGGCCTGTCTTTTTTCCCTGCCTTCGCCTTTTATCAATCACGCTTCTCAAAGGAGCAAAAATTTCCGGGCTGCGCTGAATTTCATCGAAAATCACCAGGCGATCCTCATGCAGTTCGCAAAACAGCTCTATGTCACTGATTTTTGCCAAATCCCGGGGACTTTCCAAATCCAGATAGACAGCCGAACTACCTTCAGCCACATCCAAAGCCAGAGTTGTCTTGCCAACCTGCCGTGGTCCCAGCAAGGCAACTGCCGGGAATTCTCCCAATAATCGGGTCAGTTTTTCCTGTGCATTTCTCTGAATCATCTATGTAAATATAACATGAAATATTCGATTTACATGGATGTAGACTCGTGTGAAACACCAATAGACAACGGTTCTCTCTTGCTTTTAGGTCGTATCCTTAAAAAATCGACCTTTTTAGGCGACAGATTCTGTTGTATAAAAAGGCCTGTTTTCAGAAGACACACATATCTCAGGGATGGAAACCCAAAATCCGAATCCACCCGAGCGACGCCCTGGCTTTCTTTTCAGATCTATGGATCATCCATGTGCTAACCTGATTCCAACTCCCGCGCCTCTGTGCTTCGCTTTCAAGCTTCAAACTCCAGCCACACACCCTGTTCTGATAACTGTTTTTGTTGGCATGCCCCTCTTTTTTAAATATATTTGCAGGGAAATAATCATTTTATGAGGTTTACTCATGGAAAGAAGCGTTTTTGACGCCCGCCCAGCAGGTTACGCATACCTACTGGAAAAATTTACGCTCACGGGTATCCCGAACTGGCATATCTCGTCGGTTTCCACGACAGGCACTCACTACTCAGAAATTCAGAACGGATCTGTTGAAGAAGTTTTCCGAGCCCAGTATTGGCCAGGAGAAAAGGTCGGTGATCATCTTGAATTCGCACTTAAGTATGACGGGGTCAATCTGGGCTTACTGGCTCGAATCTTCGAAAAGGTTCCTCGGGATGAACTCACCGGCTATATCAAGTCCAAGCCTACCGGGAAATATGCACGAAGAATCTGGTTCTTCTATGAGTTCCTGACCGGCAAACAACTGCCTGTCGATGACCTGACTTCCGGAAATTATGTCCCTGCCTTGGAGACACAAAATTATTACACTCTTCAAAACGGAGAAAAATCTTCACGTCACCGGGTTGTCAATAACCTCCTCGGCCCTAAGTCGTTTTGCCCTGTCGTAAGACGAACCAAAAAGCTTGCCGAACTGGATTCATCCAACCTGAGCAAAAGATGTGAGGACATCGTCACCGCATATCCACCGGAACTGCTTCGCCGGGCACTAAGCTACCTCTATAGCAAGGAAACAAAGTCATCCTTTGAAATTGAGCACATCAAGCCCAACACCTCCCGAGCAGAAAAATTCATCACATCACTGGGACTTGCTGAGAAGGAAGATTTCTGTGAAAAGACACGGCTGATAGAGCTTCAGAATCGAATCGTCGATTCACGTTTCCAAGACAGTGACTATCGGGCGAGCCAGAACTATGTCGGCCAAACAGTTACCTGGCAGCAGGAGATCGTACACTTCATTTGTCCAAAACCTGATGATTTGCCAAGCCTGATGGAAGGGTTGATCGATTCTCATAAGAGGATGAAAGCGGGAAATGTATCCCCGATCATCCATGCCGCAGCCATCGCCTATGGCTTTGTGTTCCTTCACCCATTTGAGGACGGAAACGGGAGAATTCACAGGTTTCTGATCCATAACATCCTGTCGCTGAAAGGACTTGTACCCCGCGGACTGATATTCCCGGTTTCAGCTATCATGCTCAAAAACCCGGCAGACTATAATGCATCTCTGGAAGCATTTTCCCGGCCACTGCTTCAGCTCATCGATTATCGGTTGGATGAAATGGGACAAATGACCGTCGAGAACGATACCGCATGCTGGTATCAATACATGGATATTACCACTCAATCCGAAGCCCTTTACGGGTTTGTAACCAAGACGATTGAAGAAGAACTTGTACAGGAGCTTGACTTTCTGGCCAGTTATGACAGCACAAAAAAGGCGCTACAGGACATCATTGATATGCCGGATCGCCTGATCGACTTGTTCATCCAACTGTGCCTGCAAAATAGCGGTAGCCTTTCCGCAAGGAAGAAATCCGCTCACTTTGACTTTCTGACAGATGAAGAGCTATCCGCCATGGAACAAGCCGTAAAAAATGGATATAAGCGACCCGATTCAGGAGGGGAGTTCTGAGCCAACCCTCCCCCAAATCTCCCCCACTGAAGTCTGACGGGCCCGGGTCTGAACCGCCTGCTTCAAAATAGAGGCTTCTCCCAGAATATAGGCGGCCTGACGGGCTCGCGTAATTCCTGTATAGACCAGTTCACGGCTTAAAAGTGGATGAGGATTTCTGGGAAGAACCATCAGGATACGGGAAAATTCCGAACCCTGAGACTTATGAACCGTCATGGCAAAGGCTGGCTGCCAGTCCGGAAGTTCAAGTAGGGAAAACCCTTTGGCCTGACCTTCCTTTTCAAACCAGGCCATCAGACGATCGCCCACCTGAAACAACACTCCGGAATCTCCATTGAAGAGGCCCAATCGATAGTGATTTTTCTGAATCAGGATGGGCATACCGGCAAAGCTCATCTGGGCTGCCGGTTCATGCAGTCGATAGCACACCCTTCGGCGCATGGCTTCATTCAGGCCATAGACCCCAAAGTCTCCTTCCCGAATCAGGCTGAGAATCTGGCCCCTCCGAAAATGCCTCAGGATTTCAAGAATGCTTTCCGGCTCTTCCTCTTCCATCCGGAAGCGTTTGAGAATTTCATTGGGATAGAGGTACTCGGAGTAATCATTCAAGACGGAATCCAGACCTTCTGGATCCATGAGGCCCACTTCATCGGCCTGTTCCCAAAGTTCTGCCCCGCTTGCCAGATCCGGCAGATCAGGGACTTCTCCCTTCAAAACCGACTGGGCCAGTCCCAGTACCTTGGCCTGAGAACGAAAGACTTTGCTTAGCATGACTCTTCGGGAACCAAGAACCTTCTGCCCCTCTTCGGCCAGAAGCGAGGCCAGAACCGCCCCGGCCTCAACCGATGGAAGCTGATCACGATCTCCTAAGAGCAAAAGCCGGGTTGTCTTCGGATCCAAGGCTTCCATAAGACGCTGCATCATCAGGGCATCCACCATGGAAACTTCATCCAGCACAATCAGACGATAGGGCAGCCGGGCATTTTTATGGTACCGGCAAACCCCGGTAGAAGCGGAATACCCAAGCAGACGATGCAGAGTCGATGCCTGAAGACTCATCAAATCCAAAAACCGGGATTGGGAGGATTCCGGAATCCTGGAAAGCTGCTCCCTCAAAGCATCTGACATCCGTTGAGCAGCCCGGCCTGTAGGTGCTGCCAGCGCCATATCCTCAACACTCATTCCAAGCGCCTTCAGAGCACAAAGAATCGAGGCCATCACCGTCGTTTTCCCGGTCCCCGGTCCTCCGCTCACAATCACAAGAGAGTGCATCAAAGACTGAATCAGTCCTTCTTTCTGCCTTTCATGAAGATCCATTCCCAACTCTTCAAGAATCTCTTCTGCAAACTTTTCACTGCTGTCCCGATCCCTTTCTTCCGGGATTTTCAGATACTGTCTGAGGGATTCAGCCAGAGTGAGTTCGGCCTGATGCAGCTTCTCAAAGCGAAGCGAGGATTCTGTTCGAATCAGAAGACTGTTTTCTGTTCCCACAAATGATGCCTGGGAAATCGCAATCTCAATAGCCTTTGCGTCTTCTTTGGAAAACCCTTCCTCCTGAGCAAAGCCTGAGATGCGGGAAAGCTCCATGGACAGATGTCCGTCTGACAGATGAGCCATTGCCAGGTACAAGAGCCTTTCCTGGGACTCTTCAGAAAGATTCAGACTGTCAGCCAGCTCGCTGGCCTGAAGCAGAACATCCCTGCGATGCGGGGAATCCATCGGGACTTTATGCAGGGATGGACGAATAAGGGATTGAAAGAACGAACCCATGCTATCTACTTCGGGTCAACTCCAGTTTTCTCCCTGACTTCTACGACTTTACCATCCCGAAACACGAAAACACCCCGACCAATCACAGCAGCTTTTTTCCTGGCTCTTTCCGCCGCCCGTTTCATAGCGGATTCAGCTAGAACAAAGTCGGGATCGCGGGGTTTTCCATTTGTATTCATACATTTTCCCCTTCACACAGAAGTTGTGGATCATAGTCTGAGTTATCATACAATGCCCATCCCTTCATACATCCTTTGAAGTTCTCTTCCAATCTGTTCTTCAAGAATCCGGGACGGAACATTTTCCGGTGGCAGATACCAGACACCTTCGCCGGGTTTTTGCATTCCCCTGACGAAGAAATAGTAGACCCCTCCAAAGTGCTTTGGCCCTTCATCTCCAAAGAGAGTGGAGAGCCAGCGGGTTACGGCAAGGGCATAGATTCGCGCCTGCAACTCATAGCCCGCATGGGCCATGGCCTGATTCATGGATTTTCTGGAGTAGGAATTCAGAAAATTCGTTTTCCAGTCCGCCACATAAAACCTGTTTTCATGCTCAAAAATCAGATCGATCGCCCCTTCCAGATATCCCTTGAGATGGGCCAATTCGGGAAAGCCTGTTGAAAAATCAGGTTCTCTTAGAACAGAAGTCGATGGGATATCCATCAGACGGATTCCCTCAAGCGGTCCAATCAGGGGAGCCTTCATCACCGAAGACACCATATTTTCGACCTGAGGACGAATGGATGGATCCAGTTCGTGACGCAGGGCCAGCTGAAGAAATGCTTCCTCAGAAAAGTGAACCCGCTGATCTATCTGATCCCAGTCGAGATGTTCAAAGAGACTGTGAACCAGATTGCCAAAGCCCTTGCCCCGGGGAAGGGCTTCCTCAGGATCTGCCTCCTCCATCACTTCATCATCCCGTCCTTCTTCTTCTCCAAACTGAAAGGAACTTCCATCCAGATGACGCAGCATTCCCGAAAAGCTGGTTCTTTCTATCTTTCTTCGTCGAATCTGAAACTCAGACTGGCTCTGCTCGCCAAAGTCTTCCCGAAGAAACGGGTCTTCGGCTTCAGAAGCCAAAACCTCATTTCTTCCGACCTTTGAAACCAGACGGGGGAACTCTTCCTGCATGATCTCAACACCCTCGACCTGAGCGGCATCCTGCAAAGCCGGACCAATCACCCCGGACGGACCTTCATACAAGGGCCAGTAGAGTTTGAGCCGGGCTCGCGTCATGGCAACATAAAGCAGGCGAAGACGCTCTTCGGACTGTTCTTTTGAAAAGAGCTCCCGGGCATCTTTTGAGTAGCCAAGCCAGGCACTCTGATCCTCAAGGTGAACCCGGGTTCCCATATCAAAGCGGGTATTTTCCTTCTTGCCCGGTAGAAGAAAGACCACCGGAAACTCCAGTCCCTTGCTTACATGCATGGTCAAAACACTGACCCGGGGATCTTCCGTATCCTGGCGCATGCAGTCGCGGGATTCTTCCTCAGCATCCAGAAGCCCAAGACAGACCCGATCCAGCCACACCGACAAATCAGTCAGAGTGTAGGGCCGTCGTGATGCCTGAAGTGCCAGCACTTCCCCAATCTGGGCAAAATTAGTCTGGCGCCTCTCCCAGAAATACTGCTCTTTTCGTCTCAGACAGGCATCGTAGAGGGGAGCTGTTTCCAGAATCTGATAAAGCATGGCCGGAATCTGCCGTCTTAGACCCATTTCCCGCCAGCGGGCCATCTGAAACCTTAATGGATGCTCCGGATTCAAGGCATCATGATATTGTGATGTATCGGGATTCAGACCGAACCACGGGGAACTCAGAAGAGTCCGGTAATCCCCTTCATCCCCCATGGCCAAAGCCCTTAAAAGCAATCTGAAGGACTCCGCTTCCACGCTTTGGTAAAGGCCGGGGGAGCGATAGGATGACCAGGGAATACGCTCTTTCAGAAAAGCCCCCTTCAGGGCTTCAAAGGCCGTACTGCGGGAATAGATCAGAACCGCACAGTCTCCGTAATTCAGAAACCGGCTCCCCTCATCGGTGGGAATGCGGATGGTCTGGGACTCTACCAGCATCCGAATCTCAGTGGCAATTCTTTGAGCCCAGCCACCAACGGAATCAACCATGACGGCAGAAACAGCTCCCCGCCCTGATTCATCCGCCTCAATCAATTCGGGAATTTCTTTTCCGGCCTTGATTTCTTCATGCCGAATGCCCCGACCGGCCCGATCCTGCCCAAACCAGACCTCCCGCTCAAATACCCGGTTAAAAAAGCGGACCAGATCCGGATGGGAGCGATAGTTGGTTCCCAGGGAGTAGACTCTGGCCCTCTCGTGCATGGCATCACGGGCTTTGAGATAGGTAAAGACATCGGCTCCCCGAAAGGCATAAATCGCCTGCTTGGGATCACCAATCAGGTAGAGACGGTTTCTTGAATTGCCTTCAAGCCAGATCCTCGAAAAGATTTCCCACTGCAAGGGATCCGTATCCTGAAACTCATCGACCAGGGCAATCGGCCAGCGGGTGCGGATCCTTGATTTCAAAAGCTCGGATCGACTCCCCTCTAAAGCTTCCAGAATCTTGCGTAAAAGCCCATCAAAGCTGATCCGCCCTTCCCGTTCAAGTTTCTGCCTGAGACCACCTCCCGCCTCAAGTCCCAAAGAGCTCACCAGATGCCAGCGCATTTCAACCAGAGCCTCAAGTTTCTCGGCCACTGCATTTTCCTGACGACAGGACTCCACACAAAGACTGGCCGCAAACTGAAGGATCCTGATTTCCCTCGCCGTCTTCTCCTCCGAAGACTGAGGCTCTTCCTGAAGCAGTCTGGCCTGTGGCAGGAGTTTTACGCGAGCCTTTAAATCCGCCCCGTGAATCTGACCCGATTTGGTGAAACGAACTCCCCAGCTTCGGGCATCTTCCCAATCCGCAGGAAACCCGGCATCCGCCCAGCGAAGATAGCTTTCCCAGATCTCATAAGAAGCAATTCTCAGATCGCCCAAAGTCTGCTTCAGGCTTTTCAGCAGTTTCTGAAAATCCGGCTTCCCGGTTTGATGGGTAATTTTCTGATCTGAGAGCAGAATGCCATCGGAAGCCTCAAACAGTTCGCCCTTCTGATTGACCCAGACCTTCTGGGCAAACTCAGTCAAACGGGAAAGAAGATCCTCCGCCTTAAAGCCAAATACTGCCAGAATTTCCAGAACATCAAGACTTGCATTTGCCATGAAATCACGCAGGACGTCCGCAGAAGCTTCGCGGGCAAAATCTTTTTCATCGGCAATCGTTTCGTTTAAGAACAGCTCCTGGTTTTCATAGGCAAAGTCCTTTAACACCCTTGAACAGAAGCCGTGAATTGTGTGAATCCCTGCCTCATCAAACATATCAAGGCTAATCAGAAGTCTCTGTCGTGCCAAAGGCTCCAGTTCATCCTCACGCAGAACTTCCTCAAGCTTCTTTCTGACTCTGGCCTTAAGTTCTGAAGTCGCCTTCTCGGTAAAAGTCACAATCAGGACTTCTCGGATCGATTCCACCTGATTTTCCATGAGAAGACGAACGATCAGATTCTCCAGAGTATAGGTCTTACCGGTTCCTGCCGAGGCTTCGATAAGGCCATGCTGGGACAAATCAACGTCCTTTGGATTGTGTAAAGGCTGAAAATTCATAGCTCCCATTTTACTTTCTTATAAACCCAGAATCCTGATTTATCTGCTCAGTGTCCCCGCCCTTTCAAATGGGCCCATTTTTTGGTACCATTTTATTGGGAGGCCAAAAATGTTGACCCAAAAGAAAATCCAGATCGATGAAAGCGAATGGGATTTTATCGAAAAAGCTGTTTCTATCTTCAACTACAAGAGCAAGTCTGAATATATGCGTCAGGCCATTCTCGAGAAAATCAGACAGGACAAGGCAAAACTCCGTGAAATGAAGCGTCAGCAAGCCATGCTGTCCTGTGCTGAAAATGGATGGGAAAACATCTTTGAAGATCTGGAAGGCGATGATTTTGAAGACAGGTGAGATCTGGTGGGTCAATCTCGATCCTACCGTTGGAGCTGAAATCAGAAAAAAGCGGCCTGTCGTTGTCATCAACGCTGGCGAGAGTAAGCAGATGCCTCTTGCGATCGTAGCTCCCATCACTGGACACAAAAACGCCTGGGACCACAACCCGTTCTTTGTCACCATCGAGGCCACACCAAATACCGGCCTGGAAAAAAAGTCCTGCGTCGACTGTTTTCAAATCAGATGTCTCTCGCACAAACGATTCATTGCAATGCTGGGGGAGATCGAAAAAATCCAGATCGAAGCAATCAAAAGCTCCCTGTCCCTGATTCTGGATATTGAGGAACATCACTGCCAGTAGACATCAGATCTCACTCAGCCATTCAAGATAGGGCTTCAGGTGAGTCGCTTTTTCAAGCTCTGCAACCGGAAGAGGCAAAAGACGCATTCCCCTGAAGTCTGCCAGTTCCTCCCGTGCTTTGGCCTCAAAAGAATCCTGGCTTTTTCCCTGATTCAGAATAGCCGCCTTGATCGGAAGGGCCATCAATGGCCAGTTTCGCATCGTCTGACAAAGTGTCTGAAGTGTGTCCTTCGCATCCTTGAGCAGGATTTCTTTGGCCTCCACTTTTCCTGGAGTGATCTTAAGAATATGGCAGTTCACTGCTTGCTTCTGGGTGCTTGCATAAAGCAGGGCATTCAGATAGGGACGAATCAGATAGGCCCCCAAAGAGTGCTCCTTAAGCCCCTTGGACTGGACACACAGAATCAGAGGCTCGCCTTTTTGATTGATCACAAGCTGAAAACGCTCAGGTTCAACCCCGGTCACTCCGGTGTCCTGGCTGGCAAAGGCCTTTTCCTCCCAGGGGCCAGTGTGATTGAGATAGTCCTCGATTTGGGGCAGGGTTCTGGCACTTTCGTAAAGCTCTATGAATGCAAGCTGGCGCATCCTCCCCTGAGGCCCCAAAGACCTGCGCTCCAGCCTCAACAGGACATCCGCAACACTCAGAATTCTTTCAGCCGGATGCAGGCGGTTTAGAGTCAGATGTTCCAGAATGCGGGTATCCTGAAACGGGCTTAAGCCAAAATTCTCCAGACCATCACCAATCCGCCAAAGGTTTTGATCCCAGGCAGGCGTGTGCCCATAACGATGACGAAGCACTGCATAGGCAGGTTCCCGCAAAAAATCGGCCAGATGACTGAGCCTCCACGACGTTTCCTGCGGAGTTATCACAGGAAGATTCGGCTCGATCTCCCCAGCCTGAAACCGCTTGGTGTGCAGGACATGATCCCGATCCCGGTAATTGACGGCGAAGTCGGAGTATTCTCGCTTCAGTCCATGAAGAGAATCCGAACCCCTTAAGGGAAGATGCAGGATTTCAAAGGAGTCCCCCTCTGGCAGAAGATCTTCCTCAACATGCCTTTTTAACTGATGCAGAATGGAGGACATTTCCAGATCCCGATCGGATTCCAGATCCCGACTGACAAAGGAAAAATAGATTTTCTCCTGAACCGCGGACAGGACTTCCAGAAAAAGCCAACGGCGACGTTCCGGAAGACTGACATCGCCAATCCGTCTTTCCACCCGGCGTAAATCCAGCGTAAAGCGATCCTCGGTTCCCGGAAATCCTCCGCTTTCTCCAAGGCCCAGAACATAGACGATTTTAAAGGGAATCGGTCGCATGGGATGAAGTTCAGCCAGTGTCACCCCTCCGCTGAGATAGGTTCCAATCCCGGAAGGAATCCCCCCAAGGGTCTGCCGGATATGCTCACAGAGGACACTGAATCGAATCTCAACTCCCAAAAGAGCTTCCCTGAGAATCTCAAGCGAATTCAGAAGACCTTCCCGGACCCGGTTTTCAGCTCCAAGACCTTCTTCGATCAAAAGCAGTGAGTTAAAGGCCGGCAGAAGAAGATTGAGCCATTCCTCCACACTGTGTTTTTCAGGCTTTTTGGATGCAAACATCCGAATGAAGCGGGTGAAGGTCAAAAAGGCCTGCATGGCTTTTTCATCCGGGCTTACAAGGGCCGGCGGGAAGCTTTCATCTTCGATCTGAATCGAAGAGCGGATCAGACGCCAGATTCCCTGCCTGATGGAAAAGGGTCCCGGATCCCCAAGCCCTCTACGCATGCCCAGAGTTTCAAAAGCATCCGCAAGCTCCACAAGATGATCATGAGTCAGACCAAAAGCTTTCTGAAAGCAGGAGTTCTCCAGAAGGGCAAAACAGTCCGGGCGGGTGATCTCTTCCGTTTCCAGAAGTTTGAGAATGGCCAGAATCCCGTTGGCATAAAGGGAGTCCCGATCCGAACGGGAATCAACCAGATTGAAGGGGATACTTCCATCAGATGCAAAAACGGCCATCAGACTCGGACGGTAAGTCTTCATGTCCGGTACCAGAACGGCAATGTCAGTGAGCTGAAGATCCGGGTCCAGCTTCATGTTTCTGAGAATGGACTGCTGCACTCCCTCGACTTCCCTGAGCATGGAGGGAGCCCCGATCATCTGCACACTCCTGTCCTGAGGAAGCCGAACACCTAAAACCTCAGGAGCTGAACGGCTCAAAAGGTGGGCCTGCAGGAGTTTTAAGAGGCTTAATTTGCTCACATCCAGCCGAAAGGATTCGGAAAAATCATGTCCGGCGAGATCACAGAGACTTCGGATATGCTCCCGGCCCGGTCTTCCCCACCACTGAAGCAGACGGGGATCGCGCTCATCAAAAAACATCGTTCCCTGAGCCATTTCATAATCGGCCAGAGCAAATCCGGCAGTCTGGTGGCTTCCCCCTACTTTCCGCGGAGTTTTTTCCTGTTTTCTCACAAAGCGGGAGATCTCCCAGGGCGTTTTGACATCTTCCCAGTATTCCCGGCATGGATTGAAAGTCAGCCAGGAGAGCTCCATCAAAGGATTCAGAGCCCGGCAGATGGCATAGTGAATCTCGGATACATGGGAAAGCCCGAAAAGCCAGAGAGTTCCGCCAACTGGCCTGCCCTGTCCGAGCAGATCCGGAAGATCTTCCAGAAACACAACCGGCTCTTCCTCACTTGCCCTTGAAACCAGAGTTTCCCGCATGCGCCGATAAAGATGGGCCTGGCACTGCTCCAGGATCAGAACTTCATCCACATGCTCCCGAAGAAGCCCTGACTGATTCTCTTTCCATGCTTTGAGCATGTCTCTTCTCTGACAGGCATACTCAAGAAACAGCGAAGCCAGACGGGCCGCGGCCTGCTGAATTCTTTTCCCGTAGTCCGGGGCTTCACGGGGCTCACGGGCCTTGAACCAGGAACGCAGGGGCTCCATGCGTGAATCTTCCCACTCTTCCTGATCCAAAAGTCCAATCAATGTGGCCGTCATCAATTCCTGAGTGGCCATTCTGGTGCCTTTTGGAAGATCCAGGGCATCACGGGAAGCTTCAAACAGAGCCTGCTCCAGATAGACCATCTTCACGTTCAGACAAACCCCAAGAGATGAGGGCTCAGCCAGACGAAAACGCAGCCAGGTTGCCAGGTTCTGATTAGGGACAGCAATGCGAATTGGCAGCAGTGGAGAAACTTTTGTCTGCCTTGAGGCAAAAATTCCGGCAGTCAGCTCCTCAGCAAGAGCATCCAGGCGATTTGAAAAGGTGAGCTGCAAGGAAACTCCTGTCCTCAAGCTGGAATCAGCATACCCAATCTACTGAAGCCACACGAAGCTGGCTTTCAGACTGTGCGCGGCACCAGAATCTACCATCCTGCGGTAAGGCCGGAAAGCTCTTTAATGTTGACAGCGTGGACAGACGCCGAAGAATTCCAGCTGATGCGTAACGCCAGTGTAACCCTTGGCGCTTACACCCTCAAAGCTGTCTTCGGGCAAAGCCACATAAACGGGCTCCACGCGACCACAGTCGCGACATACCAGATGGTGATGTTTCACCTCAGGGCCATCAAGTTCGTAGCGTAATTGGCCATCACCGAGGTTTACGGAACGCACCAGACCAGCTTCCTCCATCTTCTGAATGGAGCGATAAAGAGTTGCCCGGTCCGGGGTTCGCCCAGCCTGCTTGGATAAAGCCTGATAAATTTCATCAATGCTCAACAGTCTATATCCACCAGACAGAGTACGCAGAATTGAAATTCGTGCTGGGGTCCTCTTCAGCCCTGCAGACCGAAGCCTCTCGGAGCACTGGGCAAAATCCAGAATGTATAAATGCTGTGTGTTTTCCATGGTCTCAATGTACCGCACAAGAATAGTACTTGGCTCCCATTTTTTATGGTTTTTGCATTTTTTTTGCACAAAGCCTCGCCCAACAGTAACTCAAGCCCCATGAAAATAGTACTGCCAGCAATTGGCGTTGATCGTTCCACATTGATCATTTATTCCTGAACACTGAAATACTTGGCATCAGGATGGGAAAAGACCAAGGCCGATACTGAACCCTCGGGTTCCATCATCATGTTTTCGGTAAGCTCAATCCCGACGTCCTGAGGCTTGAGCAGGCGAAACAGAAGACGCTGATCCTCAAGATCCGGGCAGGCCGGATAACCAAAGGAAAGCCGGATTCCCTGATAGCGGGTCTGAACCAGATCCTTGAAACTCAGATCCTCCTGAATCCCCCAGAGGCCACGAATTTTCTGGTGCAACATTTCTGCTGTCGCCTCGGCTGCTTCGACAGCCAGAGCCTGCAGAGCATGGAAACTGAAATAGTCTCCAGCTTCCTTGAATCTGGCCGATGCCTCCCTGACCCCATAGCCCGTACTCACTGCGAACATGGCAATGGTATCCCGACGGTCTTTGCGGTGAGAGGCCACGAAGTCTGCGGCACAAAGCTCTTCTCCATCCTTCTGGCGAGGGAAATGAATGGTTTCAAGTAGCTCTCCATTAGCTCCATGGATTTTCAGATCATTGCCCTGGCTCTCGGCTTCAAAAAACCGATAGACCCCAACCGGCTCAATCCAGCCTTCCTTTTCCGCCAGTCTTTTCAACTCTTCAACCTGGCGATGAAGCTTCGCTGCTTTCTCCTCCCCTTTTTGCAAAGACAGACGAATCGAGCCCTTGAATCCCAGGTGCTGGGCATAGAAAAACTGCTCATTCAGATAAGGCCAGACTTCAGCCACATCAAATTTCACGACATGGCGCTCAAGATCAGGAGCAGCTTCTCTTAATGCCTCATGGGAAAGGACCAGCTTGCTTCTTTTCGAAGACGGACGGGAAACTTTCGGTTCTCCTCCCTCACGCAGGGAAGCCGCCTTATCCTCATATTCTTTCAGATAAGTATCGCGAAGTTTCGGATCCACCAGATTGTTGGCAATCTCAAGCCCCGTCATTGCATCCACGGAATAAAGCACTGGAGCAGCATATTTGGGAGCGATCCGGGTATCCGTGAATCTGCGGGACAAAGCTGCGCCACCAACCAGGATCGGACAGTCAACTCCCGCAGCCTTCAAATCCTCGACGGTATCCACCATCTGCAGAGCTGACTTGACCAGAAGGCCGGAGAGACCGATAAAGTCGGGTTTATGCTCTCTCCATGCTTCAATAATCACTTCCGGAGCAATTTTGATCCCAAGGTTAATCACCTCATAGCCATTGTTAGCCAGAATGATTTCCACCAGATTTTTGCCAATATCATGCACATCGCCTTTGACCGTCGCCAGAAGAACCTTGGCCTTGCATGCATCCGAGGTTTTTTCCATCGAAGGTTCCAGATGAGCTACTGCAGCTTTCATGACCGAGGCTGACTGCAGCACTTCTGCAACAATCAGCTCATTGGCATTAAAAAGCTTGCCCACCTTGTTCATACCCGCCATCAAGGGACCGTTGATCACATCCAGCGGATCATATTTCTGCAAAGCTTCTTCAAGATTCGGGATCAGACCTTCCTTGCTTCCTTCTACAAGATTGGCAATCAGGCGATCTTCCACCGTCCAGTCCGCTTTTTCATCCGCCGATTTCAGGGTTTTCATCTGGCGAAAGTGAGCTACAAATTCATCCAGCCTTTCCTGGCTGTTGTCAAAAATCATACCCTCGCAGAGCTCACGTTCCCTCTGCCCGATATTGGCATAACGCTCAATTTTTTCTGAATTGACAATGGCCATATCCAGACCGGCTTTGGTGCAGTGGTACAAAAAGACGGAATTGAGCATTTCCCGTCCGGCTTCCGGCAGGCCAAAGGAAACATTGGAAATCCCCAGAATCGTCTTGGTTTTCGGATATTTCTCCTTGATCAGGCGAATTCCCTCCACAGTCTCCTTTGCCGAAGTGATGTAGTTTTCATCACCGGTTCCACAGGGAAATACGAGAGGGTCCCAGATGATATCCTCTTCCTGAATTCCGTATTTCTGAGTCAGGAGTTCATAGGAACGGGCCGCTACTTCAAGCTTTCTCTCACGACTGACGGCCATCCCGTGGTGAGGATCCTCATCGATACAGCCCACCACAACCGAGCCCCCATAAAGCTTCAGAAGTCCGCTGACCGTTTCAAAACGATCTTCTCCGGTTTCAAGGTTGATGGAGTTCAGAATGCATTTCCCTGGAAGCATCTTCAGAGCTTCTTCAAAGCAGGCATCATCGGTGGAATCCACCATGACGGGAACCCTGATTTTCTTCATCAGCTCCGGCAAGAAGGCTTTCAGATCGGCCATTTCATCCCGATCCGGATTGGCGAGACAGACATCAACAATCTGGGCCCCTTTCCTGACCTGTTTGCGGCCGATTTCAGCAGCTTCCTCAAGCCTTCCATCTACAATCAGCTGCTTGAACTTGCGGGAGCCGATGATATTGGTTCTTTCTCCCACCAGAAGCGGGCGGGTATCCTCGTCCACTTCGACAAAATCAATCCCGGAAACAAAGGTACCCCTGCGCCCCTGAATCATTCTGGGCCGAAACTGCTTTCTTAAATCATGAAAATGCTCAATATAGGCGGGACTGGTCCCGCAGCAGCCACCCATCAGATTCAGCCAGCCAGAATCGGCGAACTTGGCCAGATGTACAGCCATGTCCTGGGGGGTTTCGACATATTTGCCGTCTTCATTAGGAAGGCCGGCATTGGGCATACACAGAATCGGTACCGAAACGAGCTGAGAAAGAGCCCTGACATGGGAAGTCATAAACTCCGGACCCGTGGAACAGTTCATGCCAATTCCAAGAAGAGGGAGATGAGAAAGAGCCGTAGCCACAGCTTCGACTCCCTGACCGGCCAGCATAGTGCCGGTAGGTTCAATCGTCACCGAGACCATCAGGGGAATGGACGTGTCCAGATGCTCAAGGGCCTGAAGAATCCCTGCCACGCCACATTTCAGATTGATCGTATCCTGAGCGGTTTCCAGAAGCAGAAAATCACATCCACCCTCAATCAGGCCCAGTGCCTGCTGACGATAGTTGTGAATCAGATCTTCAATCGTGACCCCACCAGTTACACTGATAGCCTTCGTCGTCGGCCCCATGGAACCCGCCACAAAACGGTCTCCGCCCACTTTCTGGGCTGCCTTTCTGGCATTCTGAGCCGCGGCAAAATTGATCTCGAAGAATTTTTCCTGAAGTTCGTATTCTCCCAACACCAGAGGGGTTCCTCCGAAACTGTTGGTCTCAACAATATCTGAACCTGCCCGATAATACTGCTCATGGATATCCTGAATCACATCCGGACGGGTGAGATTCAGATTCTCATTACAGCCATCCAGTTCCTCACCACCGAAATCCTCAGCCTTCAGGTGAGCCTGCTGCAAACATGTTCCCATCCCACCATCCATCAACAGGATGCCAGCTCTCATCCGATCCATGATGCGTTCAAATCTTGGTCCGGTAAAACGGTGACGTATCGATTTTTTCATGACAGAAAAAGTCCTCTCAAATCCACGTTCTTTCTTCAGTCCAGGGGTCTCCGTGGTTGTGGTAGCCATTGCGTTCCCAGAATCCCGGCTTGTCTTCCGGCGAAAACTCAAGAGCCCTGAGCCATTTGGCCGATTTCCAGAAATAGAGTCTGGGAACAACCAGACGCAGGGGATAGCCATGTTCCGGGCTCAGCTCGGCTCCATTATGCCGAAACGCCACTAAAACATCCTCTTCAAGAAAGTCCTTGAGAGGGAGATTCGTGGTAAAGCCATATTCGGCATGGGCAATCACATATTGCATGCCATCGGTAAGTCCACCACAAAGTTCAATCAGATCAGATACGGCCACACCCTCCCAGACATTATCCAGAAGAGACCAGGTCGTCACACAGTGAATATCCGAATGAACTTCAATCCGATCCAGTTTCAGAAGCTCTTCAAGCGTAAAGCTTCTGGGCTTCCGAACCCCTCCAAGCATCCTGAAATCCCAGCTCTCAGGCTCGAATCCAGGTACAGGGCCATAATGAAGCACAGGAAACCGGCGGGTCTGAACCTGGCCGGGAGGAATGCGGTTTTCCCGCTTCATATCACTTGAAACAATCCGTTTTTTTATTTTCATGGAGCTATGAGAACATGAAGCCCGGGAATTTCCAAGCAACTATTCTGCATCCACATCATCTTCAATCACAGCATGTAGAAGAGCATCTTCCTTGAGAAGCTCGGCAAGCATGCGCCTTTCTTCAGCAGCCAGACGGGCTGGCCTGCCATCTGCCTGGCTTCTTTCCATCTGCTGTTTCAGAAATTTCAGGTCATCGCGTCTGAAGATTCCGGCAATCCGATGGGCCCTGTAAGCTCCATAGCCCAACTCCCGAAGGGCCATCTCGCCTAAGGCCAGAGAAGATTCAAATGTCTCCCGAATAGCTCCAACCCCTATCTGGGCAAGATCCATGGCATGCTGACGACTCTTAGCTCTGGCCAGAATCTTAAGATGGGGCCAGTACTTCTGGGCCTGATGGATAATGGCATTGATATCCTCTTCCGAATCCATGGTTACAATCAGAAGCCTGGCTTCTGCGGCACCCGCAGCATGCAGAACATCGGTGCGCACCGGATCGCCCAGATAAACCGGAAAGCCTGCTCTCCTCAAGGTTTCCACCTGATTGGCATCATTATCCAGAACCACAGGATCGGTTCCACAGCCATGCAGAAGCCGTCCGATCACCTGACCAAAACGGCCGAATCCACAAAGAATCACGGAATGGCCGTGGGGAACAGCCTCATCCGTCTCTGTTCTCAAAAGTGCTCCACCCGGATAACGAGTCATCAGATTCTGTCTCAGGCGAAACAGAAGGGGAGTGGAAATCATGGAAAGAGCGATCCCGAAATTCAGAACCTGGACAAAGCCGGAGTCCAGAAGCCCTGTAGTCTTGGCCAGACCCAGAAGAACAAAGGCAAACTCTCCCCCCTGGGACAACATCAGGCCAAACAAAAGAGCATCTCCCTTCATCATACCGAAGCGATAGCCAAGCCAGATCTGATATCCAAGCTTAAGTCCCACTGCCAGAAGGACTCCCAACGGGATCTGCCAGGGCCATTTCACAATCAATCCCAGATCCATGGACATACCCACGGAAATAAAGAACAACCCCAGAAGCAGGCCCTTGAAAGGCTGGATACTGATTTCCAGCTCATGGCGAAACTGGGAGTCTGCCAGAAGGACTCCGACCAGAAAAGTTCCCAAAGCCATGGAGACCCCGATCTGATGCATCCAAAGTGATGCCGCAACAACCAGAAAAATAGCTCCTGCTGTAAAGACTTCCCTGCCCCCATGATGGGCCAGAACCTGAAACACCGGACGAATGACCACTCTGCCCAGAAAAATCATGGCTCCTACACTCAAAAGAATGATCAGGGCCCCGCTCAGACCCTGAGGGCCATGAGCTGCATCTCCTCCTGAACCAGCAAGAAACGGAATCAGAGCCAGCATGGGCAGGACTACGATATCCTGAAAAAGAAGAACCGAGAAAACAGACTGACCGCAGCTTGTCCTCCGCAATTTGGACTCATCCATCATCTGAAGAACCAGGGCCGTGGAACTGACCGCCAGGGCCATACCGACACCGGTAGCCTGGGCCAGATTCAGACCCAGAAGATATGCAGATCCAGCAAAAGCCAGTGTACAACCCAAAACCTGCAACCCTCCAAGACCAATGACCAGACGGCGAAGAGACCATAAGCGGGAAGGTTTCAGCTCAAGGCCAATGAGAAACAGCATCAGAACCACACCGAATTCGGCCACATGCAGAATGAGTTCAGGATCCGAAACCAGAGCCAGCCCGCTGGGGCCAAGAATAAGGCCAGCCGCCAGATAGCCCAGAACACTCCCAAAGCCCAGACGGTTGAAAAGCGGGACCATCGCGGCTGTAGCCCCGGTATAAATCAGAATCTGAATCAGATATTCCGTCATTTCCAGCCTTCCTGCACAGCGCGAAAGCGGCTGATGACTTCCCCCGCCTGATCCTTGACATGCGTGTCAGCAACCCCCCGTGAAGGTTCCTTCAGAAGAATCGGGGGATGCCAGTGCATGCCACAGAACTCCACCATCCTCCGGTAGGAAGCCAGAAACAGCTCCACATCCATGGGAGATTCCGTGCGAGGATGGGCCCCTCCCATGCTGATGATGTGAATCCAGTGCCGACCCTTTAACTGATGATGGGCATCGCCCCAGGCAAAGCGGCGGTGCAGAACCCGATCCATCCATTCCTTGGTCATGGCCGGAGGGCCAAAACTCACCCAGGGATGCAGAAGCACGATTCCCCGGGACTGCAACAGGAATTCCTTTTCCATCTCAGCATCAATGAAAAAATCCGGATACAGATTGACTGTATCCCTGATTTTCAGATTTTCTTCGGCTCCCAGTTTCAGAAGAAGCTGATAGACAAGCCTTCTACGGGTCGGTTCTCCCAGGAATGTCCAGACTGAAGTTTGCATGCTCTGATTATGCCGCCAAATCAGTCACCAGGGCAATATTCATACATAGTTGTCATAGATAGAACCTTTTTGTCCGATGTTCTCAGAGTCTTTCGCAGAAGGAGCTAAGATCCATGAAGCCGTTTTTGAAGTGGGCCGGAAACAAAATTCACATCGTCGAACGCATCCAGAAGCAGATTGGAAGCGGCAAACGCCTGATTGAACCTTTTGTGGGATCCGGAGCCGTATTTTTGAATGCCGACTTCGAGGAATTTGTCCTTTGTGACACCAATCAGGATCTGATTCACCTGTTTGAAATTCTCAAGGCTGAAGGCAATAACTTCATTGACTACTGCCGGGGGTTCTTTCAGAAGGAAAACAACTGTGAAGATCGCTACTACGAGCTCAGGGAACTGTTCAACAGCAATCCCGAGCCAACCCTGAAGGCAGCTCTTCTGGTGTATCTGAACCGTCACTGCTATAACGGCCTGATCCGCTATAACCTTCAGGGCCGTTTCAATACCCCCTTCGGGCGCTACAAAACGATCTACTTCCCCAAAGAGGAAATGCTCTATTTTCATGAGAAGGCCCAGAAAGCCATCTTCACCTGCCAGGATTTTCAGAAGACCATGCTGAATGCCCAGGCTGGAGACGTGATCTACTGCGATCCTCCCTATGCCCCCATTTCCAAAACAGCCAATTTCACTTCCTATTCAGCCCGCCCTTTTGGAACCATTGAACAGATCCGACTGGTAAAAATGGCCTGGCTTGCCGCCAAATGGGGATCCCGCGTGATCATTTCCAATCATGCTACCGAATTCACCCGCGAAGCCTATGAAGGTGCTGAAGTCCACACTTTTCCGGTACGCCGACATATCAGCTGCAAGGGAAACAGCCGCGGGACAGTTAAAGAGCTTCTGGCGATCTTTCCCGAAAACCCAGACCCCAAGCGTACAGCCAACGAAGAATAGATCAGATAAAAGCTCTCTCCTGCTCCTGGGGTGTTTCCCTTAAGAAATTGACCCATTTTAGGAGACAGGATCTGTCTTCTAAAATGGCCTGACTTTGGAAGACATCCACATTTCAAGGTCCCTTTTAAGACCAAAAATCTGAGATTTGGATTTACCGATTCGATGTTCTAGAATATCAGCATGAAATTCATGCTGCTTCTGCTTTTCTCCTCTTCTTCGCTGGCTCTTAATTTTGAGGAGGCAAGGCATTTTCTCCACCGCACCGGTTTTGGGGCAAGCCTCACGGAAATCCGGGCTCTGGCCGGAAAGTCCCGCAAAAGTGCTGTTGAAGAGCTTCTGGAGTCGGTGAGAACACAGCCCGTCACTCCCTTCCCTTCCTGGTATGCCATGGGCTACGACAAGATCAGCCTTCTGAGTTCGGATCGCAAGGAGCAGCAGAAGCTGAGACGGCAATGGGGCATGGAAGCCAAGGAATGGTGGGCCCGGGAAATCATCACAACCCCTTCTCCGTTCACCGAAAAGATGGTCCTTTTCTGGCATAACCATTTCACTTCCGAACTCAGAAAAGTGAAGTGGGCCCAGCTGATGCTCAGACAGAACCGGCTCTTTCGGGAAAATGCCACCGGTTCCTTTCAGATTCTTCTCGATAAAATCCTGAAAGACCCTGCCATGCTCATCTATCTGGATGTTCACGGCAGTAAAAAAGCCCGACCCAACGAAAATTTTGCCCGTGAACTGATGGAGCTCTTTACTCTGGGAGAGGGCAATTACTCAGAAAAGGACATTCAGGAACTGGCCCGGGTTTTTACCGGGTACCGGATCAAACGCCAGACCGCCGAAGTCACCTTTCAGAAAAAACAGCATGATTTCGGCGAAAAATCGATTCTGGGCCAAAGCGGAAAATTCCCTCTTCCCGAAGTTGCTCCCCTGCTTCTGAGTCAACCCTCCACCGCACCTTTTCTGGTCTCCAAACTCTGGCAGGAATTCATTGGAACTCCCCTTCCCGAAACAGAACTCAAACGCCTTTCCCAGCTTCTGATCTCCTCAAAATGGCATGTCGCCCCGGTGATTCGGGAAATCCTCCTGCATGAAGAATTCTGGAAGGAAGAAAACCGGGCCAATCAGATCAAGTCTCCTGTCGATACAATCCTGGGGTTTTTACGAACCCTGGAATACCATCCCAGGGAAATGCGCCCCTTCATCACCGGGCTCAGGCGACTTGGTCAGGATTTATTCGATCCCCCCTCTGTCAAAGGCTTCAGCCGTGGAAATGAATGGCTTACCACCTCCAGTCTTTTGCAGCGCCACCAGATGATCGGCCGCTTTTTTCGGGGTATGGCCGTTAAACCTTATGTGGACAGGCTTTTTGAACAGGCAGAGGAACACGAAATTGCCGAACTTCTCCTGCCCCCGATTGCCTCTTCCCGCAAACTCAGCGCCACCGGGGAAACCGGTCTGCGCCGTCTGATGTATGAACCGGAATTCGAACTGAAGTAGGTTTTATGTTCACCCGCCGCCAGTTTCTTAAAATCGCTTCCCTGAGTTATGCCTCCCTGGCATTTGCCGGTCCGGCAAGCCAGAACACCAGCCGAAAGACCCTGATTCTGATTGAGCTTCGTGGAGGAAATGACTCCCTGAACAGCCTGATTCCGATTCAAAGCCGACAGTATCGAAAACTCAGGCCGAACCTGGCTGTTTCCGAGAAAGAGGCTCTGGGACTTTCGGATGGACTCGCCCTGCACCCCAAACTGAAATTCCTGCGCCAGGCCTTTTCTGCTCAGAAAGCCACGGCCATCATGGGACTGGGCTACCCTCAGCCAAACCGTTCCCACTTCCGATCGATTGAGATTGTTGAAACCGGTTCGGATAGCCAGGATGACTGGACCGATGGATGGTGCAGCCGACTGATTCGGGCCGGAGTTCAGGGCGATGTCGCTGACGGAATTGTTATCCGAAGCCCGGAACTCGGGACCCTGAACGGCTCTGCTCTGAAAGTACTCAGTCTCAGGGGCAGTGATCAGCTTCAGAAGCCAGGCCGCGGAAAACTTAGGGAAGATTCCCTTCAGAATCCTGCTCTAAAGCACGTACTTGGAGTGCAAAACGATCTTCTGCAGATGAGCCGGGAGCTTGCCGGCAGGGTCAAGCCCCTGCCCCGTGACTCCTTTCCCAAGGGACGTTTTGGGGAAGACATCAAAACCACCTGTGAAATTCTTGAAGCCCAGCTGAATATTCCTGTCATCCGGCTGACACTCGGAGGTTTTGACACCCATACCTCTCAGATGAAGCGCCATGAACGCCTGATGGAGGAACTGGATCTGGGGCTTTCTGCCCTCATGGAATTCCTGAAATCCCATGGACTCGAATCCAAAGCCATGATTGCCACCTATTCGGAGTTTGGCCGTCGTCCCCAGGAAAACCAGCAGGGCGGAACGGATCATGGAACCGCTGCATCCCATTTTCTTCTGGGTCAGGGAGTTCCTCCAAGGCTATTTGGAAAAATGCCCTCTCTGGAAGACCTTCTGGAAGAAAATCTCAGGCATGAGATTACCTGGAGAAGCTACTGGCAGGCTCTGGCCGAAACTTCCTTTGGCATTGGAACCCGGCTGTTTCCGGAGTTTGAGGATGCCCCTCTTAAGCTGATCTGAAATTTGCCCAGGCCCTGAGGAGCCGGTAAGTTTCCTCGAAGGATTTCAGATGGGTCCTTTCAAAGCTGTGGGAAGCGTGAATACCAGGACCAATCAGACAGGTCGAAGTGTTTTCTCCCCGCCGGGTCACAAGCTCTGCATCTGATCCATAGGATTTGAAGATATCCAGCTCATGATCAATCTTCTGCTCCAAAGCCAAAGCCTTCAGAGTCTGAATCATCTTTTCATCAAATGGTCCGGTAGAATCACGGACACAGATGGTTACCGCATCCTCACGGCTGTTCTGGGTATCCCCGACAACGGCGTTGTCGACAATCAAGAGCTCATCCAGATCTTTTACAAACAAGGCACCGCGACCAATTTCCTCACCGGCAGTAAAGATAATGCGCAGAGGCCCCAGGCTATGGATTTTTCCTGTGTCCGCCAATTCCTTGAGAAGAGTGAGAAGAAGGGCACAACCAGCCTTGTTATCCAGATGCCGGGATTTGATGAAGCCGCCGTTTGTGACCCGAAAGCCTGGTTCAAGTCCCATGAAGCAGCCCGGTTCAAGACCCAGTTTTTTCAGATCTTCCAGCGATTTGACCGACTCATCAATACGAACCTGCATGGCTTCATTCGTTCTTGGATCCTTCTCATAGGAGGAACCATAGATATGAGTCGAGGCCTTGTCGTAAAGGACCGTCCCGGTGTATTCCCGTCCATCGCGGGTAAACAGGCTGACATGCTCACCTTCTACCGCTGACCAGGGAAATCCCCCTACTTTACCGGGGCGGACCAGTCCGTCTTTTCCCAGAGACGCAATGTAAAGGCCAAGCGTGTCGTAATGGGAACAGAGTCCACGCCTGGGCCCTGGGCCATCACCTGCCTGAAGCTCAATTCCGTTATTGCGGTAAACAACCGGTTCCATCTCGGGCACAATTTCACGGATCTGTCTGAGCAGAAAATCCCTCGCCCTGTCCGTATATCCCGATGGGCTGGGGACTTCAATCAGTTGCTTTAGAGTGGAAAGAAAATATTGTTGCTGTGCTTCCGAGACCATCTACGGATTATCGGCAGTTTTGCCGATACCTATGAATAGAATCGGAAAAAGTTTTTCCGGTTCTTTTGAAAAACACCTCCGTACAAGGATGTCACATGGGGGTCATCATGAACATTTGGGAATTGGAACAAAGGATGTTCCACGTACCAACCAGTCCCAGCGGGATTCGGCCTGCCGGTAAAATCCGCCCTCTTCACGAAGAGACCCGATTTCAATCCGGAAACCAGAGTCGCGTGACGGACAAAAAGCCAGGTAAATCTTTTGCCGCTTTCCTTGAGGAAGCCAAGAAGAAGGCCTGATTGGGGAGCGGTTCGTACCCTGGGGGCGAACCGCTCCTGCTTTTTCCTGCTTGACTCGGAAGCTGCAAGGAAGACATTCTCATGGTTCTTCTGGCCAAAAGCCTGGAATTTCGGGCCCAGCTCTTCTCCCGTGCCTCCCAGTTTGAGGTTTCCAGCCGTGAGAAGCTCTTTATAGTTGGTGGCGACAATGAAAAAAGTGCCGAATCCATGCATCAGCTGCTGGCCCCAGTCGGTATGCTCATTGTCCTGATGACCGACGTCCTGATCCTCTCTTTTCACTCCACCAAGGCTGCCATCGTCCTGAGGTTTGTGGCCATCATAGCGCTAGTCACTGGTTCTTCTCTGGCTGCCGTTCTGTTCGTACCCGCTATGGCCGCTCTTCTTCTGAACCCCTGCCGCCAGAGGCAGGAAGAGCTGCCAGACCCAGCATCAGCCAATACAGGTGCTGCATAGGCTGATCCAGAAGATAGGTACAGGAAATGCTGATCACACCAAATCCGGCACAAGCCATAAAAAACAGAAACTCGGTTTCATTCCTGAGCCCGATGGCCTGATAGGCCAAACCCCAAAAAAGAAGAAGCATAACCATGAATCCCAGTAGTCCATGCTCCACCATCTGGAACATATACTGGTTATGCGGATTCTGAGTTGGTTCAATCTGGGGATAGATTCTTCTGGATTCTTCGGCATTGGCAACATAAAAGGAACCCGTTCCATGCCCAAGCAGCGGAGCCTTCTGAAAGGTAGCAAAACCTGTGACCAGATACATCAGACGATCGCCGATGCCATAACCGAACTCGCCCTTCTGAAAGGCTTCATAGCCAAGATAGAGCTGATGGACCCTGGATTGCACCGGAGGCAGAAAAGCCACCATACCAAGTGCCACCAGGCCTACCCCCAGAGTCTGAAACAACCTATTCTTCAATGGAGTCTGATACCAGAGGACGGCTACCGCGCCCAGCAATGCCAGAAGCATCCCGGAACGGCCTTCTGAGATCACCAGAAGGCTCAGGGCCAGAAGAAGTTCGATATAGCGCCTCAATGAAGTATTCTTCCATCCATTTCGCCGAATCACAAAAAGCAGGGCACCAACCCCAAAGGCTAGAAGCGGGGCCCATTGCACCCGGTTTACAAAAGGGGAACCCCCTATTCCGAAGATATCGAGCTTGAGTCCCTCGAACTGATGCAGGGAAAAGAAGAAATCCTGAATGGCCCGAGCACTGCCATACAGGGCACCAGCAGGATTTTCCGAACGGATCAGACCTGTTAGGGCAAACAGATAAACCACCCCCGAGATACGCAGGGAAAAGCCGAAAAGCCGGATGATTTTTCCAAGCGATTCCTGACTCAGAAGAAAGGGAAGGCAGACCGCAAAAATCAGTCTCAGATGTCCCAGAGATTCCTTCAGACCATGGGCCGGATTTTCGCTGTAAAGCGTCCCAAACAGATAAAGGGACAGGTAGATCCCAAACATCTGCAAGGCCAGATTCCCTTTTAGTCTGAGGCGAATTCTGCCGGTAAAAATCCAGATCAGGCAAAAAAGAGAGCCCAGCCCTGCAAGCAGGTTGCTTAAGCCTACCGAGAGCGGCAGGGCAAAGGCATAGGCCTGGGTCAGAATCAAAATTCGCTGGCGTAAAGGTGACATCATGATTTGTGAAATCGGGTCGGCAATATATCATCGACTGCAAGCATGCAAACGCTTTCCAATTTTCATAATGGAGTTTTAGCCACAAGCTTTACTTTTCTGTCCAAGGCACTGGGCTTTTTCTCCGCTGTTCTGACTGCCCGCTATTTTGGCGCTGGTACAGATACCGACATTGTTTTTTTCACCTGGGGCCTGTTCAGCCTTCTGGCCCAGCTTTTTCAGTCCCTGAATTCTTCCGTCCTGCTGCCGGAATTTGTACGCCTGATCCATAACGAAGGCCTGGAAGCGGCAGCAAAACTGCTGGGTCTTTTTCTGACCCGCATCAGCACTCTGCTTGCCGGAATCACCCTGATCTACTGCCTGAAGCCGGAATTCTTTCTGGGTCTTATCAGTAGATTCAGTCCCGAAGAGATTCAGACATCCCTTCCGGTTCTCTACTGTCTGGCCCCTGCTCCCCTGCTTCTTTTCAGCGTGGATCTTTTCATGAATCTGGTCCAGGCCCGCCAGAATTTTCTGATCTGCGGACTCTCCTCCCTGATCAATTCGATCGCCATCATCCTGTCGATCGCCCTTGGCCATGAATACGGTCCGGTTTCCCTGGCCGCAGGGTTTGTTCTTGGCTCATTGCTTCAGCTGATCTGGCTGGTTTTAGCCCTGAATAAAAGTGGGCTTAGGATCCGGTTTCTCTGGCGCTCCCAAAGCGATCTGCTCAAGATTAAATCCCTGTGGTTCTTCACCCTTCTGATGCAGATCAGTGCCTGTCTTCCCACATTTCTTTGTGAATGGTTTGCCAGTGGCCTGGGCTCCGGAGAACTGACATCGCTTAATTATGGCCGAAGAGTCCACGATCTCATGCCTAATATCCTGATTTTTCCTCTGGTTCTGACCCTTTATCCAAGGCTTTGCCAGCTTAAGGATGAAGAAGGCGATCTGATGGCCGGGCGAGCCCGGGACATGGCCATGCTTCTGGAATCCCTGATCTATCCTCTGGCCATTTTTGCCTGCTATTTTGCCGAAGAGCTGGTTCAACTGATCTATGGCACATCCGGGCTGGACCTTCATGCCATGAACCTGGCAGCCAATGCCATCCGCTATCTTTCAGTCTCCACCCCTCTTCTGGTTTCCATCTCCATCTTCTCCCATGCTCTTCTGGCTCTGCAAAACCCCAGAATTCCCAAATTCCTGCTTATGCGCAACCTGATTCAACTGGTGTCCTTGGGGTTGCTGCTTCACTTTCTGGTGCCCGTTTATCAGGCCTCAGCCATCCCCATGGCCATCAGCCTGACTTTTCTTGGGGGAGTTCTTCCGGTAACCATGCTTCTGTCACGGACCTTCATCGGCAGGACCCATTTTTTCAAGCGGATGGGCCATACCGTAACCCAGATTCTTTTAAGTCTCGGCCTGATTTTTCTTCTACAGGTGATCCTTGGCTCCGCTTCCTTCAGTTCGAACCGTTTTCTGTTCGCTGGAATCCTCTACCTGATTCTACTGGCCATGACCCATATCATCCTGCAATCTCCAGCCTGGAAACTTGTCCGAAGCCAGTTTCTCAAAAGGAAGACACCATGACTCCCACCATCCATGTACTGCCAGCTCTTCAGGATAACTACATCTTCGCCATCCGTACCCAAAGCGGCCTGCTCGTCGTGGATCCGGCTGAAGCTGCTCCCATTCTCAGGGCTTTTCCTGAAGAACCCGTGTCAGCCGTTTTAAATACTCATCACCACTGGGATCATGTCGGAGCCAACCTGGAACTGCAAAAGCACTTTGGATGCGCCATTTATGCACACAAAAAAGACGCTCACCGCATACCGGGAATCACTCACAGCGTAGAAGAGAACCAGCATCTGAACCTGAACGGAATCGATTTTGAAATCCTCTTCACTCCCGGACACACTTCGGGCCATATTCTCTGGTTTGCACCTCAGCTGAACACCCTGTTTGCAGGAGATACCGTCTTTCGGGCTGGCTGTGGCCGGCTGTTTGAAGGAAGTGCGGAAGACATGTTTCAGAGCTTTCAGAAGATCGGTTCCCTGCCTGATTCCACCCTGATCTACTGTGCCCACGAATACACCCTCAGCAATCTAAGATTCGCAGCATCCTGCTTTCCGGATCACCAGGACATACGGACAGAACTGAATCGTGTCTCCAATCTGCCAAAACCCCACCGAACCATTCCTGCCCTTTTGGCTCAGGAAAAGCAGCTGAATCCTTTTTTTCTTGCCAGAGATGCCCAGGAATTTGCCCGGTTTCGGGAGAACAAGGACCGGTTCTAAAGCGGTTCTTCCAGAAGCTTTTCCAGGCTTTCAAGCCCTGCAATCACCAAAGCTTCGCCCAGAGTGATCCGATAGCGTTCCGCAATTTTCTGTCCCCGCTCAAGATAGCCCTTAAGGCTCTGATAGATTCTGCGGGAGAGGTGATCTTCGCTCCAAAGAGCTCCCTCAAGACCCATCTTATGCTCATTCAATGCCAGAATCTCATGGGCTCCAGCAAACAGATAGGCCGGCAAAACCGTGATTCCCGCCTCCAGAGCCTTCTGATGGTCTTCCAGAGAGAAAGAGAATTCCTGCATTTCCACGACAAAACGGGCCTGCATCGCTAAAAGGCGCTCACAATCAAGATTTTCTTCACTTAAAAACACACAGGAAGCTTCCTGTGAGTTTTCCCTCAGCCCCAGATCCATCAGGGCCCTGCTCAGGTCCTGGTTTGCTTCTCCCACAAAGGCAAATGTCAGTCCCTCCAGATCCAGATACTCTTCCATCAGAACATCATGAATCAGTCCTGTCATACCAAGAGTCCGGGCATGATCATAAAGGTCCGTGCCGCCATTTTCCGAAGATTTCCCCACCACCAGGGGAAGAGATGGCTCACCCGTTTTTTCTTCATGACTCTTCAGAAACAGTCCAAGGCTTTCTGCACCAATTTCAGAAACCGGATGCAGGAAGCCATTCATCAGACCCACAGCCGGACCCAGAGCAGCAGCAAAAACCTTCATCAGTTTTTCTGGCTCAAACTCTTCAAAAGCATCCATGGAAAGCATCAGCCCGGAAGAAGAAACCCCCATGGGAAGATTCATCGCACAGGCCCTTAAAGCTCTTGTATGCAAAAGCCCCTGCTCCAGTTCTAAATCCGGTTCTTCGTGAAGGAAAACACAGGTATGAAGGGGATCATCCGACCAGAACCAATCCATTTTCCAGGCCAGAACCGAGGTAAGCTCCTGATCCACATCACGGGCAAAGAACTCCATCTCCGTTACCTTCTGGGGACGAAGGAGCCTCTCCTGGCGAATCGCAGTCAGGCCCATGGTTTGAAACGCACTTTGTAAGAAATCAGCAAAATGATCCAGATTCATGGGCATTCTTTTACCATGCCAAAGGAGGAAAGAAAAGAACCAGGGATTTTAGGGGTGGCATGATTACGGCCCAATCAGAATCGCGGTTTCCTTCCCGGAAAATCCCACGCCGATTTCCAGAATCTCCTGGCAGCCGCTGGCTTTCAGCTCATGGGCATACTGGCGCTCCTGAATTTGCTTCAAGGCATTTTGGGCAGCGGCTTCAAGATCCTCTTTTCCACGCCTGCGCTTGAACTCAAAAATAACCCCCGTGGTGTCGTGAGGGTTTTTCGGGATCAATAAGACATCAGCCCTCCCAAATCCAGCCTCGCGG
>CAZDAM010000016.1:0-40826 GCA_964503595.1 uncultured bacterium
AGAAGCGGTACACCGACAGACGCCAGGAAAACCACCTGAAATGCGCGCTTCAGGCTGGCCCGAGGGATTTTCACGACCTGATTGCACCCAGGTTCTGAGCCAGTCCCAGATGCTCAATCGAATCCAGCTCGGAGCGATTGACACGAAGCTGTTTTTTCGAAACAAGGTCCACCATCAGTTTACCCTTGAGATGATCAAGCTCATGCTGAAAACAGCGGGCCCAGAGGCCCTCTCTCTCCCGAATGACCTCTTCCCCCTTTTCGTTGGTATAACTGACCCTGATCCATTCCGGACGAACAATATCAAAATAAATCTGGGGGAAGGAAAGACACCCCTCATTGAATGTACTGACTCCAGTGGTCTCAAGAATCACCGGATTGATGATACGTTCAAAAACTCCGTCATCCACATTCATCACAAACATGGACAGATCGCTGCCGACCTGGGGGGCTGCCAGACCGATACCGGGAGCAAGAATCATGGTTTCGATCATGTCTTCAAGAAGATCAATGACCTTCTGATCGATATTTTCCACTTTTTTCGTGTCGGTTCTGAGAATTTCCGACCCATATTTATAGATTTCCATGATTTCTCTCCCGTTGAACCATTATACTGCGACCCATCATGATTTTTGTACTCGGATTGCTGCTCTGGATCGGCGTCTGGCTCCTTTTAAGGCCACGCTACACTCAGATCGAACTGGTGGTCAAGGTTCCGCCCCAGACCCCTCTTGAGAAAGTGCGTATCATTGGCAATATCCCGGCCTTCGGGGAGTGGGTGGAACACTCCTGTAAACCCGGAATCATTCAAGAAAATTCTGTAATCTGCGATTTGAGGCTGCCGATAGGACAGCTTGTGGAATTCAAAGTCACCCTGGGAGACTGGAGCAGTGTCCAGAAAGGGCCCGGCTACGAGGATACGGATAATTTCCGCGTGATTGCAGACGGCAAAATCAAGCAGTACAGTTTTGAGGTCTATGCCTTCGGTGGACAACAGAAGCGCTTCAGCAAACCAGGCATGCTGGGGCATTTTGATGCTCTTCCCTCCTTCGAAAGCAAACTTCTGGGAGACAGCCGTCCGATTCTGATCTGGCTTCCCCCCTCTTACAGCACCGAACCGGGTCGGCGCTATCCGGTGCTTTACATGCACGATGGCAACAATCTCTTTGATGCCCGCACCGCTTTTGGTGGAGTGGAATGGCAGGTGGATGAAACCTCGGAAACCCTGATTCAGCAGGGACTGATGGAAGAAATCATTGTCGTTGGGATCTATAACTCCATAGCACGCCTGGATGAATATACGCCGACTACCTGCCAACATCATGGTGGAGGTCGTGGTCGTGAATACCTGCGTTTCATGGTGGAAGAACTCAAACCCTTCATCAACCAGCGCTACCGCACAATCACGGATCCGAATAAAACCGGTATCATGGGCTCTTCTCTTGGCGGACTGATTTCCCTTTGGGCTGGCTTTGAATATCCGGAAGAATTCGGTCTGATTGGCTCTGTATCGCCATCCCTATGGTGGGATCATCGCTATATGCTGAAAAAATACATGCCCTCCAAAAGTCCTTCAGGCCAGAAAATCTGGCTGGATATGGGAACCCGCGAAGGCATGAATAGAAAAGGTGTCTCCACGGCCCTTCAGGATACCCGGGACATGGACAAGCTCCTGACCTCCCTGGGCTTCGTTCAGGGAAAAAACCTGTTCTACTTTGAACACCAAGGGGCCTATCACAACGAAGCTTCCTGGGCCTCCCGCCTGCATATGCCCCTGCTTTATTTCTACGGATTGAACAATCCGGCCATCAGTCTCGAAAAACCCTGGGCCAACGCTGCCTGATTCTTGCAAAAAGCACCATTTTCGGACATATTATGTCCATGTTTTTGCGCATATGTTTTCTCGCTCTGTTGTCCGTATCCAACCTTACCGCCGAACCGACCCTGCCTGCGACCTCAGGTAAAGTACAAAGCGGGGCCATCATCAATGGCCAGATGCGTTCCATCATCTACGACTGGAAACAGAATTCCCGCGATCTTTTCACCCCTAAGGATTTTGCTCTTCTGCATGCCACAATCATCGATGTTCTGGCCCCTAACCGGATTCTTGTCGAAACCCAGGATCAGATGCGGCATGAATTCATCCTGATTGGTCTGATGGACTTTTCCTTAGGAATTCACCAGAGCCTGAGAGATCGGGTGATTGCCACCATGAAGGAAAGGCTTCTGCATCAGCCCGGCCTTCTTTTCATCCCCAAGAATCCCCGCAAGCACGGCCTTCTGGAGGACCATGTCTTTTTGAATGTCAATCGCCGCATGGTCAATCTGGATCTCCTCAGTGAAGGTTATGGAATTCTCCCGGAAGGTCAGATTTTCTTCCCGGAATTTCTCTCCATGATGGATCTGTCCATGCAGGAAGCCGCCAAGCGCGGACTGGGAATCTGGGGGCAGCCCACCACCAGCGTAAGAGAAGAAGATCTGAGCCGTCACGGCATTGATGTCAACGCGTCAAATTGAGACTGAAATTTTCCTCTCCATTCTGAAACTCCAGAAAAACGGATGAGGTCGTGATTCTGCCCGTGCCTGCGACACTGGATTGCCTTGCCATCTGACCCTGGACCAGAAGATTCTGAGGACCATCCGCTTCGATCTGAAGGGTAAATTCAGAATCGATGTTTCGCACCCCAGTAGAGCTTTGAGTCAGGGGAATCGAAGGACAGCTGCCCGGCTCATTCGTTGGAACGCAGCATACATCCCATTTGACATAACCATTCAGGCTCATCTGGGAGCGGCTGGAAATCCAGAGGCTCTCGACAAGGCAGGCACTTTTGCGGCCAGAATGAACCAGCCAACCCTTCAGATTGGCAAGATGCAGACTTTTATAGGGTTCACTCAGAAGCTGGGATTCCACGTCCTGCTCCAGAAAAGGCTCGGTAGTGCTGCGGGTACAGCCATAAAGACCAAGAGCAGATAAAATCAGGATCAGTGGAAGTCTCACTGACGATGTATCGGCATGCCCAGAGAATTTCTTGTTATATGAAGCAAAATCCTCAGGGGGCCAGAAGCTCCTGAAACAGGCTGGAACCGGAGGCCCCTTCGGTGAGACCCCTTTGGGAGTTCAGGAGACGAAACAGATTCTCGATCTGGCCAACCTGACCCTGATACTGAGCATCACCATTGTTCGCCGGCATCATTTTCAGCCCTTGCATGAGCTGCTGCTGAAACTGGGGGTTCTTGAACTGCTGCATCAACTGCTGGACCTGAGGATTCTGATTGAGCTCCTGAAGCTGAGAGGGGCTGATATTCTGATTCTGAAACCCCATCAACTGCTGAGCCGTCCCTGAACCCAGAAATCCCTTAAGCTGATTGACGAACTGGGCCGAGGACATGGAAGACGAAGGTGCCGAGAACAGGCTTCCCCCACCCTGATACACCGAGGAAGAGCGCTGGGGCTGAACCGTTGTCGTATGCATGGGAATCCGGGTACTGCCCGTGACACGATCCTGAGTATGACGCTGTTCAGGAAGGGCCTTCCCACAGGTCGAACAATATTTCCAGCCCTCCGCTCTGGGCTGACCGCAATACGGACAATAGCCCCCGGCCAGAACCGGGGTCAGCAAAAGAAAAAAAACTGTAAGAATACGGGTCCAGTTCATGATTTCTCTTTTCGGAAGCGTTCTCTGGTCCGCTCCAGATCCGCCCCCCAAAGCTCCAGAACATCCAGAGACTTCATCAGCCAGATCAGGCTTTCCAGTTCTTCCTCATCCTTACAGGATCGTAGCATGCCGCTTAAAATTTCAAAACAATAACCCGGATCCCGGGTATGCAGAAGCTTCAAAGCCGCAGTTCTAACCCTGGCATCTGCATCCTTAAGACTCTGCTCGGCAATTTCAAAGACAGAATCATGCCAGGAAGGAGAATCCACCCAGAAAAACAGTCCTTCCAAAGCGTTGGAACGAACCCGGGCATCCGGGTGCTGTAAAAATCCCCCCCACAGATAAGGCAGAGGTCCTTCATTCCGATGCAGGACTTTCGGGAGAATTCTGACCAGACGAGAAAGGACAAACAGGTCTTCTTCCTGAATCAGAACCTTTAACCCGTTCTTCTCCAGAAAATTCTGGCATGGAGAAGCCAGAGTGATTGACCCAAGCCACTTCAAGCGGGTTTTGGCATCCCATGCATTCCAGTCACCCAGTTCAATTTCCCGATTTTCAAATTCCGGATCAAGGGCTGTGCCTCCTCCCTGCATCTCAAGCTCAGCCATTTTCTTACGACAATAGGAGCGCCAGGCCGGGTCCTCTCCCTGAAGCTGAGACTCCAGCCAATCCAGCACCTGAGGATCTCCAGGAGGAATCCAGGGACTTAAGAGCTCAAGACAGAGTCTTCTGGCTTTCAGACTCCGATCCCCCATCATTTCAAATATCAGGGCGGAAACATCCAGAAACTCAGGACCCTTCCAGTTGTACTTACGGGCAAGCTCATTCAGAACACGGGCACAATGCCGGGACCAGGATTCCACATCCGCTTCCAGAACCTCTTCGGTCAGAAAGCGGGCCAGTTCCCGTGAATCCCGCTGTTCTTCAGGGAGAGCCATATAAGAAGCCAGAGCCTGCATTCTTTCTTCCACAGGCCTGACCCCACGTGTCTGCCGTATATCCCGCAATTCAGCCATTTCGTCCTCCCGGTTTTTCAAAATGATGCAAATCCGGGTTCTGCCAACGACCACCCCAAATCCAACCACGCTCCTCAAACCATTGTACAACCCAACAATCTTCAGACAAAGTTCCTAAAACATCGGGCTCAAAACGAGCCCCGACCGGAACCATTCCATTGGGGCCATACCAGGGATTGAGCATCGGGTTGATATCAAGAGCTCTCCCCAGAGCATGCCGGGAAAGTTTTTGGTTTCCCGCTATCTTTCTGTAGCAAAAAGCCGAGGTATTGTTTTTTTCCATCATGACATCATCGGAAGGGTTCCCGCCGACAAAAAAACCCGGCCACGAAGACGGAATCACACTGAAAAGTGGAAATCCGGTTTCCCGGAAACGGGTGAAAAGCTCCTGAATTTCCTCTTCCAACTCGGAGTCCACCACCAGTTGGCCTCGACGAAGATTTTTCGAGAAATCATAAAAACAAACGTCGACCAGACTCAGACTTTCAATAATTTCCAGCGGGCAATCTCCGGGAAGCCCTCCTAAAACAGCTGCTTCCCAGGGCATCGGGACAGGCTCTGGCCACGCACCCGCCTGCATAGGAAATCCGGTCGCACACTCAAATTCCATAAATCACCAGTAAGATTCGTAATGAACCTGGCCCTTTTCCCGCCCAAAATCCAGAGCAAAGCCCCGTTCTTTCAAAAGAGCACAGACTCCCTGAGGATTGATTTCGATACTTCCGTCCCTCATCTTTCGCGGCGCACCAATCATGGATGGACTGCCACATAGATAGACGTGCGTTTCCGGGGTGAGTTCAAAACCAAATTTCTCCTGAAAAACTCTGGGCTCCAGCAAATCCTGAATATGCATTTTCGGGGCTCCTACAGACAGATCCCGGGTGCTGAATCCAAAGTATTGCAGATTTTCAAACCGGGAAGCCAGCAGGCGAAACTCCTGGTGATAGGCAAGTTCAGACCGGGTTCTGACACAGCTGATCACCACGATATGGGCTGCCGTTTGTCTTTTTAAAAGTTCGTGAACCATGGCAGTATGAGGGGCTTCCCCGGTTCCCGTGGAAAGAAACAGATAGTTTTTGGCACCCTCGGCCAGATCAAGGGTGTAATGACCCATGGCTTTTTCGGATAAAAAAATACCCTCCTGGGAACAGCGGGCAAAAAGTCTGGGAGTCAAAGCCGGAGGAGGAGTATCCGGTGTCTGGTCTGCAAGCGAAATACTGAACTCCAGATACGGAGGCGGACCGGAGTAAAGCTCTTTTTTTTCGCTGATCATGGGATGAGCCAGAGAGTAGGCACGACGAATGAGCTTACTCTTACGTTCTTCTGAAAGCGGATCCTCAGGGAAACCCTTCACTCTGGACTCTCTGCCCAGAAGACCCAGGGTAAAGAACTGTCCTGCCCGGTAAGGAGGAATCGGGAAGTTGGGCACAATACGAAGACGCATCAGACGGGAAGTCAGAAACGTCAGATCCTGAATCACGGCATTGTACTGGCTATCCATAGTTCATCCCTGCGGCACATCAATCTTAAGCTTCATATTGGTATAGCGCGGGTAGACAGACAAAAGCGCCGCCTGCGGCTCCAGAAGCTCAAATCTGCCGTTTTCATTCCTTTTGGTAGTGTCAAAATATTCAATCGTCACACTGACTCGATGTTTTTGCGTGAGGATCTGCTCGTTGATATCATTCGAGGCGGCATAAAATCCAAGAATCTGGGTCTGACCACCAAGAAATAACCCTTCCTGAATAACCCGATCCCCATCTCTTTCAACAAACTGAATCGCCTTGCGATCCCTTACGTAGGAATACTCAATCGAAAAGTTCTCATGACCAAAATGGCGGCCAAGATAAATCCGGATCGAATCGGTCAATCCATCATTGGGATTGGGATCCTCCACACCGATCGCTGATTTCAGCTCTATACGCATTTTGGTGGTCAAAAGCCTCACGGCCTGCTGACCCTGAGATTTCTGAATCACCTTGATCAGGCGCCTGCTGAAAGTTCCCTGCATCATGTAGAAGGTCCCCAGAATGGTCATGCCAATCACAAAGGCAATCAGCATCTCCACCAGGGTAAAACCCGTCTGAGTCCGCATCTCCTGCATGCCTACTCCGCCCGAATATCCGTAATCAGGGAACTCAGGCTGATGGACTCTTCCTGATCCATGACATTTTTCCACATCACCTGAACCGAAACCAGCCTGACCGAAGAAGGCTCAGCCGGCCTTGGGTCATTTTCCGGCCGGATTTCGGAAACCGCAATTCCAATCGTAAACTTGCCATCAAACTGCTGACTCAAGGTCAGATTTCTTTTCGGATGGGCATTGGTGAGATCACGGATCTCAGATACAGAGTAGAGCTGGTCGGGTGGGCGGGGGGGGATAGCCGCGAATTCAATGCCCCGCATGACTTCAAGCATTTCACTGGCAGCCATCACGGCATAGGTTCGATCTCCGCCCTTGTAGACTCCTTTGGTACCAAGGTCCATCAGGCGTATGATGGGAGTGATCGCGACCGTCGCCAAAGCGATGGCGGCCAGAATTTCAATCAAGGTAAACCCGCGTCTTACTGCCATCCTGACTCCCAGGAAAATTTGCCGATTTCATCCGTGAGGGCCGCATGATAATAGCTGTTGAGCTGAGCCGGGGCCAGATCCTGAATGAAGTGAGCCCGATCATAGCGTACCACACCACCGCAGGGAACATCCGAAAGATTCAGCTGAGAAGCCCCAAAGGTGCCAAATAACTGAAAGCGGTAGCCCCGTCGCGAACCTTCCGCATAGGCCTTGGGCGGAAACATGAAACTGTAGATACTCGCCTGAACAGGCTGCTCGGTCAGAAAGCGAATTCCCCCTAAAGCCACCACAGTCAGAACCGAGTCATCTTCTCCTGGAGTCGGTCCCAGCCCGGTTTCAAAGTCAAAGCCGTCCTTTTTCAGACCACAGTCAAAAATCACCTCGCCAAAAGTGATGATGATGGCCTTTCCTTTATAGATTACCGATGACTGGCCTTCTGCCAGAAATTCCGACATGCGCAGGGGAACTGCCGTCCCGGTAATATAAATCACCCCATTAAGCTCAAGTCTCTGCCGCTCTGAATTGTAATACTTCTCCCGAAGGAAGTTCACTGGCTGATCATCGGCGGTCTTCCTGGTGTAATCGTGAATCGAGGAAACATAGTCCGTGGCCTTGCGGTAATAAAGAAACGGGTTGAAATCCGCCAGTTCAAAGTCCGGTTCAAACATTTCCTTAAAGACGGATTTGTACTGATCCGCCCACTGATCATCCAGCTGCTGATCCAGTTTGTTATCCATGAAAATGCGTCGGGTTTCAGAAAGAGCCGTCACACCTTTGGACTGATCATTGAAGAGTTCCTTCAGGCTGGACTCGTGGTAAAACTCCTTCAGATAGTTGCCGATTGCATTGTTATAAGGAGCAAGAATCGCCCCTGCCGGTACTTTTTCCTTGAGATCTTCACCAAAGAACTGCTGCTGGTAAGTCCGGGAATTCTTCAGGTAACTGAAAAAAGCCGGAGTCCTGAGGCCGGAAGGCAAATCCAGAAAATTATCGAAGGTTTCTTCAGACCAGCCCACTTCATCATTCACAAAACGGGATTTATCTGACTGTGAATATGGAGTCCGGTTATCCGTGGAACTTTCATCCAGAAGAGAATCCGGAAACTCGGGAATGGGATACTGACCCGGTCCCAGAAGACCAATTCTGAACGTGGAAATCAGGTTTTCAAATGCGCCGGAAATATCATCCCAGGCTCTTCTCCACCAGGGCTGATCCTCACGGACCCTTTCCTGGCGAGCTTCCCAGACCGAACGGAATTCCTCGGCTCTGGTGTACTGATAGTCCATAACCCGGTAATAGGACATCAGAGCCTTCCCATAAACCAGGGTAGGAGAAATCCTGACGTTATAGTTTCTCTCAACAAAAGCATTCAGAACAGAACGGGTAACTTCACGAATTCCATCCCAGATCTGAGAAAAAATTCCACCTTCTCCAGACTGATCCCGATCGCGGGCCTCGCGTTTGAGTTCTACCCTGCCAAAAAGATCAAGCCCTGATTTGGAGGGGTTCCTGGAATCGGTTTCCGAGGACCATTCTCCAGAAGTCATAAAGGTTTCAAAATAATCCTTGTAGCCCTTGCGCTCCCGCCCATTGATTTCAACCTGATTGTGACGAAGCTCGGAGCCATGTCCGACATAGCGGGTATGAAGCTTACCGTTATGCGGCTCTAGAACCTCCAGAAGCGCCTGATCCTCCTCGGAAAGAGAAGAACTGAGTCCACCCCCGGAAATCGCTTCCCTTAACTGCTCCAGCTCAATCTGGCCACTGGGAGGCAAAAGCTCGGTTTCCGCTGAAAAGAAGGCCCTCTGGAGCATGCCCCCTTCCCGATTTCCATTGGTCACCGGAATGATGCCTGAATTGACGAAGACACGACCTGGCGGGAATTTCCCGGCCATCACCTGATCTTCAAAACCCTGGGCCATATCCTCAAGAGTCATTTCCTGAAGATTCAGGGCCTGCTGCCAACCATGATCCAGAATCACCGATTTCTGATCCGATCCAGTCTCCGAACATTGGAAATTACCGCTTCCACTGGATTCGAAGCCCTCACCCATGCGGGCAGACCAGTGAGCCAGATAGGGCCAGGAAGGATCATTCAAAAAGAAGGTAAAGGGAGAAAGCGGGGCAATGGTTGTATTCACAACTTTAAGAGGACGGGTCACGCTGAGCTTTCGTTCCATGCCTTCAAAAGACACCACAATGGTGACCTCAAGAACCGCTTCCTTCTCACGCGGATCAGGACGGATCTTCTTACCCTCTCCCCCATCCTGAAAATTGGGATTGATATCAATCGAACGAATGTCCCGTATTCGCCCCTCCACAATCATCGCAGCCTTGAGCTGGGAAGCCAGTTTCCGGGAATCCGGGACAAGAAACTCGGGAATGTCTCTCTCCTTATCGAGTTCAATTACATCCCCCTCTTCAGTTTCCTCCCGAAGACGCTCATAGATGCCATCAATCCCGCCTCCATCCGAACGATTCATCAGACGTTCCACATTGATGAAAAACTCTTCTGCGGCGGCCTCGGCAAGATTCATGCAGATTTCCGAACGATAGACAATCTGGGTAGCCTGACTTTCACTCTTGCCGATATCCAGAAGAATCGAACCCAGAAGAGACAGAAGAGCCACAATGATCAGAATCAGATAGAGGATGCTGCCGCGCCGCTTCATTCTGTATCTCCCCATTTTTCCGAGAGAGAAGAAACCTTTTCTATCTGATCCCTGTGCTTGCGAAACACAACTCCGCCCTTCACGGATTCCATCAGCCCCCGATATTCCCCGGCATATTCTTCGGCCCTCAAAAGATCTCCATCCCGCTTGTAGGCATTCATCAGCCAGAAGGCCAGCTCAAGCCTGGCTTTGAAATCCGTTCTGGGGGCCTCAATCCAGAGACCTTCAGCTTTCTGAACCAGAAAAGGGTCATCCGGGCGGGCCAAAGCCTGGGTCTTGAAGAGCTCAAGCCGTTCCTGAAAGTTTAAAGTCGGATCTTCCTGTTCCATAAATGCCATGGTCTGCATAGACGTATACGGAACCGACTCCTCCAGAGATTCAAGATCTTCCCCGATAATTTCAGGGGCCGGTCCCTGTGTCTCCGCCTCTTCCTTATCGCAACCACTTAAAAACAGGGCTAAAATCAGTGCACAAATCCAAACTCGCATGAGGTTTCCAGTCTACCCCATTCTTGCCGGGCTAAGATAGGCTTGCTACAATCCGCCTGGCCCTGCACGGCAAAAGGAGTTCTCTTTATGTTTCAAGATCTGAAAGCCCCGATTGAGGGTGCCAAAATCACTGCAAACGCTGATGGCAGTCTGAATGTTCCGGCGAATCCTATCATTCCCTTTATTGAAGGAGACGGTACCGGAGTCGATATCTGGCCTGCGGCCAAAAAAGTACTGGATGCTGCGGTAGAAAAAGCCTACAACGGCGATCGCAAAATTGTCTGGTTCGAGGTCTATGCCGGAGAAAAGGCCTTCAATCAATACCAGAACTGGCTTCCAGAGGATACTCTGAATGCCATTCGGGAGTACCTCATTGGTATCAAGGGTCCCCTGACCACTCCCGTGGGTGGTGGCATTCGCTCCATCAACGTAGCCCTTCGTCAGGAACTCGATCTTTACACCTGTCTTCGCCCTGTGCGCTGGTTTCAGGGTGTTCCTTCCCCGGTGAAAAGCCCCGGCGATGTGGACATGGTGATCTTCCGCGAGAATACCGAAGACATCTATGCCGGAATCGAATACGCCGCCGGAAGTGATGAAGTCGCCAAAGTGCTGAAATTCCTTCAGACCGAGATGGACGTCAGGAAGATCCGCTTCCCTCAGACATCCTCCATTGGAATCAAGCCTGTTTCCAGGGAAGGCACCGAGCGTCTGGTCCGTGGTGCCATTGAATATGCCATTCGCCACAAACGAAAAAGCGTAACCCTGGTTCATAAGGGGAACATCATGAAGTTCACCGAAGGCTTTTTCAAGCAGTGGGGCTACGAACTGGCCGAGCGTGAATTTGCCGATCAGACCTTCACCTGGCTGGAATACGATCGCATTAAAGCCGACAAGGGAGAAGCTGCTGCCAGCGAAGCTCAGTCGGCGGCAGAAAAAGCCGGCAAGATCATCGTCAAGGACTCGATTGCTGATGCTTTCCTGCAACAGATTCTTCTGCGTCCGAAGGAATATGATGTCATTGCCACCCTGAACCTGAACGGTGATTATGTCAGTGATGCTCTGGCTGCCCAGGTCGGAGGAATCGGAATTGCTCCGGGGGCCAATATCAACTACGCCACCGGTCACGCCATCTTTGAAGCTACTCACGGAACAGCCCCCAAATATGCCGGTCAGGACAAGGTCAATCCTGGTTCTGTCATTCTTTCCGGCGTTTTGATGCTGGAGCATATGGGATGGCAGGAAGCGGCTGATCTGATTGTCAAAGGACTGGAATCATCCATTTCTGATGGTCAGGTCACCTATGATTTCCATCGCTTGATGGATCATGCCACTCTACTCAAATGCAGTGAGTTCGGAGATTCCATCATCTCCAGAATGTAAATTCTTCAGGTGAAACTCTGGGGCCGTACTTCCTGGTACGGCCCTTTTACTTCAGGAAGAGTACAGATGAACCCTCTGAATCCTGTCACCACATTCTGAAACCTCTTCAATGAACAGAAATGGGATAAAGCCGTGGCCCTTCTTCTCCAAGATGAACTGTTGGGTCACTGACTGAATAATCTGCTTCATCTGACGGGTTTTCAGTCATTCCGGCTCTTCTTACCGATTGATACAAATAACCGGAGGCAAAAACATGGGAATCTATCAGCGAGAGGTCACCAGGCGGCTGCCCCGGCAGGTTCCCTTTGCTGTGACAGAAGATGGACCACAGTAAATAGCCGTTCCTGGCTGAACGTCAGCCAGATAGGAAAAGACTCCATTCATCAGGCCTGAATTCCGGCTAAAGCGATGGGCTGCCCGAAACTGATCCCAGGTGGACTTATAGATGTTATTTCCGTTGGTGTCATAAAGAAACCACAGACGGCGACGAAGATCGTAACCAACAATGGTGACCCAATGCATGGATGGAACTCCAGCACCCTGGTCCCCCACCCTCAAAAGCACCATCAAAGGGCGGCCATTATTGATGCTGTTGGAAATCTGCTGAGGGGTTGCATCCTCAATCATCCGGAAATTCTGGTTGCGGCGGCGTAAAAAACTCACTGCTGCATTGGGCAGTGTTCCGGCAACTCCGGTGGTGGCAAACGGACGAAAAAAACTGCGTTTCGTGGCTTCTTCATAGAAAGCATCCCAGTTTACCTGAAATCCGATATGCTTCAGGTAGCGGGCCATAGAGTGAGTACCACAGGTATTATATTCCTGCTGAGCGTGCATGTCTGGCATGCGAATCAGCTTGAAGCCTTCACGCGCCCGCAAATCCGCAGCCGTCGCCATGGAAGAATAGGCCTCGCGCTCACTGGCAAAAAAATCCCGGATTCCCTGCCCTGCTGCATTTGCTGTATCTCTGATACCAGAGAGCAGAGCCTGTCCGGGATAACCAGCAGTTCCTGATCCTGTTCCAGTTGACTCTCCCTCAAGACCGTCAAACAGGTCTGCCGCCTGAAGGTTCGAGCAGGAAACAGACAATGACAAAGCCAAGGTGCGCAGAAGAGAAAATATTTTCATGCTCTCTGCTACGTCAGAAACGGCAGGCAGGTTGCCGGCGGTTTTAGAAAAAATTCAGAAACAGGAGGATATTTCTTTCCGATAAAGGCAGGTAAAACGCATCAGTGCTTCAGGGGCATTTTAAATGCCATCAAATTCCAGTACGGTAGCCTGATTTTCCTGAAGAACCTTGCAGGTCCCAGAAAGTGTTTGATTTTCCGTGCGGGTATGAGCCGGGATATGACAGAGCATCTTTTCTCCTACTCCCTGATACCTCGAAGAGATTCATCAACCTTAAGACTCAGATGGCGACCTTTCTGACGATGCAGTTCATACATGATCAAAGAGGCTGCTACCGAAATATTATAGGATTCCACCATACCCACCATGGGGATAAAAAGGTAGCCATCCAGAATGGCATGAACCTCTTCACTGATCCCCTTGCTCTCGGATCCCATGACTAAAATGGCTTTTTCCGGGAACACATAATCCGGGAGGCTATGAGCTCCTTCCCGAAAATCCGCTCCCAACAGAATATAACCCTCTTCTTTCTTCTGACGGGCAAAATCCTCGATGCTGGGAACCTTCTCAAACTGAATCCAGCGGTTGGCCGAAGACGACGAAGAAGAACCGATCTGGCGCATATTCGGGCACTGGTTGTAGGTGTAATAGAGATAAACCGTGGGAATTCCCAGGCCATCGGCTGTTCTTGATACAGCCGCCACATTATGGGGATCCCAGACATTGTCCACCAGAACCGCGAATCCCGGCATTTTATTCTCATAATAGCGGCGAATCAATTCCTGACGTCTTTCATTCATGATGCAATGCGATGGGCGATGCGAACTGCCTGCCAAATCCAGCTTGCCAGACCCCCAAGCTGCATGCCCGTTTCCAATTTGTTCTTGGCGGGATCCTCAAAAAACAGTTTTTCCTGCTCCCAGTCAAGGCTTGTGCATCCTTCTGTCCGGGATCCGAAAAGAAAAATCGACGGAATGGCCCGGACAGGTTCCTGCCAGGATGAAAATAGGCGGATGCGGGCCCGTTTGAGTTCGATATAGCGCTTCAGATGAAGTTCAAAAACGGGTAGAAGCTCCTGCTGCCCGTCTTCGAGGTAAATGCTGATATCCCAGAAGAACCGCTGGGGGGAGTGGAGGCGGGCGGCCTCCTCCATCAAAGCTCCGATGCCTCCAAAAAGTACAAACGGCTTCAGGGCAGGTCGGCCAAATCCCGGCCAGAAATGTCGGCCACGCAGCTGAAGTCTGATAGGAAACACCTCATCATCGAGTTCGCGGTTGTCTCTTTCCTGATACAGAAGCTCACCTTCCACGTAGCGCAGATCAAAAAGATCCACACCTATCGGGGTCGGTTCACCAATCCACATCAGCTCTGACACCCAGACTCCCTCAAGCCTGCCTGTCTGGGTCACCCCCTCGATCCCCCCGACTTGCCGATGACCGGGCTTTGGAGGTTTTTCCGGCATGAAAGCGGTATCCTCAAGCCTTTGCTGCCTTCTCAGGTCCATGAATTCTTCCGAGATCAGCCGCTGGGCCTGACGGCATTCCCTGGCTGCAAAGCGCAAGGCCGCATTGGGAATGGATTCAATTTCCTCAAGCTCCCAGAAGTCCTCTTCCTGAAGGAAAAAACCCTTTTTCTGGTAAACCCTGAGCAGATTCGAAACATCCAGAACCGGCCACCACCTCTCATCCTCAAAGATATAATCCAGATCTTCTGCCTTCAGGCTTTTGATGTCCTCCACCGCTTCACGGGCAATGCTTGAGGCATACCAGTCCTTAAGTCCATCCTGGAGTTCACCAAAAAAAATTTCCAGAAACCGCTCATACATGGGCAGAAGAACAGCGGGTTTGTGCTCAAGGCGGTGGGCCAGCTCCCTGAGGCGGCGTCCATCTGCGGAATAAAAGAAATCCCAGAGCAGACCATCCCGATAGCGGGCCTCCCAGGGAAGGCTCCGTGACCGCATGGATCGGGAGTTCCAGCCCATCATGGCCCCGAAAAAATCCAGCACCACATTCACCGGGGGCATTTTCATGCCACTACCCAGAAGGCGGGCCCAGGAGGCCATAAGATCCGGAGTGTACTGCTGGCAATCCTGAATGGCCAGTTCACTGCTGGCGGCCAGAACCGTTCGGGTTTGAGCCAGATCCAGCATCAGCTCAGAAGTTGCGGAATTCTCCGCTCCAGAAGTTCCAGTTCTTCAAGAGAGTTGCCCATGTAGCAGAAAAGTTCGAGATCTTCTCTTTCAACACCACCACCCCTAAGAATCAGGGCCCGGGACCGGATTAGCTTGTAAAGCCGGATCAGACGCCGATCTGACAGGCTGACATCAAAATCATGGCGCAGAGTTCTGGCAATGCGCTGAAAGTCCTTCTGGAGCATCGCCGGAAAGTAAGGATCCTCGCCAGTCTCTCCCATCACCCGAAACGAGTGCACCAGATGGCGGTTCAAAACAGCCAGTTCCAGAAGGTTCAATCCGGCGTCTCCACTGGCCCGGTCTTTTTTGCGGTGGGCCACTTCAGAACGAAGTCCGGCCTGCAACAGATCCGTCCAGCGATCTTCAGGAACCGGTTTGACCGGAATCTTCAGAATAAAGCGATCCTTGAGGGCATCCAGATCCAAGCTCTGGGGAATCTCATTGGAAGCTCCAGCCACAATACGGGCTTTCACTGCGACCGGCCTTCCATCCTGATAGAATTTTCTTTCGTTCAGAACCGTCAGAAGCGTATTCAGAATCGCGGAGTTCGCCTTGAAAATTTCATCCAGAAAAACTACGGATGCTTCCGGGAGTTTGCCTCCGGTACGCCGGATATAGGCCCCTTCCTTCATGCGGGCCAGATCCAGAGGCCCCAGGATTTCTGAGGGCTCGGTGAATTTGGTGAGCATGTATTCAAAATAATCCTCATCGGGAACACCAAGCCCGGCTCGAAAACGTGTAATCAGATCCGATTTGGCCGTACCCGGGGGACCGACAAACAGAATCGGCTCTTCGGCCACAGCGGCCATCAGAAGAAGGTCTACCTCCTGCTGGCGACTGACAAAATGGGAGGAGAGCCAGAATCGAAAATTCTTGAGATGCTCAAGGGCCTTCTCTGTGCTGATTTGCTTGTCTTGGGAAATTTCCTGCATGACATTCACCTCTGGAATCAGGCTCCCAGAATCTCCTGGCATCGCCGGCCAATACCTGATTTGATACGGGTTTCCAGCCAGAGCTGCAACTGGCGGGTTTCTGGACTTACCTGCTCTGTGATCCTCTGGGTCTGCATGGCCGGAGCATACAGAAATTCAAGGAACAGAGCCCTGGACAGGATCACATGGCTCTGGGAAATTGACAGCCGGTCCTCAATCTCAGCGAACCGGTTCGTCAGAAGTCCTGCCAGTCCGATCCGGTAGCGGCCTCCGGCCAGAAGACCTGCTCTTAGCAGGATCAGAAATGTTTTCAATGCTTCCTGGGGAGGAAGAGCCCTGGCAAGGTAGAGCTCCACGGCCCGGCCCAAAGCCCTGAGACATTCCTTTTCCTGACCCATCTTTTCTTTCAGACAGGCAATCAGGGCCAGACAGCGCTGTGTAGCCGGATCTTCTCCGCTCAAGGGTCTCTCCATCAGGCCCAGAACCTCCTGAGCAACCTGAGGATTGAACAGATTCTCAAAGTCCTCCATCAAAGGCAGAAGCATGTTTTCCAGAGCCTGGGACTCTCCGGGCTTCATGCCACGAAGAAGATTCATCAATCCCTGCTGGGAGGAATGCAGGATATCCTCACGTTCAAAAAGACGGGCTACGGCAATCAGTCTTCCCAGAACCAGCCCCTGCTGAGCCGGATGCAGAAGCTGTCTCCAGCCACGATCCAGATTCTCCAGAACCATCCGGGATTCTTCCCGTCCCAGTCTGGGCAAAACTCTTAAAACCATGGACCAGAGTGAAGTTCTTCGAAACGAAAGTCTCTCTTCTCCACCTTCAGACCGATTGACTTCCCTCATCAGGCGTGGAATTTCATCAGCCAGAACTTCCGGGCTTCGCCTCTTCAGATGATAGAACTCTTCTTTCAGGGAATTGGATTCTTCCTGTACCTGCTCCACTTTCTGCAGCATCAGGGATTTAGAGCGCAGAAGTTCAGCCTTGTAGGCCAGGGAAGGAGGGAGTGGTTCCATATCAAGCAGTAAGGCGGAATCATTGAGTTCCTCATCACGATACTGCTTGCCTCTGGTGATATACATTCCGGCAATCACTCTGAGGAGAGAATCATTCCTGCCTTCCGTGCTCACCCAGTTGCGTGCCCGGGAAAACAGTCCTCCCCCCTGGGAGGCCGAACCTTTCATACAAAGGCTTAAACCCCGGACAAGATCCAGAAAAAATGCCTCTACTCCAGCAAGCTTTCCGGATGAAGCCAGACTTTCCCCCATTTCGTTGAGCTCTTCTTCCAGTTGTCTGGAATTGGCGGGATCCTTCTGAATGAACTCCGGAAAGCAACCTTCCTTCTGGGCACCACTTTCAAAAAGCCGTGCCAGAATCTGATCCCGGAGTTTCAAAACCGAATACTCTTCAACCCCGAAGACCCTTGAACCGGCCAGCATCAGAGTCATGACCCGCACCGGGCTAAGGCTGGAAGACTCATTCTCCAGGGAGCGGTACCAGTTGGATCTCAAGGCATGATCAGAGAAGTACTGCTCCGGAGGGCTCCGGAAAAAGGCAAATCCAAGATTCTGCAATTCTTCGGCATTCCAGACCCCTGCCTTACTGATAAGATGCTCAAGAGTTTCCTGAAAGTCGACCCCCAGAAGCTCAAACCACCAGGGACTTACCATGGCCAGTTCAAAGCCTTCACTTCCACCCTGAAGCCAGGCCAGCTCGGCCGAAAGAACCGCCTGTTCCGGATGTTCCAGTGCATGTTGAGCACGGGACAGACGCGCCCATGTTTCAGCCTGAGGCTTTTCGGGGGCTCCACGAATGATTTCCATGGCCTCCCGGCTTTTCCTGCGGGCTTCTTCCTGACCCCACTGCTGAAGGTCTTCCTCTGTTTCCTGACTGGGTCTAACCGCATCCACAGCCTCATCCAGATGAGGTTCTTCTTCAAGATTCACAGCATCAGGTTCAGCAGGCCCGCCAGAGGATGCCCCCGGGCCCTCATTCCGGGAAAAACCAGCCAGATCCAGCTGCTTCAGATCATAGATTTCGAGAATCGGATCCTTTAACTCAATCCGGAGCGGATCCGCCTCAAGGCTTTCCCGCCGATCGACAAACTCTGCTTGAATCAGCTGGTCCAGACCGACAAAGGCAAGACTCTCCAGAGATTCACAGACTACTTTCAGATCTTCATCTTCATCCAGAAGAATCAGAAGACCTGGCCTGGCATCAAAGATTTTTTTGACTTCCGAAGCCGGCAGGGCAGGACGTAATGAAAGACCCTTACGCAGGTAGACCATGCCATCCGAGTGAGGAAATTCGACAAAACTCCGGTGAGGCAGAGGAGGAAGAATTCCTTTTTCCTCACGGACCCTTAAAAAGTATTCTCCCTGAAGTGTCCTGAGAACGGAATAGCCCTCTCTGGCCCTTGGAGGTAAATCCTGAATCCAGTCTTCAAGCTCGGCATATTGATCGGGGCGATACTGGACCATGGAAACTCTGTGTTCTTCAGAAGAAACCGGCAGAAAGGAAAGCCTGAGAGTGAACTGGTAGCTGTCCACCAGAGGAGAGATGATCTCCTGATGGCCGTCATAGAACCACTGAACCCCTTCAAAACCATGACGAAATCCGGATAGACCAATCTGCATCATGCCCGAAGAAGCCAGGACAATCACCTTGTCTTCCGGAGCCTGCAAACTGTCTCCGGCAGGATGAAAATAGCCTCTTGGATGCAGAACACCCGTGTTTTCCGGTCTCCAGAAAGATTCGGCCTGACAGTCTTCCTCCAGAATTTCCGCAAGCATGCCCAAGCCTCCCGGAACCTGAAGCAGAACCCTTTCTTCCTTCAGAATGCTTCTGGCAATCTGAAACTGCTCAAAATTCAGGCAATGACGGACAGCATCCGGGTATTTTTCCAGCGGCAACAAAAACCAGTATCCCCCACTGACCCGTCCAGACCAGGGTGCGGGTTGAAGAGCCTGCCAGAACTCAAGAAATCCACTGGTTTCCTGAAGGGAAATGGCTTCCTGCGGCAGAATCACCCGACCTTCTGAAATGACCGCCTTCTGAGGATTCTGGTTCAGGCTTTCCTGCGGCAGACCTTCCAGAACCCCATCCTCAACCAGAATCAGCCAGCGGCTTTCCGAAAGAGAAAAGCCAAGGGCCTGCCGGCTCATGGCTTCTGGCCGAAAACGCAGAATGCGGCGAAGGGCCTTCTGAAGACCTGCCTGACTGGAAAACTCAAGAGCCAGCATTTCAGGCTTTCAGACGATCCGGTTCAGAAGTCTTTTCCGATGATTCCTCATCCCGGTTCTTGGCCGGAGTTTCCCGCTCCACTCCCAGCCCAAGCTTTTTGAGTTCTTCCGGCCCCATATTCTCAAGAAGTTTTCGAATCATGGCCTTGTGGTCTTCTTCATGTTCAAATGCCATGGCATCCGGGGAAGATTCATAGTCAATTTCCAGTTCCTGCTCTCCGGAAGACAGTCGTTTAAGCCTCAGAGTGAGCTGGGCCATGAGCTTCTCCTTTTTCAACCTGGGCCAGATGAGGTCGAATGACACGCATGATTTCTTCTCCTTCAAGGCTGTTCTTCTCAAGAAGGGCCTTACCAAGAGCCTCAAGAGCCGCCTTGCGCTGACTCAGGATGCGGCGGGCTCCCTGACGGGCCCGCTCCAGTTCCTGCTCAATGGCCTGATCCCTCTTGAACATGGTTTCCGAGGAAAGCAGGGCATCGCTGTGAACCGTTCGAACCCCCATCTGCTCTGACATGCCAAGACGAGTCACCATGGCTTCAGCCACCTGATTCGCCCGTTCCAGATCATTCTCTGCCCCGGCAGAAATATCGCCAAAAATCAGCAGCTCGGCCTCCCGGCCACCCATCAGAACCATCAGATCAGCTACAATTGATCGTTTCTGAATCACATGCTGATCTTCTCTTAAAGCCTGACGCACAAAACCAAGGGCATCCGAAAAATCCGAATCAATACTGATCAGCTCTACCGGGCTCGCATGTTTCAGGGAAAGTGCCACCAGGGCATGGCCAGCTTCGTGATAGGCAATGACCTGACGCTCCCTGTCATTGATTTTACGTGGTGGACGTCCCAGTCTCAGGGATTCACGCAGATGGGAAGTCTGAAGGGTGGACAGGTTTTCCCTCAGCATCAGACGTTTCAACCAGCGACAGATTGAATTCAGGTGATCTCCACTGTAGGGCTGCCCCGTCATTGGATCGGTTGTTTCTCCCGTTTTTCGGGCTAAAAAACCGATTTGCTCATCATCAAGTCCCAGTTTCAGCTTGCGGTTGTAAAGGGAAAGAATCGCGAGCCTGTCCCTTTCCTCAGGAACACCGATTGGAATCAGAAGCTCAAAGCGTCCCGGCCTGAGAAGGGCTGAATCCAGGGACTCTACAAAATTGGTCGTCCCTACGATAAAGACCAGTTCTTCCTTGCGAAACCCGTCCATTTCGGTCAAAAGCTGATTGACCATGGAGTGCGATACATTTGTGGAGCCCTGAGCCTGACGGGAGGATGCAAAGGAATCCAGCTCGTCAAAAACAATGATGGAAGGAGCCGACTGCCTGGCCTTCAGAAAGACCTTGCGGATATTCTCCTCGGACTGGCCAAGCCACATGGATTTGAGTTCCGGGCCCGACACAATCTGAATTGTCGCATTCAAAGCCGTTGCCATCGCCTTGGCAAAAAAAGTCTTACCTGTCCCGGGAGGCCCAAAAAAGATGATTCCTCTGGGCAGAAGACTTTCCAGCTCTCTGGCCTCATCCTCATCCTGAATTTTTTCCCGGCGGCGCAAGAGACTCAAAAGCTCATTTTCAATCCGCTCCTTTACAGGAAGATACCCGGCAATATCTTCATGCAGACTGACCTGGGGAAGCTCCATATCCGAACTGACTGTCATTTCACGAATCTGCCTTAAAACAGACTGGGCATTTTCCGGAAAGTCGAGACCGGAAAGCCGGGAAAGAATCTGACGGATTCTTAAGGCATTCAGACCGGAAAGGTTTTTATAAAGGGAAATCAGTGGAAAATTATGGGGAAACTTACGCGCTTCCGCCTGAGTCATAAGGGACAAAAGCCGCTCCCGGTCAATTCCCATCAGCTCCCGTCTGATAGGAAACACATTTTCGACATTGCCCCCAAGCCTGAATGCCGGATCACAGAACCCCAGAAAAACAGCGCGGGGATTTTCGTAAAGAAGAGGGAGTATTTCACGGGCTTCCCCGGAAATGGTGTCATTCTGTCCGCTGGAAATCAGCAAATCCAGGTGGGGCAGGACCAGAATCCGGGTCGAATCGGCATTTCTGACCTGCTCACTGACTTCCTCCACCATACTGCGGATCAGCCCCTGGCCGGAGCGATCCGATGAGTTCTGGGCCGAGCGTCCGTCAATCCAGACCATCTGAAAACCCTGCTCCTTGAGGCGGGCTCTGAGCTCCATGTAGACAAAGGGCCCCAGCTGCTTGTCACAACGCAGAAGAACCGACATGTTCTCACTGAGCTTGCGCGTGGCAAAGGCCAGATCCTCGCCGTAAGCCAGAGTCACGGCTTCCCGCTCAGAAATCGCTTCTGGATGAATCGTGGAAGTCATACTTTCACCCGGATGACCACCTCACCGTTCTGATCCTCAACGGTTTCAATTTCGCCCAGCCTGCCGGCTTTTTCAATCAGGGCTTTTTTGTGCACCGCCTGCTGAATTTCCAGAAGCATCGATTCGAGCTCTTCATCGACCTTTTCCAGAATCGTCTCAAAGTGCTCGTCGAGCTTCTGGTTGATTTTCTGCTCCTGATGCATCAGTTCACTTTCCAGACGTTCGTCTGTAGCTCTCTTCTGATCTTCAATTTCTGTCGTAATCTCTCCATCTACTTCAGCCCGGATTCTTTCCCGGTGGCTGAGCCGAACCTCAAAGAGTCCCGAAGATTCATCCCAGATAAGATCAACATCCTGATCCCGACGCTTCATAGAAGTTGAGGAATCCCGTTCAAACTGATGGCTCTTCAGTTCCTCGCTGACTTCAGCCCGCATTCTTTCCGGAGAGAGAATCGGCAGGAGCTCAAGCCGATGTTTGCGACTCCTCCGGGTCTCTACGATCCTCTGGCGCACTCCCTTGACCCGCACCCGATATAACTGGCTCATCGTACCTCCGAAGTTCCGGCTCCACCTGAGGAATCAAATCTGCAAGAAACCGGTCGTAGAGCTTCAGCTGGCAGGATACCAGTTCATAATTCTCATCCACAAAGGAGATCCCTCTGAGTTTTCTTTCAAATCGATCCAGGGCCTCAAAAATCATTCTGAAGGAAGTCCCAATTTCCAGACGGAAATTCTGGGCTTCCTTCTCCCGGAGCATATAGATTCTTTCTGGCTTGGGCCAATAGCGTTCCACACGCAAATCTCCATATTCAATCATGGTTTGCAGAAGACGAATCATCGATGCCGTCAGGGTAAATCCCTTCGGATCGTCAGCCATGAAATTCAGGTTGGAAACCAGAAGCCCGGAAAGGTTCTGCAGGCTTTCCGCCATTCCTTCGGTATTGTGCCGCCGAAGCTCCAGCCAACTTCGGATCATGGTCCAGTTCTGAACCATTCCCAGGGGGGTCGCAGCCACATAAGCCATTTCAAGCCATCCCGGACGACTGGCTCCTCCTGGATTCTGACCGAAACCAAGCAGGAAGGGAAAACCAAGCGGTCCCCACAGATGACGGGTCTGATCCAGATAGCGAAACTGTCCGGCATGCAGGTAGTCCTGCACCATTAAAAAGGCAAACAGCCGACTGCCCGGTCCCAGATGAAGGCCCTTGGTCCGGCCTTCTGTGGCAGCTTCTGATCTCAGACCAGGCGAAACCGCATCACTGAAGCGGGCCAAAAATTCGAAAAAACCGGAATCGATCTGAAGCGGGTAACCCACTTCCTCGAAACGGCAGATCTGCCATCCGCTCCCATCCCCTGACGGAAGCAGCCTGCGGGCAGAGCCTCCATTCTGCATCAGGGACTGGGCCAGCCAGTTTTTCATCAGAATAGTAAAAGCATCTGCGAAAGTAGAGGACAGACGACTCCCCAAACGCCGAAACGTTGCCCCTGAATAAAGCTGAGAAAAGGGTTCATACTGCCGGTTCTTGAGCCGGTAAAGCCCTCTTAGTGCATCGTACTCTTCTGAGGTTACAAAATGACGGCCGACTTCAATCATGCTTCATCATCCAGACAGACTGGAAATCCAAGCACAGAAAGTCCCTCTTTTCCCAGACGAAATTCAGCATAGTTGGGCTTTTGAAAATCGGGATGATCCGCTCTGATCCTTGTGCTTAGGAAATGGATCCTCTGATTGGAAGAACCTACAAAGCGACGGGTGGTTTCTTTGAGCTTATGGACATATGGCCCATCCACCAGAATATCCACAAATTCGAGCACCCCCTGTTTTTCCGGGCAGTTCTGAATATGGGCGAGACTGTACCCTGAATAGACCATGACGTTGAGGGATGAATGCCGGGCAAGGGTTTTCAGAAACGCTTCCAGAGCCTGGGGCTGATCCAGGGGCTCCCCTCCAAGAATGGAAATGCCTTCGATGTCAGATGAGATCCTTTCCAGCAAAGTCAGAGCATACTCTTCAGGATCGTTGGCCTGCTTCGGATCTCTTTCAAAAAAATGAGGATTGCAGCAACCCTCACAACGAATGCGGCAGCCCGCAACCCAGACAGCACAGCGCCTGCCAGGACCTTCCAGATCGGTATCAAGAACTTCATCCCCGATATACAGAGATTCAGCGAATTTCGGGAGATCCGGCAAAGACATTCACATAAACCCAGGATGCCAGCGGACTATGCGCGCTGATCACAATGCAGACAACAGAGATCGTAAAAAGGAACCAGCCCAGAGCTTTCAGGAGAGCAGCTTCTTTTCCATCACCAGTAGGGATATCAGCAGGCCTTCGCGACATGAGTCGAGCACTCCTCAAGGATGGTCTGAATCAGCTCTTGTGAACCCATCCCCTGGGCTTTAAAGAGTTGAGGGAACATGGATATTTCTGTCATACCCGGCAGATTATTGAGCTCATTGATGACCAATTTTCCCTGATTTCCCAAAAAGAAGTCAACCCGCAAAAACCCGCTTCCGCCCACAACTTCAAAGGCTTCGCGAGCCATACGCCGGATTTTTGCATCCAGATCCTGACTCAGCCCTGCCAGGGAAGTCCTTGTAACACTTTCTTCCGAGTATTTCTGGGCAAAGCTGTAATGCTCTCCCACCTTCAGGATTTCACCAGGTTCCGAAACCAGAATTTCACCTCTGCGCTGAAGAACGGCACATTCCAGCTCCCGACCGGAAAATTCGGGTTCAATCAGGATTCTAGAATCGAATTGAAGGGCTTCTTCACAGGCTTTTACCAGGTCTTCAGAAGCCGTTACCCTGATGACTCCAAAGCTTGAGCCTTCCCGGCAGGGTTTGATGAAGTGGGGCTGGTTGCCAAAGGGAAGCTTATCGGGAATTGTAGCTCTGGTGATCACTTCAAAAGGAACTACATCTAGCCCAGCTTCTCTTAAGACAAGTTTGCAGAGAAGTTTGTCCCAGCAGATCCGGGAAGCCGCAGCTTCACAACCGGCGACGGCAAAACCAAGGGTGCGAAAAAAATCCTGCAGGGCCCCGTCCTCCCCAAACGTTCCGTGAATGATGGGAAACACAACGGAATTGTGTATGAGCCCCTTGTCTTCAAGCTCTTCAGGAAGCAGGTGAATCGGTTTGAAATCAAACCCATCCCTAATCTGGCCCAAACAGCCCTGAACCGTGACGGAAGCATGAAAATCATTGGTCAGAAGAAATTTCATCTCGGAATTGAGGAGAATCAGCCATGGCTTGACTGGAGCATTGTCAAACACAAAACGGGAAGACGCCAGGGACACCGGAGCTTCGTGGCCCGGACCACCGGCAACAATCAAGACATTTTCCATTCCCGTCATCATCACAACCAAACTTGGCGTCAGAGGTCCGGGAGTATATCATTCTTCCTCGTCTTATGACCTCATCCGGTTTTTTAAATATAGCCCACCGTGGCGCATCCTTCAAAGCTCCTGAAAACACTCTGGCCGCTTTTCACCAGGCCAGGCTGGATGGAGCTTCCTGGATCGAGTTTGATCTGCGCATGACCCGCGACCGGCACCTGGTTGTCTTTCACGATGGCCGCCTCAAACGAACAGCACTGGCCGCCGGTCAGGTTGGCCGCCTGAATCTGAGCCAGCTCAAGACTCTGGATGTGGGAAGCTGGTTTCACCCCGACTTTCACCAGGAAAGAGTCCCCACCCTCGCTGAAGTCTGGGAGCAATGCCCGGATTTGGGTCTGAATATCGAAATCAAGGCCAGAGGCATGGAAGCCCCCCTTCTGGACTTCCTGCGTCAAGTCTCGTGTGAGAATATCATCGTCTCCTGCTTTTTGCGGCTTCCCCTGAAACGACTGATGCGCCAGCTCCCGGAACTCAAAACCGGAATCCTGATTCAGCGTAGACTGGGGCTGATTCGTAAACTGCGTCTGGCCAGACAGAACGGGTTCTACTCCGCTCACATAGAGCAGTCTCTGGTGGACCCCATAATCATGGCTGAATGTCTGAATCTTGGCCTGAAGCTGATTCCCTGGTCCTCAACCATCATGCATGAAGGACGCCTGCGTCAGCTTCTCAGCCTTCCCATTCACGGGCTCATCAACGACATGCCGGATCGGGTCAGAGAGCTTCAGAAGATCAAACAGCCCATATCTTCTGTGGGGCTCACGACTTCCTTTTAAGCTTTGCATCGTACGCCTCGCTAGAACTCTGAAGCAGGGTGGAGGTACAACTGCACCCCTGCAATCCTCAGCTTCAACAGTTTCTGTATCTTTATGCAAACTGCTACAGAAGCTTGAAAAATGGAGAAAAATCGGAAACCCGGAACAGAGATCCAGCCCAAAGACTTAACAGGTCCCTGGAGCAGAAAACACCTCGAAGGGTTAAAAAATCTCCAGAAGCTCGATTTGAAAAATCAGTGGGGAATTGGCCGGGACAGCTCCCAGGGCACGATCGCCATAGGCCAGTGAAGGCGGAAGGATTGCCAGAACCTTCTGGCCGACCTTCATTTTGGGAATCAAAAGATTCCAGCCTTCAATCACACGGCCACCAATCAGAAAACTGAACGGAATCCCCCGTCCAACGGAGCTGTCAAAGACTTTACCGTTGGGAAGCCAGCCGACAAAATGTACGCTGACCCGCTGACCCTGTTTCGGGGATTTACCTTCACTGTCATTTAAGACATAGTATTCCATGCCCTTGAGACTGTTTTTCCTGAAACCGGCTGTATCCGGAATCTTCTCCGGCATACCGCTAGGCTCGACACTTAAAAGCTCGACTTCATAGATCAGATCCTGGCGGGGAGGAATGACGCCGTCAATTCCCTCTTCTCCGTAAGCCAGCTGCCAGGGAATCTGCATGCGGGCCCTGGAACCGACAGCCAGCTCTCTCAAGCCATCTTCAAGACCCTTGAGAATCTGCCCGTAACCCATCACAAACTGGTAAGGAGTATTGGATTTGTGGGAAGAATCAAATTCCCTACCATCCGGAAAAGAACCCCGGTAATGAATCCTTAGACGATCTCCGGTCTGGGGGTTTGCCCCCTGCCCCTTCTGAAGCACGGTCATTTCCACCTCGGCGCGGGAAGTCACCAGCGAATCCGGAATCGCTGTCAGAGGTTTTTCCTGGGCGGTTTCGATATCCTCCACCTGAACTTCAGGGGAACCCATAGCCGGCATCATCTGGTTGGTTTTCAAAGCCACTGCCAGAAGAACACAGAGGAAAACCCCCAGTCCCATGACAATACCGGAAAGAGGAGAGTTTGAATTCATGCGATTCCTTTGGCTGCATCCATTTTTTCTTGGAGGGTCTTGAGTTTGGAGAGGGTTGCAGGAGGCAGGCCCAGCTTGGGGGCCAGTTTGAGAATCTGACGGGCAATAGCAGGACGACCTGTTTTCAAGGCACAGGTCACGGTATCCACATACCACTGGTTCTGAGCGATGTTGAAGACTCCGTAAACAAGATGCTCATAGGCAAGTTCCGGCTGCCGGAGCTTCAGGAAGGCCTGGGACAGGACCTGGTGCAGGCTGATGTCAGAGGGAAGAGATGCCGACTGAATCAGCTTCATCAGATTCAGACAGAAACTGGACTCATATTCTTCCTTGGGCATTTCATTAAGCCCATGAAGAAGCTGTCCATAGCAGTTATGCTTAATCTCAAGAAGCTGCAACTGGTGATGGACAAATTCGGATCTGCGCCTGAGTCGCCGGTAGAAATTCAGAATGAATTCATGGCCTGAAACATGATGGGGAGCCTTTTCAATCAGCTGCAACAAAGGCTCAGCCTCTGTCTCCCTGCCAAGTTTTTCATTGACAATCTGATACCCCAGATTCATGTACCAGCAGGGCTCTTCAATCTCTTCCTGCTTCCGCTCTATGTACTGAAGGGCTTCCTCGTATTTTTCCTGAAGCAGCAGGAGACGAAGAGGGAGCACCCGGCGCGGCTCAAAGCCTTCCAGAACCGAAGCCTCCAGACGACGTCGCATGGCTTCTACATGCCAAAGCTCAATATTGGAGATTAAATCAGCACTTAAGGCATCCGCAGGAGTTTCGCGGACATGCAGAAGCATGCGCTTCAGTCCGACCAGGCCGATCCTCTGTTCGGTGGGATGATCTGATGCCAGCAGGGCATGAATATCATCCGGGATGTAACTCACACCTTTCTGAAACAGAACATCTGCCGCGATCGCACGGCTGGTACCCGAATAGTTCTGATACTCCTTTTCAAGCACCCGCCGGGAATTTTCACTGCGCCAGTGAACCATTCCCTCCAAAGCCGCATGCAGAATTTCGGGGGCTTCTTCCTTCAGAAGAGGAAAGTACTCCCCTTCACGGGCTACAACAATACAGCGAGCCAGGGTGGATACGGCCTGAGCCGCTACCTGAGGAGCTGTCAGCCGGTTCTTGGCCACCGTTTCCAGAAGCATGGTGCTCATATCGGGATCGGCATGCCTCTGCAAAAGGCGCAGGGAATGCTGTTCCAGCATGGGGATGCCACGGGCAAAGGCCTTGAGAAGCATCTGCTTGAGAGCATCTGTTGGTGGAGTATCCTGAAGAAAGGCAATAGCCTGTTCAAGAATCTCTTCATCATCCGTGGACAAAAGCAGGGAACCTACCCAGTCCACCACCCTGAGTTCACCAGGAAACCAGCGACTGCCTTCAATCGCGGCCATTCTGGCTTCCCGGGTATTATCATTCAGAAGCCAGCTGATGATATTCATGCCCCTGGATAAAGCATCACGATCCTGGCTTTTCTGAAACTTGATGCCGTAGATTCTGGCAACATTGACCGCCAGGCGATAGAAACGGCTTGAGCTGTAAAGCTCCAGCAGATTTTCCGGGATCTGCTCCTGCAGATTCATGTGAATCAGGGCATCAAATGCCGCACTGACAATGATTTCAGGCTGACGTTGAAGGCTTTCAATCAGAATCTGCACTCCAACATCAGGCTCTCCAAGCGCGAGAAGCCTGAGATAGCCTGCGCGGATATCCAGGGCTTCCTTGGTTCGAAACTGCTCGACAAACCAGGTGGTTGCCCGCTGATCGAATTCCTTGCCCAGTCTGAGGAAACGCCCCTGAACCTGAAGTTCATCCTCGGCCGGAAAAGCTGCCATGCGCTGGAGAACAAAATCCAGAGTCTCCCGATCTCCGGTCAGAAGCAGGGTCGCCATCGCCTCAACCCGGATGGAAGGATCCATACCATTCCACTTTTCGACCAGAAAGCTGGAGACCTCAAAAGGATCACCCAGTTTGGCCAGAGCCGGCATCAGCTTGAGCTGGCTTCTTACGGGGAAATCATCCCAGTGTTTCATCAGGTAGGGAGCATAGGCCTTGCGGGGGCGTAAGGTTGCAATCGCCAGAACTTCATCAAAATGCTCATGCACCGTGATCAGTTTGATCGCCTGGGAATCGAATCCATCCTTGCGAATCAGCTGGAGAACTTCAAGAGCGGCCTGGACGATTTCCTTTCTGGGAGAAGCCAGAAGAGCATCCAGAAAACTGATGTGCTGTCCAAAGCTTTCTTCCAGAAGCTGAATAATCTTCTCTTTACCGATTTTCTCACTCACCGGCTGCCCTCCCTGGCTTTATCTGTAAAGCGGGCCGTGGATTTGTCAAAGCGCATATGAGCGGAGCCTGTCGGACCATTCCTGTTTTTGGCCACCAGAACCTCGGCAAGACCTTTGACTTCCTCATTTTTGGGATCGTAATACTCTTCACGATGCAGAAACAGAACCAGATCCGCATCCTGCTCAATCGATCCGGATTCCCTCAGATCCGAGAGCATCGGGCGCTTGTCCTGTCGTGACTCGACTTTACGGGAAAGCTGGGACAGGGCCAGAACTGCCACATCAAATTCGCGGGCAATCGACTTCACACCACGGCTGATTTCAGCAATGCGTTCCTGCTCGCTGGCCTTGTTTTCACTGGAAAGAATCAGCTGCAGATAATCAATCACCACCAGTCCGAGTTTCTGGTTGCGCTCCCGAAGCTCCCGTGTCAGACGCCTCAGATCATTCTTGATATCAAGCAGAGTCATCGCATTCTGATCATTGATGAAGAAAGGGCTTTCCTGCACCCGGGCCACAGCCTGACCCAGATTCTGGATATCCTGCTGATTCAGATCCCCCTTCAGAAGCCGGGTTCCATTGATTCCAGCCAGAGCCGAAAGCACCCGCATCATGATCTGCATGCCGGGCATCTCCAGAGAATATAAAATCACCGGCTCATTCTGCTCGACTGCGAGATTGCGGGCCAGTTGCAGACAGAAAGCCGTTTTCCCCATGGAAGGACGGGCCCCGAAAACAATCATGTCCTGGCGCTTGAACCCCATCATCAGGGAATCAAGTTCACTCAGAAGGGTCGGAATGCCAATATTGGGGATTCCCCCTTCACTGCGGATTCTGACCAGATCGGCCACCGTATCCCAGGATTCCTCGGCATAACGGCTGGCATGGGCATAGCGCTTTTCTTCACGAACCTCGGCAACCTTGAGGATTTCCTTTTCGGCATCCGCAACCAGAGAATCGGCATCCTCTTCAGAGTAGGAGCGGGACAGAACCAGATTACTGATCTCAATCAGACGCCTCAGACGGGATTTCTGAACGATGATTTTCACATAGCTCATGTGATTGAAATTCGGCGTGATGGCGGCAATCTGAGCCAGATAGGCGGCTCCGCCGGCATCCCGGAAAATCTGGCTCTGCTTCAGGTGATCCACCAGAACCAGCTCGTCAATGCTCATCTGCCGACGATCCAGTTCCAGGACGGCCTGAAAGATTTCCTGATGAACTCTTTTGTAAAAGTGCTCACGCTTCAGTTCAGCCATAACCTCCGGCAATTTCTCGGGGAAATTGACCAGCAGGGACAAAAGGCTCATTTCCGCATCCAGATTATGCGGCGGGATTCTTCTAAGACTCTCTTCCATCGGGCGTCATTATAACAGAGGTACAACCTCGGAGATGACTGGCAGATGATCACTGCCGAAATCAGGCCCGATTGCATGCGATTTTGGTTGGAAGCCCTTCATCAAAAGATGATCAATGGATAGGGAAAGCACGGAAGTCCAACCCTTCCAGGTGGACTTGTATCCCAGTCCCCGCTGGATATTGATCAGCCCGGTTTCGGTCTCAAGCTTCATCAGATCAGGACTGAAAGGTGCATCGTTGAAATCTCCCGCGACGAGGACCCTGCCTTCGGTTTCAGCAATTCTTCGCTTCAGAAGTTCCCCGTTTTTGCGGCGATTTTCGACATGCTCGGATCCAAAACCCGGAGGTGGATGAAGATTGAACAGGCTCAGGGGTTTCTGATGGAAAAGTACCTGGGCTTCCAGAATGGCAATGCCCGGCTCCACCCAGTGAACCTCTGTCTTGAGAAGTTCCTTTCTGGAGTAGATTGCCAGCCCGAAAAAGCCTTCTTGGGGAAGGGCCTGAACATGGGGCCATTTTTCCTGAAGTCTTCCGACAGCCTCCTGATAGCCCGGAGTAAACTCCTGAAACAGCAGAAAATCAGCCTCGCTCTCAAGAAGCCAGTTCACTTCCTCATCCGTCGGCGAACGGTCCCCATGCACATTGAACTGGATGATTTTCAGGGCCTCACCCTCAGCAGGAGGCAGCGTGAAAATCAGTTCCTGAACCTGTCCACGACGAGCCTGAAACAGGATCAGAAGGAAACAGAGCATGAGCTTGCCGACAATTGGTGTGCGACTGAAAAAAGCCAGAGGAAGCAGCAGCAGCAGAAACAGAGCCTGCTGAGGCAGAAATTGCCCGAACAGGGCAAAGAACCAGTGAAATTTCCAGAGACTGCCGGCCAGGGCAGCCACCACCAGCCCCCAGGCCGCAAGATTCAGAAGTTTCTGAAAGGGACTGAGCTCAGGCCCAGTTTCCGGAGCTGACATCTTCCACCTGACGCAAAAAGACCCGCATGATGCGGCGATACAGTTCATCCTTCAGAATGGCATCCTCACAACCGGTGTCAATATTGGGATTGTCATTGACCTCAATCAGATAGAACTGGTTGCCAACCTGCTTCAGATCCACGCCATAAAGGCCCTTTCCAATCAGATTGGCTCCCTTCAGAGCCGTCTTGATCAGACGGGTGGGAGCCTGCTCAACCGGAATGGTTTCCACCTGACCATAACGGGTGTGCCCGGAATCATGGCGGGCAATCTGCCAGTGCTTTTTGACCATATGGTATTTGCAGACATAAAGCGGTTGTCCATCAATAATACCGATCCTCCAGTCAAACTCTGTCGGCAAAAACTCCTGGGCAATCAGAAGCTCGGATTTCATCAGAAGATTCTCACAGACTGATTTAAGCTCGGCTGCATCCTTGACCTTGACCACTCCCTGAGAAAAAGCGCTGTCAGGCTGCTTCAAAACCATGGGAAAACCCAGATCACGTGCGGCTTCCTCAAAATTGCCCTTGTGCAGGATCACGGTCCACGGAACCGGAACCTTGTTTTTCAGCATGAGCTCGGCCAGATAGACCTTGTTGGTGCAGCGCAGAATAGACTGGGGATCATCCATGACAACCATGCCCAAAGCCTCGGCCCGACGGGCAAAACGATAGGTAAAATGGTTCACGCTGGTGGTCTGGCGAATAAAGAGCGCATCAAATTCAGCCAGACGGGAATAATCCTCCCTGGTGATTCTTTCCACATAAAAGCCCAGGGATTCCGCCGCTTTCTCAAACTTCTTGATGGCTGCATCCGAGGAAGGACGATGCTTTTCAAACGGATCATAAAGAATGGCCAGATCATAGCGGGCTGATTTTTTCTTACGCACCTTGCGGGGACTCGCAAAGTACTTTTCCGCGGATTTGACCGCAAAGCCCTTGTGCTCCTGAAGGATGTCATTTGCCGCCAGAGGCTCAAGCTTGATCAGGTTCCAGCCATCACTGTTCTTTGAGAATTTCGCCCTTAGAAACGGAGCCGGAAACAGATTGAAAATCTGGGCAGCCAACCTGTCCAGGCGGCGATCCACACTATGCCCGAAGTAGAGTTCGAAATGGTAGGCCCCGACTTCAACCGGCTTGAGAGCCTTCTGGATTTCCTGATCAAAATCCTCACTGACCAGCCTCGTCAGCGTGGCACTTTTCAAATCCTGAATCGTCATCACGTCCGGAATCGGATGGTGTCCCCTGGCCACGGCCAGAAGACTCACATAGTAGCCCAGAGTCTGATAGCGGTAGGAACGGCACATATTGAAAACCTGCACGTTCTTACGGGCGGCATAGGCCGGATCCGTGACATAGGCACGGGCAGTGACAATTTCCACTCCCTCAACATGCAATGGCCAGTCCGAGGGGGAATTGACGATCACCAGAGGTAATCGTGACTGCGGCATACAAGAACTCCTTTAAGCTGAAGTCACGCGGTTGCGGCCGCCTTCTTTTGAAGTATAGAGAGCATCGTCGGCAGATTCGATCAGGCCCAGCGGTTCCCGCCCGTCATCCGGAAAAGTTGCAACCCCAAAGCTCATGGTCACGGGATCTTTCAGACCGCTCAGTTTGGCCAGAGTTTCCTCGGCACGCTGGCGCACCCGGCTGGCAAATGTCATCGCCCCTTCCTTGTCCGTTTCCGGCAGGATAATGGCAAATTCCTCGCCACCGATTCGAGCAACAAGATCGATATTGTCGCGGGCTTCCTGAAGCAGGATACGGGCCGCATTACGAATTACCGCATCACCCATGATATGGCCGTAGGTATCATTCACCCGTTTGAAGAAGTCAATGTCGGTATAAATCAGGGAGAAGGTCTGATGATAGCGCTTGCCCTGCTCCAGTGTATCTTTGAGGCGATCCTCAAAATACCGGCGGATAAAAAGCCCGGTCAGACCATCGGTAATGGCCAGATTATAAAGCTGGCTATTTTCAATCGAGCGGGCAATCAGGGAAGCCAGACCCACCAGAAGGCGCTGATCATCCTCATCAAAATCCCCATCCAGCTTGTTGAGGATATTGATGACCCCAATCGCTTCATCATTGACCACAAGAGGCACACAGACCAGGGAACGGATATTTGATTCTCTGTTTTCATCAATGCGTTTGAAGAGAGGATCCTCATAGCCCCGATTGGAAACATAGGGCACCCGCTCGGAGTAAACCTTACCGGCAATGCCCTCACCAAGCGGAATACAGGAGGCCCGGTGCGGTTGATCGTACATTCCTCTTACCACGCGGGGAACAAGATGCTGCTCCTTGGTATCCGCCAGAAGAATCGAGCCCCAGCGGGCATCAAGCCCTTCCACAGCCCGATCCAGAATATGATCCAGAACCTCGTTGGAATAACACTTGGTATTCATTTTCATGGAGGCTGACATCAGGGTTTCCAGCTCGTAAACCTTGCGATCCAGTCGCCGGTTCTTATCCTTGAGTTCATCAAACTGACTTTCAATCGTTCCCGCCATCGCTCTTAGGGAATCCTGAAGCTCCTGCTCCTCCAGAAATTCGGCTTCGTGAGAATCAACCTGATAATCACCTTCAGCGATTCTTGCCGCCATGCGATTGATCTCACGAATCGGCCGTGTGGCCCGTGCGGCCAGAAGAGAACCCAGAACAGACGCCAAAGCGATCGCCACCACAAAAATGAACCAGAAGATTCTTCTCAGACCAGCCAGACGGCGATCGATTTCCGAGCGGTTCAGACCAAGGTTGACCAGACCGTAAAAACCCCGGATTTCCTCAATTTTGACCGGATATACCACCTCAATGACATCGCCGGAGCGATTCACGACATGATCTCTTCTCTGAAAGCCCGAACGAAATTCCTCAAGCCAGGTTGCAGCCGAACCAAGAGTGAACTTGCGGCCCTCCTGGGCGGAATCGGTATGGGCAAGACAGATGCCATCAGCATTCAGGATATAGGCGTAATCGACGTCCACCTGCTCAAGACCCTCTTTGAGGTGCCGGGGAAGATTGACGTACTCGTTAGTCAGAATTTCATTCACGGAGGAAGTCGCAATCGACTGGGCTACCGTACGGGCGTTCTTAAGAATCAGCTCCGTGAGCATTTCCTCCTGACGATCCAGTACAAAAAAGCCTGTTGCCAGAAGCAGAAGGCCCATGGCAACTGCAATTTCCATCGTGGTCCGGGTAAGGAATCCTAGCTTGTTCATAATCCCAACATCCGCCTTACAGGTTCATAAGCCGCGTCTGTAGTCCGGTGAAAACCGGTGAGAGCCCGAATGTTCTGAATCACATGGTTTGCTTCTTCAGAAACCAGAAGCTCCACCAGTCTCTCTCCGAGTTCATCGGCAAGACCTTTCCGCAGGACTAAAGGTTCATTGGGGATCGGACCGGTCTTGGCCAGAACACGAAACTGATCTTGTTTGGATTGGAAAGCGGAAGATTCCAGAATACCCGCAAAGCAGGCCCCGGCATCAAACTGCTGCATAAAAACGGCCCAGGCCACGGAATCATGTTTGTCCAGAAAGTCAATCTGGCCCAGATCCTGCTCCTGAATACCGTGACGATTAAGAATGGACATGGGAAAAAGATAACCGGAGCTCGAATCACGAGAAACAAAGGCGACTTTTTTTCCTCTTAAATCTTCAACAGAAGCAATGGATGAGTCCGCCCGTACCAGAAACTGCCCCTCATAGCTGTCCTTGCCCCTCCAGATCGGACTGACAAGCGGCTTTCCGGGAAGTTTCTCCCTTGGAATCCGGCAATAAAAAACCGTACCCAGCCAGGCCACCTCAAGATTTCCGGCCTGAAGCTCCTCAAGAACTCTTTCATAGGTTCGGTAAAGCTTCAGTTCAGCCCGGTAGCCCGGAAGATTCTCCCTCAGATACATCATGACCGGGTGATGGCCAATCATCACATCGCGCGGGGATTCATAGGTCTGACGCCCTATTCTGAGAGGTTTGAGAGACTGCTGGTAAAGAACATCCGCCGGAGTCTGGGCATAGACGGGCAGAAGGGTCAGAAGCCCTACAGAAATCAAGCGCCACCAAGTCCCAAAACGTGTCACAATCACTTCCCGAATTCCGCCCGCAAAGGAATGGCGCCAAGGTTAGATCATGCCCGTGGTAACTGTCACGCCTTCTTTACCCCTTGAGGCAGGATATTGACGAATTTCCACCTGAGGGATAATCTGCGCCTAAATTTAAGGAGAATCATGGCAACGCAACCTCAAAATCATGTTGATACGTTCGAAAATCCGCGTCCCGGACGCCCCTATGAAATTTTTATCGAGTGCCCGGAATTCAGCTGTATCTGCCCCCTGACTTCCCAGCCAGACTACGCTGATATTGAGATTCGCTATATTCCGGATCAGAAATGTGTCGAACTAAAAAGCCTGAAGCTGTACTTCTGGTCCTTTCGGGATCGGGGTGTTTTTCACGAGGCCGTCACCAACGAAATGCTCGATACCCTGGCCAAGGCTACCGAGCCTGTTTTCATGGAAATCCGGGCCCGCTTTCGCGCCCGCGGCGGAATCACAACCACTGTGATTGCCACTCACGGCAGCCGCCCATCGTGATAAATGCGGTGGGCGGAGGTGTAAGAGTACCGCTCAAAGAAGGGTATATCTCTTAAAAAACGACCCTTTTAGGCGACAGTTTCTGTCGCCTAAAAGGGTCTGTTATCGGAAGACATATAGCAGAATCATTTTTTTGTGCGATAATGGTTTTCCCTTTTCTTTTTTTGTCAGGAACGAAACCCACACACCCTATTCCAAAGAATTCCGAAAGCATGTATTTGAGTACAAAAAACAGCATGGTCTAACTTTCGAGCAAACCAGTGAGCATTTTGGCGTCCACATCAGCTCATTATTTCGCTGGGTCCATCTCCCCGAACCATGCAAGAGTAAAAACAGGCCCTCTATCAAAATTGATATGGAAAAGCTGGCAAAGGATGTTGAGCAACGCAGTGATGATTACCAATGGGAAAGAGCCGAGCGTTTCAACGTGGGCCAATCAACGATTCATTATGCGCTGAAGCGTTTAAATACGACCTTTAAAAAAAGCCTTCGACACCCCAAGGCCAATGAAGCTCATCGACAAAGCTTTCAGATCCGTATTAAAGAGTACGAAAAAAACGGCTATGACATCCTGTAGCTTGATGAAAGCGGGTTTGCGAAGTGCCTGCCCCGGACTCATGGGTACTCCCCCAAAAGCCAACGATGCTATGGGAAACAGGACTGGAATGCGAAAGGGAGGCTCATGCTATTTGAGCCATCATTCGCAATGTTTTTGTGACACTCAGCCTGTTTGCCGGTAGCATTAATTGGGACGTCTTTTTTGCGTGGCTCACACAAGACCTCTTGCTGCCAAAAATAGCCTCGAACACCGTGATCGTGATGGATAACGCGACATTCCATAAGCGGACAGATATGCTAAAAGCGATCCAGGAAAAAGACTGTATTCTGGAATAATCCCTCCATATAGCCCTGATCTTAATCCTGTAGAGAAAAAGTGGGCACAGGTAAAATCCATCAGAAAAAAGAAACGCTGCTCAGTGGAAATCTTGTTTTCCGAGCATTTGCAGTATCGCGGTTTATCTTGATCCAGCTATACATAAGTTCAGAGGCACTTTTTTATGCCTGATCGGTGCTCCAGAACCTAACTTTGAGGGTTTTCCTGCTCCACATCAGGCGGGAACATAGCAAGAAGCTCTTCGATCCGCAAAAGCTCCTGACGGGCACTGCTGACTTCCGGTGGCACATAGGACATGAATCCTGCGGCGGCAATTCCAATCACAATCATAAGAGACTGCCTTGCCGATGCATCCTGGACACCAAGAGCCATCACTCCTGCAACCAGAAAGGCACAAAGCCCCCAGTTGCGGCGTATTTCCTGACCATTCAGGACTTTTTCCAGTTCATCCTTCTGTTTCAGGAGATCCTTTTTTTCCACTTTCAAAGTTGCGGTTGGAAGCTGAATTTTGGCCATATCATCCCTGCTGGCGGAGGGCCAGCGTATTCGTCATCATGCGGGAACGTGCAATCAGAGGCTTTAAATCCACGTGATGGAGTTTTTCCAGCTGGCGATAGAGCTTTTCCAGCCTTTCTTCCTTGGGAAAGCTTAAATCCACAAGCTTGAGATATCCCAAAGCACGCCGATCCAGGATATCCGTCTGAAGCTTGCGCTCACAGTAAAGCAAAAGGGCTTCCTTGTAGTCCGGCTTGATCTTCAGACACTGATCGAGCCATTCAAAAGCCTCGGACTTCCGTCCAACCTCAAAGCACAGGCATCCCAGAAAGTAATAGAGTTTGAAATCATCCTGAAACTTGCGGCGAATCAGTTCCTTGCAAAGAGCCATCATCTTCAGAACTTCTTCCTGATTGGAACTCAGAAAGAGTACATTTTCGATCATGGCATGGTAATAGATCGCCTCATCCGGATCTTTTTTCTGTCCAATCTGGCTGATAATTTTAATCGAGGTGAAATTGCGGGCTTCCAGAGCATCAATCAGAGGCTCGATCTTCCGCTTTTCGATCAGATAGGACGAAACTTTCTGCCAGTAGACCAGCTTCTTGGTTTCTTCCTCCACAATGAACAGGCGGTAGCGCCCTGAATTGGCCCTCACCAGACGCTGGAATGCATCCGGATCCTGCATGGGGACAGAGCGCGTCATAAGAAGACTGCCCATGACATTCAGGAGATAGAATTCCACACTGAAAGTACTTGAAGTGGAATCCACCAGTAGATAATCAATCTGATTGGCAATCTCAAACCATTTTCTGAGCATACGCCGGGGGGCAAAGACCATGACCCCGATTTCTTCCTGGCCTTCACTCATCTGGTTTTCTTCAAAACTGGTGATTTTGACTTCACCTTCAAGAGGAGAAAAATAATCTTCAATCTCTCCTCTGAAGTGAAAATGACTGGAGCCCGGAAGATAATCAATTTCCTTGAAAAAGCTCTCAAAGGAACGCTGGTATCCTTCCAGTCTCATCTGATTCCATTTATACCATTCCATGGATTTCAGAAGGTGACGGGAAACCCCGGACCAGCCCAGGCGGCGAAAACCGGTTTCCAGATGAGTGGCCGCTGGTTCGGCATCCACTTCTTCACGGGTTCTCTTCAGGATTTCCTTGAACTGAACTGCATTCAGACCCATTGCCCGGGCCGCAGCATTCAGAAGGTTTCTCTCACGGTTATCAATGGCCTTGTTGGCGAGAGCCAGCCTCAGCAAGCGGCTCATCAGGTGATTGCGGTCAAAATCCCCCATAGCCTGAATCTCGCCGTGACGGTACTCTCTTAGAACCTCACGAAGAACCCTTCGGTATTCCAGCGGCTTCACATCCAGGGCTTTCAGGAGGTTTCTTACAGCCTGGCGCTCAAACTCGGTGATTTTTCCGTCCTTGTAGACTTCCTTCAAAAATTCGGAAACCACAATGAACTTGTCCAGATCCTCCCCCGCTCCGGCATTGACCAGCTCAAGCAAAGGTCTTAGCGGAGAGTCCTGCTTCAGGCTGATCCGCTTTCTGACTTCATCCAGCATGAAGCCTCTGAGCTTGTCGCGGTAGGCCGCCGGAATCCAGTAGAACATTTCGGAAATCACCGGAATATAAAAATAGCGAATCTCGAATTTCTCCGACTGATTGATCACCTCAGCCGTTACCCGGAAAAGATCCTGAAATGCGGCAAGCCTGCCCTGCTCAAGGCAGTAGAACAGAGAGTGGAAATAATAATGCAGAATCTCATCCAGAGGCTCGCATTCCTCACCCCGAAAATCGGTCAGAGGGTGATCCACAATCTGAAGCACAATATCCGCCAGAAGGCGGGAAGCAGCAATATAGTTTTCATCATACGGTGCCCTGTGTCCATGAAACATGAGATAGGGCAAAGTATCCAGAAACGCCATGAGCATGTGATTCTCACGAATCTTGAGCTGAATCGGAATCAGGGTTTCACGCACCCCTTCCAGAAATTCGATAATGGCTTTGGGGTTGCGGGAACTGACCTGGGAGTAGAAGGAATTGACAATTCCCACCGACAAATCGGCATTGGCCGAGCGGGTTTTGCAGGTTCTCAAAAGGCCACGGATTTCTTCCGGGTTTAAATCGGTCCGATCGGCGTGACGGTTCCGGCGAGCTGCTTCAAGAGGGTTCCTTCGGGATGCAAGAACCACTTCCGGCACCCGCATCAGGCTTTGATCTTCTTCCTGAATCTTACCCAGCCCACGCTCAATCTGACGAATGCACTCCATGATTCTGACAGCATTCAGATCCGTGCTTTGAGCCAGATCTTCCAGAAGCCAGTTCAAGCGCACCTTGAGGTTGACCACTTCGGCATTCCAGTGCCGGGGCAATTCCCGAAACTGCTCTGCCAGAAGCTTGAAAAGCTCTACGCATCCCGCATTCCTTAACAACTCCTTTGCCCCGAGTTTGAGCTCTTTCTCCACCTCGGATCTCCAGGCATAAAATGCTGAATAATCCAGAGGATCAGCAAAAAAAGCCTGATAATTATCGCGGAGAATGCGGGTAGACTTGGAATCCTTTTGATTCATTCTGGAAAACCTCGATCTGACTTCACAATTTCACCCCAAATGATAGCATGGCGAAAAACAGTGCCTTCTGAATCAGACTATCGGTGAAACAGGGATTTGTATGAAGGGAAGTAGCCGGAACGCAACCTCAAACCGTGTAGCCACGGTCAACGAGACGCTCGTACATCTCATCCAGACTGCGCTCAGATTTTTTCTGGGATTTTTTCAAATCGACCGGACGTGTGCATCCAGAACCACGCAGCTCATCTGCAATCAGTCTTTCTTCCGCTGGGTCCACATCGGGTTTGGATTTTGTCATAGGCGGTTATTTTAGCACAAATCATGACCTATTCTTTGCTTTTTCGTTCATTGCCGGTTTTTTTCCCGGGAGAAGAGCAGCCTCTTGGATCCGAAATTGAATATCCTTCCCTGAGGGTCGATACTCAAAAGAAAAACTGAGCCTCTGGAGAATAATATGGAATGGATCTACAGCATGGGAATCGGATTGGGAGCCGGACTTCTGTCCGGACTTTTTGGAATCGGCGGCGGCGTCCTGATCGTTCCGGCCCTGGTCTATTTCATGGGCTTTTCCCAGAAACTTGCCACCGGAACCAGTCTGGCCATTCTGCTCCCCCCGGTCGGCATTGCCGCCGTATGGGAGTATTACCGCAATGACAATGTCAACTTCAAGGCAGCCCTGACGATTGCCGTCATGGTAGTGCTTGGAAGCTGGCTGGGCGCCCGCGGTGCAAACCAGCTGGACGCCCAGGTCATGAAAGT